>NZ_JAFMHR010000029.1 GCF_017854415.1 Yoonia sp. | reverse complement strand
TCATCGCCTTGCCCATTTCGTCCATCACGGCGCGAACGTCAGCAAAGTCGAGGTTGATCAGACCGGGACGGACCATTAGGTCCGTCACACCCTTAACACCTTGATAAAGCACGTCATCTGCCAAAGCAAAGGCTTCGGTGAATGTCGTGTTTTCATTAGCGAGACGGAACAGGTTCTGGTTTGGAATGATGATCAGCGTATCCACAACCTTTTGCAGGGCTTCGATGCCTGCTTCGGCTTGCTTCATGCGCTTGGCGCCTTCGAACTGGAATGGCTTGGTGACAACACCAACCGTCAGAACACCCAATTCGCGTGCGGCTTGGGCAATAATCGGTGCAGCACCAGTACCTGTACCGCCGCCCATACCAGCAGTAATAAAGCACATGTGCGCGCCAGCCAGATGATCAACGATCTGTTCGATGCTTTCTTCGGCAGCGGCGGCACCGACGGTTGCCCGCGCGCCTGCGCCCAGACCTTCAGTGACTTTCAAACCCATCTGGATTTTCGCACCAGCACGCGACTGCTGCAGTGCTTGCGCGTCAGTGTTGGCCACAACAAAATCAGTACCATCAAGCTCTTGCTCGATCATGTTGTTCACAGCGTTGCCGCCTGCGCCACCAACACCAAACACTGTAATACGTGGTTTCAGTTCATCGTGCCCCGGGAGGGAAAGATTTAAAGTCATAATGCGATCCGCCTGTTTTTTTATTTGCCCGTGCCCCCGGGCGTTTACTGCTTATTACTGATCAATATAACCAAGTGGTGCCGAAAGGTCACGACAAAAACACAAAATCGCCACCAAATCTGGACAAAAACATTTCCTTAACCGCCGGATTTCGACAGATTGGCAAGATGTTGCGCATTACCAGTTGTCTTTGAACCATTTCACCGCTCGCTTGAGCGACCGTGCCGGATAACGATCGGCAGGAATTTCGAAATCCCACCATTCATCTTGTGGATTCGCAGCAAAAAGCGTCAATCCGACGGCGCTTGAAAATGCCGGACCGATTGCCGCTTGTGGCAAACCCTGTACCCGCAATGGACGCCCCAAGCGCACCTGCTGTCCCAGAATTTTGCTGGCCAATCCATCAAGCCCCGGAATTTGGCTACCTCCGCCCGTCAGCACGATTTGCTGCCCGGGCAGATGTTCAAACCCTGCCGCATCCAAACGTGCGCGGACTTCTTCAAGGATTTCTTCGACACGCGGCCGCATGATGCCAATCAGCTCGGCACGACTAACCGTGCGGCGGTCGTGTTCCCAATCGCCGGTATCGCCACCGATCTCGATCATTTCACGGTCGTCCATGCCAGTTGCGACAACGCCGCCATAGAATGTCTTGATCCGTTCGGCGGTTGCCGCTGGAATTTGCAAACCCATCGAGATGTCAGACGTCACATGTTCGCCGCCCATGCGCACGCTGTCCGCATAAATCATGTGTTTCTTCATAAAGACCGAAATGCCTGTGGAACCGCCACCAAGATCGACACAAGCCGCACCCAATTCCTGCTCGTCTTCCACAAGCGACGACATGCCAGAAACGTAAGCCGATGATGCGAGCCCCGCCAATTCCAGATCGCACCGCTTAATGCAGTAGAACAGGTTTTGAATTGCCGTGGCATCAACTGTCAGCATGTGCATATCGGTTGTCAGTGTATTGCCGATTTGACCGCGCGGATCACCCAAACCAGAGCGATGATCCAGTGCAAAGTTCACCGGCTGCGCGTGCAGTACTTCGCGGTCGGCCCCATAGTCGGGCACATCACATGACGCCATAACCTGGCTGATGTCTTGTTCGCTGACCATGCCGCCCGCGACATCCAGCGACCCATCTAGACCGTAAGACCGTGGGCGCGCGCCGGAAAGGCAAGCAATCACATGGTCGACACGAACATTCGCCATCTTTTGTGCTGCCTGCACGGCCGTCCGAATTGCGCGTTCGGTTTCTTGCATCGCATCGATTTCGCCAAAGCGGACACCGCGCGAACGGGTTGTCGCCGCGCCTATCACGCGAAACTGTGATTGCCCTGCAAGTGATCCAACACCATCAACGCTGCGGAATTTTTCTGGCCCGTCAAAGCGCAAAACAAGGCAGGCAATCTTGGACGTACCGACATCCAAAATGGCAACCACACCACGCTGCATTGCAGCTTTTCGCATTTGCCGCATTGCGCGCTGGCTGTCGTATAGATCGCCCATCAGTTGCCTACCTCGTTTATGTCAGTTGTTGTGTTGCCACGGCGCAATGCTGCGGCCGCCTCTTGGTTCATCCGTAGTGTCGGCCGGTTTGCGTTGCGCATATCAACGACGGCCACATCACGGCTCAGCATATCTTGCGCGGCGTTCAGCGCGATCACGCGGTCCAGCGCACCAACGGCTCCACTGCTTGGCAAAAATATGCGTTGGTCACGGTCCAACACCATGTCCCAGCGACGTTCGCCCATGCGCACAAGGCCGCGCACCCGTCCGATCAAGGGACCTGCTGCATCAAATAGCTCCAGCGCCTCGGCGATATTGCTTTCTGCCCCGTCGCCCGCAATCAGCGGCAACTCGAGCCGATCTGCGCGAGCTGCAATCTGTCCTGACAGCACACCATCTGCATCAATCAAGCGGAGCGTGCCCGCGTCCCGCCAAATTGCGACAGGCACGCGGGGGGTCAAGCGCACCTCAAGTGCACCAGCTTGGCCGACCCGCACGCTGGCGGACTTTATCTGGTCAAGGGCTTCGATATTTGCCCGCATAACTTCAAGATCAAGATCGAATGATGAGACCGGAAAAACATCAGGCAACAGCGCCACGACGTCGGTCATCGCACTTGCATCTGCGCCAGTCACATTCATTGCTTGGATCATGAATTGCGGACGCTGTTGAAATGTCTGTTTGGTGTCCGCGATCGTCTCGACAAACTGCGCACGGTTCTCTGGCTGTATGTACCAAGACCCCGCAATTGCGGCGATCAGCAGGATCGGCACGCCAATCCGTACCGCACCACGAAACCCAGGCGTTAGCATCAACCGCTGAAAACGGTACCCCAATCGTGAAGGCGCTGGATCGCGCGGTGCAGCGACGGGGGATGGGCGGCGCATCAACGATCGCATGACGCGTCCTCCACCATCCAGCCGCAAAGCTGCGGGAAAGTGATACCGACATGTGCAGCTTGTTCTGGCGTCAATGACGTCGGCGTCATGCCGGGCTGCGTGTTCGTTTCAAGCAAAATCAGCCCATCAAGCCCGCGTGTTTCGTCCCAGCGGAAATCCGTGCGGCTGATCCCGCGACATCCCAATGCATCATGTGCGCGCACGGCATAATCCATGCATGCGTCAAAAATATCTTGTGGAATATCGGCGGGCAAAACATGGCGCGATCCACCTGGCGCGTATTTCGCGTGATAGTCGTACCAGCCCTCTGTAATAATGTCGGTCACTGTCAAAGCGCGATCACCCATGACCGTTGTCGTCAATTCGCGGCCTGGCGCAAAGGCCTCGACCATCACTTGCGCGGGCATGTCGTCGGCAAGTTGCGGCGGCCCATTGGCGTCTTCGGAGACAATATAGATGCCAACACTAGAGCCTTCATTGTATGGCTTCACCACATAAGGCGGAGGCATGACATGGGCTTTGCGCACGTCATCCGCAGACGCCAATACGCTATCCACGGCAGGCAACCCGACCTTGCGGTAAACGTCCTTAGTGCGCTGCTTATCAAGCGTCAGCGCAGAGGCCAAAATACCAGAATGTGTGTAAGGAATTTGCAACCATTCGAAGATACCTTGAACGGCGCCGTCTTCGCCCCAGCGGCCATGCAGTGCATTGAATACAGCATCAGGAGCAATTTCGATCAGGCGTGCAGCGACGTCAGGTCCCGCGTCGACCTCTACCACGTCATATCCTGCGTCCCGTAAAGCTGTCGCACATTCACGACCCGAGCTTAGCGATACCTCACGCTCTGCTGATGGGCCGCCCATGAGGACAACAACTTTCAGGTTTGTCCTGCTCGACATACCCTACCGCCTTAATCGCGGGCCTTTAGCGACCCGTCATTTGTGTGATCCAAGTTTCGGATCGTGACCATTTTGGTCCTTATTTTTTCGGGCCTTTGTCCAACCGGACACCGACCCGCATAATTTCCCACTCTAGCGTAATTCCTTGGGAATCGTAAACCTTTTTCCGCACCGCTTCGCCTAAATCCTCAAGCTCTGCTGCAGTAGCACCGCCCGCGTTCGTCAGGAAATTCGAATGCTTGGTATTCATCACAGCCCCGCCCAGCACAGCGCCGCGCATGCCCGCATCATCAATGACTTTCCAAGCCTTCAAATCATGCACATCATCAGCCTGTCCCGTGGATGAAAACCCCGCGGGATTGCGGAATGTCGAACCCGCCGTGCGGTCCTTGGTTGGTTGTGTCTCGTCACGCTTGGCAAGCTGATCGGTCATGCGTTGCTTCAAAACATCCGCCGCTTCCTTGGGTGGGGTAAAGCGGGCAGAAACGATCATTGCGCCTTCAGGCAGGCTGCTTTGACGGTAGGCGAGCTGCAAAACTTCAAGCGAAATTTCGTCAATAGAACCATCGCGGTAGACGACAGTTACCGACGTCAAAACATCGGCGACGTAAGAGCCATAGCAGCCCGCATTCATCCGGACTGCCCCACCAATCGTGCCGGGGATCGTGCGTAGAAAAGTCAGGTCCAGTCCTGCATCGGCAGCTTTGCGTGCGACATGGGCATCAAGTGCGGCCGCCCCTGCGATCACATGATCTTCTGAAATCTCGATCCCGTTAAACCCGCGCCCCAAGCGGATCACAACGCCGCTGATCCCGCCGTCGCGCACGATCAGATTGCTGCCAACACCCATGGGGAATACCGGCACCGCAGGATCGAGGTCTGCCAAAAACTTAGACAAGTCTTCTATATCGGCAGGCTGAAACAGCATCTCTGCCGGTCCACCAACGCGCATCCACGTTAAATCGGCCAAGGACCGTTGTGGCGTAAGCGTGCCCCGCACTGTTGGTAGCTTAAGCATATATCACCACTGCATTCACCTGCGCCCTAGATTTCGCTGTCATCGCGTCTGCGCAAAAGCCAGCCAAGCAATGCACCCGAGACGCTGCCCAGCAACGCAGGGACACAAACCAGCATCGCTGCACCCATTGCGAATATGGGATCAATGCCGAAGGGGCGACCACTGGCATAGATGAAAATCACAAGCGTTGCACCAATAACGGACGAAATCGTCAGCGCCAAGCCAGATTGCCCGGTCCGCATCAACCGCGTCAGCAACAAAAACGGGAGGACCGCGCAAGTGAGCATAACGCCAAAAATCAGGATTTGAATCATCGACTGTCCTTGCGTGTTGTTTCCACGATCTTGCGCCACAGAAAATAAACCGGCCAGCGCAAAACAAGCCCGCCCACGATAAGGCCAAACAGCCCAATCAAGATACCACGCTGCCAAACAATCCAAATCAAAAGCGGCGCACCGATCGCAATCAGTACATAAGCCCGCCGCCAATGGTTATCATTCGAGGGAATAGCGGCCATCACAAAAGCCAGAACCACCCACAAGCCAATGGCAAGGAACGGGTCCACTATGCGGTCAGGCGATCCGGCAACCGGTTCGCCCATGTGCTGATTGTTCCGGCGCCAAGGCAGACAACCATATCGCCCGGCTTGGCCTGTTCGCGGACCAGACGTTCTAGGTCATCCTCTGATTCCACGACACGTGCATGCCTGTGTCCATGCCTGATTAAACCCGCGACCAAATCCGCATGGCTGGCACCTGCGATCGGATCCTCACCCGCGCCAAAGACTTCAGAAATACCGACAACGTCAGCGTCATTAAAGCATGCGCAGAATTCGTCGAAATGGTGCGATAGTCGCGAAAAGCGGTGTGGTTGGTGCACTGCAATTACCCGGCCTTCGGTGGCTTGACGTGCTGCTTTTAGCACGGCCGTGATCTCGACAGGGTGGTGGCCATAATCATCGATGATGGTGACACCATTCACTTCAGCTACTTTGGTAAAGCGGCGATTGACCCCTTTGAACCCTTTGAGTGCTGCGCGAATTTCGTCTTTCTTCATGCCCAGATGCCGCGCTACGGCCACAGCCGACAGCGCGTTTGAAACGTTATGGTCCCCCGGCATCGGCAATTCGCAACCTTCGATCATCCCGCCTTCGGCCTGCAAACCGATGTCAAAATGCGCGACCCCCGCCTTATAGTGCAAGTTCAGCGCACGAATATCCGCCTGAGCGTTAAAGCCATACGTCACGACACGGCGGTCGGTGATTTTACCCACCAGCGATTGCACGTCCGGATCATCGGTGCAGCACACGGCCAAACCATAAAACGGGATATTCGACACAAAATCATAAAAGCCCTTATGCAGCGCCTCTTCGGTGCCCCAATGGTCCATATGTTCAGGATCGATGTTGGTGACGATTGCGATCGTCGCGGGCAAACGGTTGAACGTACCGTCGCTTTCGTCCGCTTCAACCACCATCCACTCGCCCTGCCCCATGCGCGCATTCGAGCCATAGGCGTGAATAATGCCGCCATTGATGACCGTCGGGTCAATGCCACCTTCATCAAGCAAGGCTGCAACCATCGTTGTCGTTGTGGTTTTTCCGTGTGTACCCGCAACGGCGACATTGGATTTCAAGCGCATTAATTCCGCGAGCATCTCGGCACGGCGCACAACAGGCAAGCCGTTGGCGCGGGCTGCATCCAGTTCTGGATTGCCAGACTTGATTGCTGAAGAAATCACAATAACTTCCGCGCCCTCAAGGTTGTCAGCATTCTGGCCGACGAAAATGGTAGCGCCCAATTTTTTCAAGCGATCCGTAATGTTGGACGCCTTCAGATCAGAGCCTTGCACGGTATACCCGTGGTTCAGCAAGACCTCGGCGATGCCGGACATGCCGATCCCCCCGATCCCCACAAAATGGATAGGACCAATATCAAGAGGCAGTTTCGTTGCAGAGCTCATCAGTGTCGTCCATTCATCATTTCTTGGCCTTTTGCGCCAAATCTTCAACCAACACGACCAATCGTTCTGTTGCATCAGGCACGCCGCAAGCCGTCGCCGCTTGAGACATCTTCAACATACCTGCACCATCAGACAAAAGTGCTGTCAATTTCTCGGTCAATGGAACGACGTCAAACTCAGCTTCAGTCATGATTTCGGCGCCGCCTGCTTCGACCAGTTGGCGGGCATTTGCGGTCTGCTCATCGCGAATAGCGCCACCATACGGCACCCAAATCGCAGGCCGCCCAATCACGCTGACATCTGCGACCGTCGACGCACCAGAACGTGAGATGACAAGCTGTGCATCCGTCATACGGCGTGGCACGTCATCAAAGAATGTCTGCACTTCGGCTTTGATCAGCTCGCTTTCGTAGTAGGCTGTGACCCGTTCCAAATCTTCGGGGCGCGCTTGATGGGACACGCGAATATTGCGGCGAATGTGTTCTGGCAGGGCTGCAATCGCGGGGGGCACAACGTCAGACATGATCCGCGCTCCTTGTGAGCCACCCATGACAAGCACTGACATCGGGTAATCACCGGGCGGAATATAAGGCGAACCTGCCTGTTCCAAAATTGCGGCACGTACAGGGTTTCCGGTATGCACACCAACGATCTGACCGGGCAATGCTGTGGGCCAAGTTCCGCAAGCAATCTGATCAACGCGCTTGGCAAATAATTGGTTCACACGGCCCAGCACACCGTTTTGTTCATGGATCATGCGCGGAATGCGCAAAACCCAAGCAGCAGCCATCGCCGGAATGGCAGGATAGCCGCCAAAGCCAACCACCACATTGGGGCGATCACGAAACATCCGCCATTTGGCTGCGCCAATACCTGCGACAATACGAAACGGGACCATCAGTTTTTGAACAAGCCCGCCGCGCGCAAACGTAGCACTGCCGACGACATTCACCTCAACCGCATCAGGAAAACCGGAAGTATACCGCGCGCCGCGCGCATCTGTTGACAGCTTCACACGCCAGCCTTTTGCCAGCATAGCTTCGGCCAAGGCTTGGGCCGGAAACATATGCCCGCCAGTTCCGCCGGCCGCGATAATTAATAGAGGCGCGGTCATCGGTTCGCCCGGCGCAGCAAAATATCACCCATCGCACCCTGCGGGCGGCTGCGGGTAAACGCCAGCAGCATGCCAACGGCGATGCCACCTGCAATCAATGACGATCCGCCGTAAGACACAAACGGCAAAGTCATGCCCTTGGCAGGCAACAGCCGCACGGCGACACCCATATTAATCATCGCCTGTACACCAAAGATACAAACCAAACCGGTACCGGCAAGGCGGATAAAGACATCGCGTTCTTTCATGAGGCGCAGCAATGAACGCACAACGATAACCGCATAAAGCGCAATGATCACCAATACACAGATCAACCCATATTCTTCCGCGGCAACCGCAATAATGAAATCGGTATGTGCATCTGGCAGCGACCACTTCACTTGGCCTTCGCCGACGCCCACACCAAAGAAACCACCCTCGCGGATGGCATTTGTCGCGTAGCCAAGTTGTGTTGTTGGATCAAGATCGGGTGACAAGAAACCATCGATGCGGCGTGCAAAATGCTCTGAATTTGCATATGCGAACGAGCCACCCAAAACGACCATACCGGCAAGAACTATCAATACCGTCATCGGCGCGCCCGCCACAAAATACATCACACCCCAAGCAAACAAGATCAACGCAGCTTGACCAAAGTCCGGCTGCATTGCCAACATCAAGACAATCATCACTGTGAGGACAAAGGAATATGTCTTGCCGGGCGGCCCACCCAACTGCTGCGATGCGGCCAATAACCATGCTGACATGACAACGAACCCAGGCTTGAGAAACTCGGCTGGTTGCACAGAAGCAAATCCCAACGAATACCAGCGGGTTGCACCTTTGCCAAAGTCAGTTCCGAACACAGGCAAGAACGCCAAAGCAACAAATGCCGCCAAAAACCCCAGAACGGCCAAACGACGCACCAATGTCGGTGACATCATCGAGACGGCAAACATCACGATCATTGCCATGCCACCAAAAATCGCTTGTCGGGTTACATAGTGAAATGGCTCAAGCCCGTTTTTTGCCGCGAGCGGAGGCGATGACGCAAGCCCAAGCAGCAACCCGATCGCAAAAAGGATCAGAATGCAGGACATCGTCCATTTATCAATTGTCCGCCACCAACGTGGAAGAACCGGGTCACCGGATTGAACCGGAACCGTACCATAGACCATTTCCGTCATGGATCACCGCCATACTGCCTCAATTGCCCGTTTTCCGAGTCTGATGTCACCTTAGCGGCCAATCGCGCGTGATTCTACATAAAACACCACGTGCCACTTCTTATTCCCAGATAAACTTCCGCCAGAGGCATCTTTCAAATGCGCAACACTTGCGGCATATGCGGCAGGATGAAGATAGAAACTCTGATCATTGGCGCGGGTGCCGCTGGCATGATGTGCGCGGCGCATGCGGGGCCAGACGTGCTGGTTGTCGACCATGCAAAGGCGCCGGGCGAAAAGATCAGGATTTCTGGCGGCGGGCGCTGCAATTTTACAAACATGCACACCAGCCCGCAGAACTTTATCAGCGGGAACCCCCATTTCTGCAAATCCGCTCTCAAACGGTACACGCAATGGGATTTCATCTCACTGGTCGATGATTATGGCATCCCGTGGCATGAAAAGACGCTGGGTCAGTTGTTTTGTGACGTATCAGCGAAAGACATCATCGCAATGCTCCGTGCGGAAATGGACAAGGCGAAAGCCCAGCTTTGGCTGCAGACAAGCGTTGAAAGCATCAGCCACGACGGTGAACGTTTCGCGGTCAGCGTCAGCAAGGAAGGGCGCACGACGCAGCTTGATGTGAAAAACCTCGTGGTTGCCTGTGGCGGCAAATCAATCCCAAAGATGGGCGCGACGGGAATTGGGTATCAAATCGCAACGCAGTTTGGACTGCCAGTGATCACCCCGCATCCTGGGCTGGTGCCTTTGACCTTCTCGGACGAAAAATTCAAACCGCTTGCCGGTGTCGCTGCCCCTGTACGGGTCACGGCCAATGAGACTAGCTTTGACGAAGCTCTACTATTCACACACCGTGGCCTTTCAGGTCCTGCGGTCCTGCAGGCCTCATCTTACTGGCACGAGGGCGAGGGCATCACGGTGAACTTGGATCCTAGCGGAACGCTTATGGCCGCACTTCAAACCCATCGTCAAACTGACGGACGCAAGGCGCTGACGACGGTACTCGGACAGCATATTCCGGCGCGATTGGTGGAACACCTGCGCGAAGAACTGACGTTGGATGGCAATATCGCTGACCAAAGCGACGCCGCCCTGAGCGCGCTTTGTGAAAAACTATCAAGCTGGGAACTACGCCCTGCCGGATCAGAAGGTTACCGCACAGCAGAGGTCACTTTGGGCGGTGTTGATACCGACGCGTTATCGTCTAAAACGATGGAAGCGAAATCCATGCCGGGCCTTTATTTCATCGGCGAATGTGTCGATGTGACTGGTTGGTTGGGCGGCTATAACTTCCAATGGGCGTGGTCGTCAGGCTGGGCGGCAGGACAAGCTATAGCGGAGAGGTAAGGTGGATCATGATCCACCTTACGAGATAGCGCCCTGAACACAGTGGATGAAATCTTCGCCACGTTTCTCAAAGCTGTCATATTGGTCGAAAGATGCTGCAGCAGGTGCAAGCAAGACAACGTCGCCGTCTTGTGCATCGGCCATCGCACGCGCAACAGCTTCGTCCATAGCTCCACAAACCTCGGTTTCGGCACCCGTCAACTGACGCGCAAAACTCTCGGCCTCGCGACCAATGACGTAGGCTTTCGTGACCGACCCCATATGCGGCAGCAATCCATCCAGCCCGCCTTCTTTCTGCAAACCACCACAAATCCACCGGATCTTTGAAAAAGCTTGCAGCGCCTTTGACGCACTATCGACATTCGTTGCTTTGCTATCGTTCACGTAAGTGACGCCCGCATGGGTCGCAACAATCTGGCTGCGGTGCGGTAAGCCGCCAAAACTGCGCAGCGCTGCCTCAATTCCTTTTGGCCCAAGTCCCAACGTCCGGCACGCTGCATAGGCCGCGCATGCGTTTTGATGGTTATGCGCACCGGGCAAGCCCGCAATATCGCGCAGATCGATAGAGCCAACTTGGCGCCCTTTGCGGAATTCGGACAGGAAACCTTTGCGCGCAAAGACGCTCCATCCCTGCCCTGCCAGTTTTTGACCAGAAGAGACACGGATTACACGGTCATCCTGCGCACCTTCAATCAATTGATTGGCGATATAGCGGCCTTCGACTTCATCCACGCCAATCACCGCACGGTCAGGACCACCTTCGGCGAACAGCCGCCGCTTGGCCGCGAAATAGCCCCCCATCCCGGCATGTCGATCCAAATGATCGGGGCTCAGGTTTGTCCAAACTGCGACATCAGGCGTTAGGCTGCGGGCAAGGTCAGTTTGATATGACGACAGTTCGAGAACCACAACTTCGCCGTCATGCGCCGGATCAATGTCCAAGACGCCGCGCCCGATATTGCCGGCCAATTGCGCGGCCCGCCCGTTTTCGATCAATATGTGATGGATCAACGCCGCTGTCGTGGATTTACCGTTTGATCCGGTCACGGCAATCACGCGGGGCGTGCTGTCGAAGCCATCCCAATCATCGGTCGCAAAAGAGCGGAAAAACAGTCCGATATCATTATCAACAGGCACATCGGCATCCCATGCCGCGGCAATTACCGGGTTTGGCGCTGGGTAGAGATGCGGGATACCGGGGCTTACAATCAAGGCTGCAACATCCTCAAATGCACCCGCCTTGGTCAAATCACAAATATCTAGGCCGTCAGCCTCTGCCGCTTCGCGCGCGACAGCACTGTCATCCCAAACCAAAGGCGTCGCCCCACCCGCGATCAGCGCGGCAGCCGTTGCACGACCGGAACGGCCAAGCCCCAATACTGCCACCTTGCGTCCGGCATATCCTTGAACGGGTATCATTTTTTGCCCCTTGGCCTATCTGACTTTCAACGTGGCCAGACCGATCATCGCCAAGATCAACGAGATGATCCAGAAACGAATGACGATCTGCGGTTCTGCCCAGCCTTTTTTCTCAAAATGGTGATGGATGGGCGCCATTAAAAACACGCGCTTGCCGGTCGATTTGAAATAAAGCACCTGAATGATGACCGATAGTGCCTCTGCCACGAACAATCCACCAACGATAGCCAAGACAAGTTCGTGCTTGGTGGCGACCGCAATTGCGCCCAACGCACCACCTAATGCCAGCGATCCGGTGTCACCCATGAACACAGCGGCAGGTGGTGCATTGTACCACAAAAAGCCTAAACCGCCGCCAATCAGTCCCATCGTAAAGATAAGCAATTCACCGGTCTGCGGCACATAATGCACGTCCAGATATTCAGTAAAGTCAGTGCGCCCTACGGCATAGGCAATCACGCCAAAGGTGCCAGCAGCAATCATCACCGGCATAATCGCCAAACCGTCCAAACCATCGGTCAGGTTCACAGCATTGGCCGCCCCGACAATCACGATGATCGCAAAGGGTATGAATAGAATACCAAGATTGATGAGCGTATCTTTGAAAATAGGCAGCGCCAGTTGATTGGTCAGATCATCAGGGTGATAGGCCGCTGCCCAATATCCTGCGATAGCAGCAATCAAGATACCAAGCAAAATCCGCACCCGGCTGGACACCCCAGAGGTCGTCTGCTTGGACACCTTTGCATAGTCATCCGCAAAGCCGATTGCGGCGAAAGACAGCGTCACAAATAGCACCATCCAAACAAACGGGTTATCCAAGCGCGCCCAAAGCAAGGTCGAAAATGTCAGCGCGCCAACAATCAAAAGCCCGCCCATCGTGGGTGTGCCCGCTTTGGCAAAATGCCCCTCGGGGCCATCATCGCGGATTGGCTGACCTTTGCCTTGCTTACGGCGCAGCACGTTGATCAGAGGTTTGCCAAAGATGAAACCGAATATCAGCGCCGTCATAAACGCACCACCGGCACGGAACGTGATGTAGCGAAACAGGTTAAAGAAATCGCCACCATCGGAAAGCGCCGTAAGCCAGTATAACATCTAATCTACCTTATTGATCTCAAGAGCGGCGATGCCCCAGTTTTCGGATGGCGTCAACGACAAGGCTGACTTTGGATCCCTTTGAGCCTTTGACCAACACCACATCACCCGCATCGACCAAACGCGTCACACGCGGGACAAGCTCTGCTGCGGTGGCGGCCCATTGGCCTTGTTGTTCCTCGGGCAGTGCATCCCAAAGATGGCGCATCAAAGGACCCGCACAGTGGATGATATCAAGACTTTGTAAGTGATGGTTTTGGGCGAAATTGCTATGCATTGCGATTTCATCTTGGCCCAATTCCAACATGTCACCCAAAATTGCGACGCGCCGCCCTTTAACGATCCGGCCTACGTCGTCAGTGGGGGTTGATGCGGCTAACACTTCAAGTGATGCGATCAATGATGTCGGATTGGCGTTGAATGCATCGTCCAACAATTCAAGGCTTTCGCCGTTGTTGGCTATGTCAGTAATGATAATTTCGCGCGCGCCGCGCCCTGCAGGCGGCACCCATCCGGCAATATCCAGTGACGCGGCAACTGGATCAGCGCCAAGCGCATCAACCACAGCCAACACACCGACCGCGTTCATCGCAAAATGGCGGCCGGGCACAGAGAGTTTGAAGAGATAGTCCTCGCCCCCGCCCGTGGCTTTTATGACCGTTACATCACCAGTGATACGCACATCGACTACGGCCCAATCGGGGCCAGTTTCACCAAATAGCACCTGACGCGCGCCCAGCTTTGCTGCGTGGTCTTGCAAAATCTGGCTGGTAGCTATGTCACCTTTCAAGACCGCGATGCCACCCGCTTCAAGCCCATCCATGATGCAGGCCTTTTCATGTGCGATCCCCGCAAGGTTATCGAATGAAGCCAGATGTGCTGCAGCGACTGTCGTGACCATAGCGACATGCGGGCGCGCCATTTGGGACAGCGGAGTGATTTCACCGGGATTGCTCATCCCGATTTCAATCACGGCATAGTCGGTATCGGCGGGCATCCGTGCCAGCGTCAGCGGCACACCCCAATGATTGTTGTATGATGCTTCGGCGGCATGGCATTTGCCTTGCTTTTCCAAGACCGCGCGCAGCATTTCTTTGGTCGATGTCTTGCCCACCGATCCTGTTATCGCCGCTACACGCGCTTGCGTACGCGCACGGGCAGCACGGCCCAATCCTTCAAGCGCATGAAGCACGTCACCCACGATCAGCAGCGGCGCATCTTGCGCCACGCCGTCTGGGCGGTGCGTGACCAAAGCAGCCGCAGCCCCATTTTCCAACGCTTGGGCGACGAAATCATGCCCGTCGCGCACGTCGGTCAAGGCCACAAAAAGATCGCCAGCTTTGATGGTCCGTGTGTCAATCGAAACGCCAGTTGCAGACCATTCAGCAGTCGTCTGTCCACCCGTTGCCGCAACTGCATCGGCAGATGTCCAAAGGGCGGTCATATCCGCCCCTCAAGTGCTGCAACTGCGACACTGGCCTGTTCCACATCATCGAAGGGCAGCACAGTGTCGCCTACGACCTGACCGCTTTCATGACCCTTACCTGCGATCAACAAAGCATCCCCTGCATCTAGCATATCGATACCGCGCAAAATCGCCTCGGCACGGTCGCCCACTTCGGTAATACTGTCAGATCCCCCTGCATTAACGGCCCCAGCCATGACAGCCGCCCGAATACTTGCTGGATCTTCCGAACGGGGATTATCGTCCGTTATGATCACAATATCGGCGTTTTGCGTAGCAGCAGCACCCATCAACGGACGCTTTGCGGTATCACGATCACCACCTGCGCCGACGATCACAACAATCCGGCCCATCACATGCGGGCGCATCGCTTTGAGCGCTGTTTCGACCGCGTCAGGCGTATGTGCATAGTCAACGAAAATGGCAGCACCGGTGTCTCGGGTCGCGGCTAACTCCATTCGGCCCCGAACAGTTTGAAGATACGGCAGCGTGTCAAAGACATCTGCCGGATCAGCGCCAGCAGCAATCACCAAGCCCGCCGCCAACAGAACGTTTTCAGCCTGAAAACCGCCAATTAATTCAAGCCGCGTTTGACGTGCGCGACCTTGCCATTCAAACAAAACATCTTGCCCGGTGGCATCAAAGCGCTGCCCCGTCAGTCGCAGGCGCGCATCTGGATGACGCCCCACGCCAATGATTTCTTGACCTCGCGCTGAACAGATCGCCGCGACATCGGCACCTTTGAGATCATCAAGGTTGACGACGGCCACACCGTCTTCGGACAGGACGCGTTCAAACAGCCCCATCTTGGCGTCAAAATAGGCTTCAAAAGTCTTATGATAATCAAGGTGGTCTTGGCTAAAGTTCGAAAACCCCGCAGCGGTCAAAATCACGCCGTCCAAGCGTCGCTGATCCAGACCATGCGATGACGCCTCCATCGCGACATGGGTGATGCCGTTTTGGGCGGCTTGGGCCAAGACACGGTGCAAGGTAATCGGTTCTGGGGTTGTGTGTTTCAGCGGGTGCGTCCACGCGCCCTCGACACCTGTCGTGCCAAGGTTCACGCCAGCGATACCCAATTCTTCCCAGATTTGGCGGCAAAAAGTCGAGATGGATGTTTTGCCATTGGTCCCCGTCACCGCCACGACAGTCGCAGGATGCGCCCCAGACCAAAGCGAAGCCGTTTGCGCCAAGGCCTGACGTGGGTCTTGTGCGATGATCAATGCGGCGTCTGACGCGGCCAATTCGGTGGCGGCAATCGCAGCCCCTTCCGCATCGGTCAGGATCGCGCTTGCTTGCATACGCAAAGCATATTGAATGAATTCGCCACCGTGGACCTGTGCACCGGGCAATGCGGCAAACAAGAAGCCGGGCTTCACATCACGGCTGTCGACGGCCAGTCCCGTGATCTGCGCTTCGCGCCCGCCTTGTGCCGTCAGACCCAATTCCGCAAGTGATGTCATTGCTGCCGCCCTCTTAATTTGAGGTGAGTGTTACACCGACCTGTTGCGGCGTGTCCACTTGCGGTCGCAACCCCAGCAGGGGTGCGATGCGGCGGATCATTTCAGCCGCGACTGGAACGGCGGTCCAACCTGCGGTGCGGCGTGGTTCTGCACCGGAATTTTCTGATGGTTCGTCAAGTGTAACGATCAACACATATTTGGGGTCACTGGCCGGAAAGACTGACGCGAATGTCGAAATGACCTTGTCGTCGTAGTAGCCGCCACCGGCTGCGCGTGGTTTGTCGGCCGTTCCGGTCTTACCACCAACTTCGTAGCCGCGCACTTCGCCGAATGACGCTGTGCCGCGCTGCACGACTTGGCGCAGCATATCGACTGAACGCGCGCTGACCGCTTCGCTGATAACACGCGGGCCAACTTCAACGTTGGTGCGGCGCAACAAAGTGGGTTCAACCCGTGTTCCGCCGTTCGCAATCGCTGCATATCCGGCGGCCAGATGTACCGGTGAAGATGACAGACCATGACCGTAAGATATTGTCATTGTTGAAATTTCAGACCAGTTCGGCGGCAGAAGTGGCCTTCCAGTTGGCGCTTCGACCATTTCTAGCGGGGTCGGCTCTAGAAAGCCAAGCGCGCCTAAGAAATCACGTTGGCGTTCTGCGCCGATCTGCATGGCGATGCGCGCTGTACCAATGTTGGACGATTCAACAATCACGTCGGTCGTGCTTAATTCCGGACCATAGTCGTGGAAATCACGAATGCGGAAGCGGCCCCAGGTCAGCGGGCCTTGGGTGTCGATCATGGTGTTTGCGTTCACCAAACCAAGTTCCATCGCTTGGGCGGTCGTGAAAATTTTAAAGACTGAACCCAGCTCGTAAACACCCTGAACTGCACGGTTGAACAATGGGCTGTCAGATTGATCACCAGTCGTCAAAACACGCGGACGGTTGTTTGGGTCAAAATCTGGCAGTGAAACCATCGAAATGATCTCGCCAGTGTGAATATCCATCAGGACCGACGCGGCACCTTTGGCGTTCATGATCGACATTCCACCGGCCAAAACCCGTTCGGCGGCGGCCTGTACGGTCAGATCAAGGGACAACTCCAGCGGCGCACCTTCGTTCGCGGGATCACGCAAGAAACCGTCAAACTTGCTTTCTACACCTGCAACGCCGATGACTTCGGCACTTGCAACGCCTTCGCGGCCA
This sequence comes from Yoonia sp., assembly GCF_017854415.1. GTDB lineage: Bacteria > Pseudomonadota > Alphaproteobacteria > Rhodobacterales > Rhodobacteraceae > Yoonia. Next base: position 7,583 of record NZ_JAFMHR010000029.1, on the reverse strand, counting down.
TAGCTGGCCCCACCCAAAATATGAGCGGCAATCGAGCCATTGGGATAAAGACGCATCTCGCGTGGGCCAAACAACAAACCGGGTGATCCGATATCGTGAACAGCCTGCATTTGTTCAGGGCTTATCTGGCGTCTAATCCAAAGGAACCGGCGGTCACTGGTGAAATTAGCAAGCAGTTCCGCCTCGTCCAGTTCAGGGAAAATCTGCGCTAAACCTTTGGCGGTATACGCGGGATCAATCATGTCGCGTGGATGCGCATAGAGTGAATGCGTTTGCAGGTTCGTTGCGAGGATACGTCCGTTTCTATCAACAATATCAGAGCGTTGCCCAATAATCGGATTGCCGACAGCAGAGGCACGCGGCTCTTCCGGAACGGACCCCGCCAGGGTACCCATCCGCATGCCGATCACACCGAACGCACAAAAGAACGCTAGCCCCAGAACCAACAAACGACCTTCGGCGCGTTGGCGATGCTTGTCTGCCATCGCCTCGTGGCGGCGGGCACGGTTCTCTGCTTCGATTGCGTCAGGGTTTTCGCCTTTGGCGCGCGCCTTGAGCACGCGGGCAAGCGGGCGGAGCGGCGTGCGGATCATAGGTCATTATCCTGTTCGTCGAACCCGCCAGAGGACAGTTCAATCGGGTTGGTAATCGGCAATATCTGCGGAATCGGGTAGATGATTTGATCAACGCGGCCGAAGGCATCTGGCATGAGTGGCAGCAGACCAAGACGGTCAAAATTCAGATCAGCAAGATCAGCCAAGCGGTCAGGACGGTTCAGGTAAGCCCATTCAGCGCGCAACATGCCCAGACGTTCGTGCGCCGCACCAATTTCACTGTGCAGACCGCGTACATCCGCAATTTCTGCTTGGGTTTTGTAGTTCTCTTGATAAGCCCAAAAGCCTAATGCCATCACCGCGAAAGCAGCCAAAACAAAGAACAAACCGCGCATTACCTACCCCCTTTTGTCTTCATCATCGGCATGCCGAGGTCTGCCGGATCAATGTCCTGTGCGGGCGCATCAGTGCGAATAGCCACACGTAACTTAGCCGACCGCGACCGTGGGTTCACAGACAATTCCTGTTCGTCAGGGCCAATCGCCTTGCGTTTCTCGATACGGAACGCCGGCGTGATTTGTTCAACTTCGGGCGCATAGCGGTTCGCGTTCGCAGTATTACCAGAACGGGCCTGCAAGAAGCGTTTGACCATGCGGTCTTCGACCGAATGAAAGGTCACGACGGCCAATTGACCGCCCGGTTTTAGCGCACGTTCAGCGGCCATTAGCCCCATCGCCAATTCACCGTATTCGTTGTTCACGGCAATGCGCAGCGCTTGGAAGGTGCGCGTGGCTGGGTGCGATTGCTTGGGTTTGGCGCGTGGCAGGCAGCCCTCGACGATCTTGGCCAATTCGCCAGTGGTCGAAAGCGGTCGGGCCGCCACTATGGCCTTGGCAATGCGGCGCGAAGCACGCTCTTCGCCGTAAAGATAGATTATGTCGGCCAATTCAGCCTCGTCCGCGTCATTACAGAAATCGGCTGCTGAAATGCCACTTTGAGACATCCGCATATCAAGCGGGCCATCCCGCATGAATGAAAACCCGCGCTCTGCTAAGTCCAACTGCATAGAGCTGACACCAAGGTCCAGCACAACACCGTCAAGATCGCTGGCGTATTCGTCAAGCTTGGAAAACACACCTTCGACAAGTTCGATCCGGTCGCCGTATCCGGCAACCCAGTCAGCGGCCAATTCAAATGCATGCGGATCGCGGTCAACGCCGATAACTTTGTCAGCACCAGCATCAAGCAATTCGCGGGCATAACCGCCATTGCCAAACGTTCCGTCCAGCCAGACCCCAGAAACAGGAGAGACCGCTGCGATGAGCGGTCTAATCAGGACAGGAATATGCGGTGCGGCGTCTGACATAATCTAGCCGTCCAACTCGCTTAGTGGATCATAGCCGTCTGGCTGTTCGTTCAGCCAGCTCTTCATCGGATCACCAACGGTGCTGTTAAAGGTATCAGATTCCCAAATTTCGAAATGATCGCCGACGCCTGTAAAATAGACCTCGCCTTCTGTCATACCCAGCTTTTGACGCTGACGGATCGGCATAACAACGCGACCATCTTTGTCGACCTCAAGCTTCATCGACTGCCCAAGGATCCAACGCGACATACGCGTGCGCGCCGCGGATCCACGTGGCATCGCGTTGATTTGATCTGCGATCTCGGTAAAGGCGGCGATCGTATAGACGTGAAGCGTCTCTTTCAGGTGATCACCGTAGAGAACGTAAAGGCGGGGGTTTAGTCCGGTCGTCCACGCAGGGTCACCGGATTCGAGCACGCGACGAAAATCAGCAGGGATCGACATGCGCCCCTTACCGTCCACCTTTTGGGTGTGTTCGCCTGTAAAACTCAGAACCACTGTCCCTCGGTCCTCACCCGCCCCCGAAAATCTACTCTAAATGTGAAAACGGCGGATTGATCGGCTGCCACTGATCAATCCGCCATCTTCGTCCCTTTGCGGGATGTCCGACTGCGCGTGCCACCTGGGGGGATGTCTGCTCGCTTACGCGCCGGATCTAGTTTGGGTAATGGCGAAGCCTGTATGAAACCTGCTTTTGCCGGTTGGGGTTCTTAAGTTGCCCCTTTGGAAGTCGTGTTCGTCATTTCCCGTGTGACTGTTGTGCCACCACTCCGGCCCCTAATCAACAGTTTTCTGGGAAATCATGGTACCTGATGGTTTTTGACGTTAGTTGGCGCAAGGCAAGTCCCCCTATGCACCCACGAATAGTGCATACTGATGGTGCCACCCCATGTAATAGCAACAACATATAGTATATAATTGTAGTTTTAGAGTAATTTCTTCAAACGAGAGGAAAATTCTGATCCTGCAATTTTTTTTCAAAAATTGCAAAATTATCGCGGCCGAGCGCCCTCAATTTTGGATACTGACCCCGAATCTTACTTCGATTCCATGATATCCCGAAATGGATGCATCCGGTGACATCGCCTCTTTAGCGCAGCAACTTCTTATGCATCACAAACGCATCGACCATGCCCAGTTGCGGGTGCGCAAAAGCATCGGGGATAGTGCCGATAGTCGCAAAGCCCAGCTTCTGCCATAGCCGGACAGCGCCTTGATTGCTGGCTAAGACAAAGTTGAACTGCATCGCGTTGTAGCCAAGTGCTGCAGCCGCGTCCTGACTATGAATGCAAAGTTGGGCTGCAATCCCCTGCCCGCGCGCGTCCGCACTGACGATATAGCCACAGTTACATATGTGGGCGCCACCGCCTGCTTGGTTCGTCTTTATATAGTATGTGCCGACGACGCGGCCCGCATCCACCGCGACATAAGTCGCCGCAGCTTGGGTCATCCAATAGCTAAAGGCCGCATCGCGCGAAATGTCTGGATCGACGGCATAGGTGTCCCCTGCGCGAAACACGTCGCGCAAAAGCGGCCAAATCTGATCAAAGTCGTCAGGGGCCGCAAGGCGGATGCTGATCAAGCAATCCCGCCATCGATCAAGCGACGCGCTATCGCACGGTACGCATCAGACATCGGGCCATCGCCCGCCGCAATGGGCGTGCCTGCATCACCTGCAAGGCGCGTATCAAGGTCAATCGGCAGCGCGCCCAAGAACGGCACACCGATCTTCTGAGCCTCTGCTGCAACGCCGCCCTGTCCAAAGATATGTGATTCCGTGCCGCAGGTCGGGCAAACGAATGTCGACATATTTTCAATCATGCCCAACACTGGCGTACGCAACGAATTGAACATATCAAGCGCCTTGCGCGCATCAATCAAAGCCACGTCCTGCGGCGTGCTGACGATGATTGCGCCCGTCAGTTCGGTCTTTTGGCACAACGTCAATTGGACATCGCCAGTGCCCGGCGGCAAATCGACGATAAGCACATCCAATTCACCCCATTGCACTTGGCCCAACATCTGCTGCAATGCGCCCATCAACATCGGGCCGCGCCAAACGACGGCTTTGCCTTCTTCCATCATCAGGCCAATCGACATCATCGTGACACCGTGCGCCTGAAGGGGAATGATCGTTTTACCATCGGGCGAACCTGGGCGTTTGTTCACACCCATCATGCGCGGCTGCGACGGTCCGTAGATATCTGCATCCAGCAAACCAACGCGCCGCCCCTCTTTGGCCAAAGCCACCGCAAGGTTAGAGGACACCGTAGATTTACCGACACCGCCCTTACCAGAACCGATCGCCAAAATGCGGTCCACACCAGATACCTTTGCGGGACCAGCCTGCGGCGTTGGGTGACGGCCGAGTTTAAGAGATGGCGGTTCTGGTGCTTTGGGGGCCGGGCCGTGGGCAGTCAGAATGACTGTTGCAGTTTCCACACCCGGCAAGCGACGCACGATGTCTTCGGCGGCGCGACGGACGCCGTCCATCTTTGCCGCTTCCGCAGGCGTCGCCGCTTCAATTACGAAACGCACAGCGCCGCCTTCGATATTAAGGGCGCGGATCATGTCTTGGGACACCAAATCCTGACCACCGGGTAAAGTCAGGCGCGACAAGGCGGCTAGAATTTCATCTCGGGTCACGGACATGGCAATTCCTCAAGTTTATAAACAGATTAATTTGGCATCATCATTTGGCACGAATTGAGCAAATCGCAAGCCCTAGGGCAAAGATGCTCAAAAATGTAACAAAATGATGACGTTAGGTCAGCTTCCCTTATGCATTTGCTGCATAGCAGCATTGTCGAAAGACTTATTGTGCAAGTGCAGCATAAACCTACATACTGATCACAACAGCGGAAAACACCGCATCAACGTAAACATTATCCGAGTAGTCAAATGACAGTTCAAACAGAAACATTCTTCGCCGGCACATCGCTCATCGCACGTTTTGTCGCGTTGCGCGAGCAGTACCGTGAAGCAGCGGCCAAGCGCCGGACATATCGCACAACTCTTACTGAGTTGGAAAACCTCACAGCGCGTGATTTGGCTGATTTGGGCATTGCGCCCGGTTCACTCAAGGAAATCGCATATCGCGCAGCATATAGCGCGTAACAACGGAATTCGGATCTGCCTGCTCCTCCCAGAATATCGCAGATCTGGACACGACCCAACGCTTCACCTCCTCCCGAGGCTTTGGGTCTTAAATAAGGTGGCGGCATTCACCTCCTCCCGGATGCCGCCGCTTTAATACAAGTTTCGGGACCGCCCACCTCCTCCCGGGTTGGTTTCGAGAATACCGCAGGCCAAGCGCACCTCCTCCCGCGCGACGTCTGCGAGGAAACGCACACTCGCCTCCTCCCTGAGTGGCGCGTTTGAAAATAAAGAACGGTCATGTCCACCTCCTCCCGGGCATGGCCGTTTTTTTATGTCGTTAGGATGTTGAACAAAGGCTATCGCTTAAAAATTCGCCAAATTTCTTCGGACATAAAGCCCTTGGTGAACTTTGGACGGATCGTGAAACCCGCCTCTTTTGCATAGGGCCGGATCGCTCTGATTAGATCGACAGGCCAATTCGCGCCAAGCGGCAGTTGCCGCCCCGGAGGCGGTCCGTTTGTGTGGAATTCAATCACAAACACATCTTTGTGCCGTCCCCGCATGAGAATGCCATAAATTTCTTCCCATGCGATCTTTTGTTCGGGCAGACTGGTCTTACCTTTGAAAATACGGCTGACGGTGATCCCTCCTGCGTCAATAACAACAGTCGTCGTGCCCAGAATACTGTTGCGGAACATCAAAAGCACGAGGCCAAACATTGAGGCACCGATTAGGAACAAAAGCCAAAAGGCAAACGACAGATTGCCGCTGACAAGAAAAACAAACGACAGGAACAAGAAAAAGGCGCCCAGGCCCCCAAAGAATATCGCGGTAAGAATCAACGGATTGTTATGACGTGCGGTAAAAACCACTTGATCGGGCTTCAGGTCCGGCATCTAGGCCCTCGTGTCTTTTGGCGACCCCATCACCATATAGCTGGTAATTGCGCGTACATGCGGCACGGTACCCAGAATTTCGGTATGAAATGCCTTATAAGCTGGCAAATCAGCCACTTCGACCCGCAGCATATACTCGAATGCGCCCGCGACGTTGTGACATTCCGTCACCTGATCAGCGCGCTGCATCGCGCGCTCAAACCCCTCTTGGGCCGCCTTGGTATGCTCGGCCAGCCCAACTGCCACGTACACCACATAAGCCCGCCCTGTTTTGGTCGGATCAAGGCGCGCGCGATAGCCTTTGATGACCCCGCCACGCTCTAGTTCTTGGACGCGGCGTAGGCAGGCAGACGGGGACAGGCCCACTTCATCGGCCAACTGCAGATTGCTGATCCGCCCATCACGTAAAAGAACGCGCAATATATTGTCGTTTATTGAATCAATCTTCGTCATAGATTGCAGTATTACACGGAAATCACCCAATTTGACAATTACATTGCGCATTGCGCCGCGTAAGATTGCGCAATGACATATGAAATCCTCATCGCGCTGATCGGCTTTGCCGTTGCCAGTTCTATCACTCCCGGCCCCAACAACCTGATGCTGATGGCGTCAGGTGCTAACTATGGAATGCGCCGCACCCTGCCCCATATGCTGGGCATTTCCTTGGGGCATGCGTTCATGGTGGCGATGGTCGGCATCGTCCTACTGCAAGTGTTCGACACCTACCCTATCCTGAATATAATACTTAAGGTGGTGAGTGCCGCTTACATGATTTGGCTTGCTTGGAAGATCGCAAACGCGGTTCCACCGGAAGCGAAAAAGGTCACGGGCAAGCCGTTTACCTTCTTGCAAGCTGCCGCTTTCCAATGGGTGAACCCCAAAGCTTGGTTCATGGCGATCACCGCAATCAGCGCTTATGCCCCGCAAGATCAGGGTATTGTTATGGGATCGGTCATCGTCGCAGTCGTCTTTGCCACCGTGAACTTTCCATCAATTACCATTTGGGCTTGGATGGGTGTACAAGTCCGCCGTTGGCTGGGCAGCGCGCGGCGTTTGCGGATTTTCAATGTTTCGATGGCAGTGTTACTGGTGGTTTCATTGTATCCAATGCTAACCCACTAGCATCAAAATGGCACATCATTGGCTTTATCCGCGCTAACGATGAACCGCGCGACCACATGTTTTGATCCAGCCTTGTCGAATTCGATTACCAGTTTGTCGCCTTCGATCCCGACAATTTCACCGTAGCCAAATTTTTGATGGAACACGCGTTCACCTTCGGTAAAAGCGCTGACCGCATCCATATCAATTGTCATATTGCGCGCCTCGGCAGGGGCACCCATGCCGCGCTGCTGGCTGCGTGATTGCAGGCGACGCCACCCCGGCGAATTATAGACATCGGCGTTATGCGCCTTTTCGTGCAAGTCCGATCCAGCCATACCCGCGATTGCGGGCGATGCAGAGGCCGCCATGCCAGCGGCACCATATCCGCCGCCATAAAGACCAGGCGGGGTCAGAACCTCGACGTGTTCAGGTGGCAGTTCATCGATAAACCGCGACGGCATCGCCGACTGCCACTGACCGTAAACACGGCGGTTTGCGGCGAATGAGATTGTGCAAATCTCTTCGGCGCGGGTGATGCCAACGTAGGCCAAGCGGCGTTCT
>NZ_JAFMHR010000170.1 GCF_017854415.1 Yoonia sp. | reverse complement strand
CGACTAAAAACATCAGCGGCTGGATTGGCATTGGCAACGGGGATGTTGTTCCCGATTGCAGCCTTTGCTCAAGACGTCACACTGACCTCTACGGATGGCACGATGAGCCTGACCGGCGAATTGATGGGGGTCGACAACGACAACTATGTCATCCGCACAGCACTTGGTGATCTGCGCGTCGCGACAAGCAGCATGATTTGTGATGGCGATGCTTGCCCAAGCTTCGAAGATGTCTCGGCTGACGTGGCAATCGTTGGCTCGCAGGCAATTGGCCTTGGTATGATGCCACTTATGATGAGCGGCTTTGCTGCATCGTTGGATGCGGATGCCGAAGTGACGAACGCAGCAGCCGGCCAAACACTGGTCAACCTGATTGGTGACGGCGGTTTCGGCGATGAAATCGGTTCTTACCTCGTTTCAGCGACAGGCGATGACGAAGCGTTCCAAGCCTTGCTTGATGGTGAAGCAAACATCGGCATGTCCTCGCGCCGCATCACCCAAGACGAAGCACGCGCATTGCGCGCAGCAGGTGCGGGTAGCATGGTAAGCCCGAACCAAGAACGCATTATTGCGGTCGACAGTATGGTTGTCGTGACACACGAATCCAACCCTGTGACCCAGCTGACCCAAGAACAGCTCGCGGGCATCTTTTCCGGCCAGATCACCCGTTGGTCCGAAGTTGGCGGTCCAGATCGCCCGATCAACGTAATTGCGCACGAAGAAGACTCTGCCAGCTATGACTACTTTATGTCATTCTTGTATGGTGAAGATCGCCCTGATTTCCGCCCACAGGGCATTTCAGCGGACGACCAGACGATGTCCACTGTTATGTTCCATGACCGGAATGCGATCGGCTACCTTGGTTACGCCTTCCAGCGTGGCGCAAAGCCGCTGACCTTGGTCAACGAATGCGGGATTGCGGCAACGCCTGATGCGTTCTCGGCAAAGACGGAAGAATACACGCTGAGCCGCCGGATGTACCTTTATAACCGTGCTGACAACCTTGACGCACAAACCCAAGCGTTTCTTGATTTCTCTATCTCGCAAACTGCAGATAGCGTAATTGGCAAGTCGGGCTTTATCGACCTGGGTATTGCGCGCCGCTCACAAGATACGACAGATGCACGCCATGCTGCTTTGTCTGCTGAATTGGCACGCTATGATGTTGGTTTTGAAGGAGAAGTCATCGGTGACATGCTTGCCGAGATGGAAACGCATGATCGCCTCTCCACAACCTTCCGCTTCCGCACAGGTTCTTCGCGGATCGACGAGCGTGGCCGTTTGGATATGCAGCGTTTGATCGCACACCTTGAAGACGCGCCAGCAGGTACAGCCGTAACTTTCGTAGGCTTCACTGATGATGTAGGCGCATTTGAAGGCAACCGTGTTCTGGCCGTCGAGCGCGCCAACGCGGTCATGGAAGAGCTTCGTGAAGCTGCAGGTGATCGTTTGGCAAACATCAACATGACAACGTCCGGCTACGGTGAAGTTGCTCCGTCTGCTTGCAACGTCTCTGACCGGGGTCGCGGCATCAACCGCCGGGTTGAAGTGTGGATCGCCAACACTGTTGAAGGCTAAAAACAACGGCGATGCATGTCCATTGGACGTGCATCGCCGATCTCGAACTTAGAATGGTAGCTGCTCAAACCCTTTGATGTTGCGGCCGTGATTTCTGCTAAGACCCCACATAGACTATCGATCAAATCAGGGCACAGGCTGTGTAGATGATTAATCGGATTTCCGGGTGCTGTGCGCATGTCGCACGTTCAACGCCCTAGATTTCACGTCATTGGGGAACACGCAGACAAAAGGTCGCTGGCGAATACTCTCATGCGTTTGCAGTGGATTGACCCAGTAATGAAGATTGGAATGATTTAATGTTCACGAAGAATACACCTCTTTTAGGCATTTCCAAAGAGCCGGCCCCGATGATGTGTGGTTTTGCAAAAACGGTGTGCCTTGCGCTCGCTGTTGCGGCCACCCCGTCCGTTGGTGTCTTTAGTGCACAGTCCGTATCGGCGCAGTCGATTGACCGATCACTCTATACCGGCGGCAAAGCACGCGTTAACCGCTCCGCGAACCTGCGTTCCTTGACCGAAGCCGTGGCTTCGGCCAGTTGCAGGATCAATGGGGGCATTGGCGTTGACGCGGCGCAAATTGAACTCGGATCATCGCGCGAAGATTTTGACAGTATCATTGATGGTCTGGTCAATGGCAACGCAGCCCTTGGTATGCCGGGTGCAGAAGGTTCTGCGCGCACGCTTAATGCGTTAAGTGCCACAGCAACCCTTTGGGCCCCTTTGGATGAGGCTGCGAAAAAGCTGGCGTCGGGTGCGGGATCGGCGGCAGACGCGGCTGTGATCGATGGCGGTTTCATGGAGCTATTCAACCAGACCGAGATTTTGGCGGCCACTGTGTCAGGTCAATACGCTGACCCCCAGCAGCTTTTACAAAGCGATGCGACAGTGTTGAACTTTGCGGTCAGACAACGCGCGCTAGCGTATAGTATGACGCGGGCAATGTGCGAAATAGCAACAGGCACGGGGTCTGCTGACACGCCTCAGGAACTGACGTCGGCTGTTAATCTGTTTGGCCAAACGTTGATTGCGTTGCGTGATGGGTTTGCAGGTGCTGGAATTAATCCTCCGCCAAACGACGCGGTGCGTGGCAGCATCGACGCGACATTGGCGTTATGGCAAGATCAGCGCGCTGTTTTTGATACGGCACTAGCCGGAGACGTTCCATCTGCCGAAGATGTTAATGCTGCAGCAAGTCTTTCACAGACGTTGTCGGTTGCGATGAACAATACGATCACACTTTATCTGATAGCAACTCCCGGTCAGGACGGCGTCTACCGCGTACCGCTTGAGGCCTATGCCCGTGAAGAACTTTCAAACTGGCTGACTGATCCGGCCCTGATTGCTGCGATCAATGCGCAGAACGCCGACCATGCGAATTTGACCGAAGATGCGGTTATTGCGCTTGATCAGCAATGGCGCGCAGAAGCTGGTAGTGGTGGTGGCCCGCTTATTGAAAAGTTGCTGACTGCGCCGGTTTCAAAATGGTTGCTTGCGCAGCAACAGGCGACTGCCGGTTTCGTGACCGAGGTTTTCGTGATGGACAACAAAGGTTTGAACGTCGCGCAAAGCGTTGAGACATCAGACTATTGGCAGGGCGATGAAGCGAAATGGCAAGCGACGTATTCTGTCGGTCCAGATGCTTTGCATATCAGCGAAGTCGAATTTGATGACAGCACGGGTTTCTATCAGTCGCAGGGATCGCTTTCGATCACAGACCCGTCCACGGGTGAAGTCATCGGCGCTGTCACCTTCGGGATTAACGTCCAGAACTTGATGTAAGCATCAAAGACGACTTAAAAAGCGGGTCTTTATTGGCCCGCTTTTTGCGTTTATAACGTGGCGCAGTGTCTCAGCTCGCGCTGTCGCGGCCCTCTATCCAAGCGCCGGTCGCAATCCCATCCAGCGTCCAATCGCCAACCCGCCAGCGCACAAGCCGCAGTGTGGGGAAGCCGATATGGGCCGTCATCCGGCGGACTTGTCTATTGCGGCCTTCGCTGATCGTGACTTCGATCCAACAATCCGGAACAGACTTGCGAAACCGGACCGGCGGATCGCGCGTCCATAGGGCAGGGGGATCAATCAGACGGACCTTTGCAGGGCGTGTGGGGCCGTCTTTGAGGGTCACGCCATCGCGCATTGCTTGCAGATCTTTTTCACTGGGCGTGCCTTCGACCTGTACCAGATAGGTTTTGGACAGTTTGTGCTTTGGATCAGCAATACGCGCTTGCAATTTGCCGTCATCGGTCAACACCAAAAGACCCTCGCTGTCGCGGTCCAGCCGCCCAGCGGGATAAACCCCCGGCACGTCAATATATCCTGACAACGTCGGGCGCGGGGACGGGCTTTTGACGTCGGTGAATTGCGACAGAACGCCGAAAGGTTTGTTAAATAGGATGACGCGGGACATAGGCCCTGCTTATCCTTTTCGCGGTCAGGTCGTCTATCTCCGATTGCCGAGATGCCGCAAAAGCCTTTGGGGGTAATGCAACGGTATACAGTTGTGTTCCATTAACATGTTATAAATACACAATTTTTTGGTTTACAGTTGGGCAAACACCGCTAGTTTAAGGCACATAGGTTCAGAACAAAGGCGCAGCCCATGCCCCCTATCGCAGATCATCCGTTGCGCTATGCGATGGCGAACGAGCTTCACGCGCGACCCTTTCCATCGGTCGATGCACCAAGCCGTGCTGCCTATCTCGCGATCAAGCCCGCTGCAAATGCCGCCGGACGAGACCGCGCCGCAGATCGGGCGCATCTTATTGATTTACTGGACCGTTTTGGTGCCCAGCATCCGCAACCGGACGCCACGCACTACTTTGGCACCATTGGAAAACACCAATTAAAATGGGAAAGCCATACCGAATTTGTAACCTTTACGATCTTTGGAGAAGGGGTGGCGGAGCGCCCTTTTGACGCCGCCACGTTCAGCGTTTTCCCCGACGACTGGTTGAATGCGGCGCCGGGTACGCGCGTGACTTCGGCGTTAATCCGGATTGAAGTGGCCGATGGTGACGATGGTATTATCGACAAAGCCCGGACGTGGTTTGTGCCGGAAAGCCTCGCTATCAGTCGGGTGATCGAGGATGATCTGGTTGTAGCAGGTGATTTCCGCATCGATCACGGTGGCCACATGCGGTTCGCGGTTTTCGCCCGTCCACATGTCGGCAACAGACGCGTTGGCCGCGTCGTGCAGCGGCTGTGCGAAATTGAAACCTATAAAGCCATGTCGATGTTGGGATTATCCCGCGCGCGCGAATTGGGTCCTAAAATGGCTGATTTCGATGGACGTTTGACCAGCCTGATCGAGGACATGCGCAGCGACAGGGCTGATCCGGCGGTCGTTTTGCACGCATTGCTTGATGTTTCGGCCGAGATTGAAACGACCATTGCAAAATCGTCGTTCCGTTTTGGCGCGACAGGGGCCTACGAGACGATCGTCAATCAACGCATCAATGTTTTGCGTGAAGAAAGATTTGACGGACGCCAGACCTTTGGTGAGTTCATGATGCGCCGCTTTGACCCCGCGATGCGCACAGTAAAATCGACCCAAGACAGATTGCAGGCGATGTCTGATCGTGCATTGCGGGCGGGTGATTTGCTGCGCACACGCGTTGATGTCGAACGGTCTGCGCAAAACCAGGAATTGTTGACAAGCATGGACAAACGCGCCGACCTGCAACTGCGGTTGCAGCGCACCGTAGAGGGGCTTTCGGTGGTTGCGATCACTTATTATGCGGTGAATTTAGTGCTGTATTTGGTGGGGCCGCTTGAAGCTGGTTTTGACATCAGCAAGTCTGTGATGGCGGCTGTTGCGACACCGGTTGTGTTGCT
>NZ_JAFMHR010000169.1 GCF_017854415.1 Yoonia sp. | reverse complement strand
GCAACCGGATTGTCGTCATGGGGATCGCCGCAATTGTGGTGATCCTTGCGATTGCCGCGGTGCTGTTGTTCATAAACCTGCCCGATGCCAACGCGTTCAATCTGCGGGTTGAACAGCTGTTTGTTGAAAACGACAACTTGACCAGCAACGCCGAGATCAAATTGCTCGAAATCTTGGCGGGGTCCGGAACTGCGTTTTCCGATACGCTGGCGTCTTACCGTTTCGTTATCTTTGTGTTGCTCATCTTTGCGACTGCTTTGCTGGTCGCAGCAGTTGCGTTTTTGGTGATGCTGATTGCACTGAATCGACGCATGGGCCGGATTGAACGCCAAGGGATTGAGGTCAATTCACTCACGATAAGCCGTGACGAGAAAGCGGTTTATCTGAACGATTTTGCATTTAAGCTGACCGACGCAGCAATTGAGACGCTGTCGGTATTAGCAGAGGCGCGCATGGACGATGAGGTGCTAACAGGCGCCGAAATCGAAGGCGTGATTTCAGGCCGTGATGCATCCGAATGCGACGAAGCGGCAGGCGCAACGCGCATCAAACGCCTGCGTGACACACTAGGTAATCAGATGATGAGCGAACTGCTGGTCAAAAACATCGCCCGCAAAGGTTATATGTTGGCAATTGATAAGAACGTCATTCGGATGATTTGACGGCTTGCTGAAACGAAATTCGCAATGGGTCCTGTCAACAAAGGTAGTGACGCCACGTCATCAGCCTATTTCTTGTGCGTTCTTAAAACTTTTATGAAACTTGCCTTTATTTTTTCACAATGTTCGATATATGTGGGTCTTGTAATTAGTTGCCTTGTTTCTTGTTAACTTCTTGTTTTTAGGCGCAGCGGGATGCACCCCGTTGCGCCGAAGCATCTTGTTTTACAATCGTTTGCTTAGCTACGTCTTAGTGTATCGCCAGCTGCAAGCGTCGGGCTAAGCTCAATAATTGGACCATCGGGCACATCATCACCGCGGTTCAACGCCGCCACGATTTGCGCTGCTTTGATGCCAATGTCGCGGCGACACGCATCCATAGTCGCCAACTGACGCGGCAAACCATCAAGCAACTCAACACCGTTAAATGCCGCGAGCCCGATCTTGCCGGGAATATCGATCCCTTGCTCGTGTAGGTAAAGCAGCCCACCTGCCCCGATCATGTCGTTCGAGTAGTATAGAAAATCCAAGTCAGGCGTGCGTTCAATCATCTTGGCCGTCATCTCGCGGCCCTTAGCCAGCGCGGACCCGCCCGAGTAGAATTCTTGATCCGCGATTTCGATACCCGCTTTGGCAAGTGTGCGTGTAAAGCCCTCGAACCGTTTACGCGCACGGTGATCCAGCGGCATTTTGGTACCCATAAAACCGATACGCTTATAGCCCGCAGCAATGATCTCTTCAGCCATCTTGCGGCCAGCGCGCCTGTGCGAAATCCCAACGCAGTGATCAATGGGTTCGCCGTCGACATCCATAATCTCGACGACAGGAATACCCGCTTGACGCAACATCGCTTGCGACGCTTCTGAATGCTCTAGCCCCGCGATGATGACGCCTGATGGACGCCACGACAGCATCTCGAACAGAACTTTTTCTTCTTTTTCGGGCAAATAGTCTGTCACACCAACAACTGGCTGCAGATCAGTACTTTCTAGAACCTGTGAAATTCCCGAAAGCACCTCCGGAAAAACCATATTCCCTAATGAGGGAATAATAACCGCTACAAGATTGACCCGCTGCGACGCCAAAGCGCCCGCAATTTTGTTAGGCACATAGCCTAGCCGTTTGGCCGCTTCTTGGACTTTTTCACGAGTAGCGGCGCTGACATCGCCCTTATTCCGCAAGACCCGGCTAACAGTCATTTCGCTGACACCGGATGCCTCAGAGACATCACGCAGGGTCAAAGGGCGCTTATTCGTATTCGTCAATGGGGCGTTCCTATTGGTGGTTTCCCTATTGTTATCCGGCCTTCACCACAAAAGCTAGCGGGCGGTGCCCGTTGACCCGCTGCGCAAAGGCAGGCATTGAATATCCGCGTGGTCCCGTGGCTCAACTGGATAGAGCAGCCCCCTCCTAAGGGGCAGGTTATTGGTTCGAATCCAATCGGGGTCACCACTCAGTTTCATGAATTTTCGTCTCACGCGTTTGGGTTGGATTTCCCGCGCAATTTCAAACGCATCGCTTGCAGCGACCGCAAGAGAGACGCACCGATACCCTGCTTCAGCCCATTGACTTACCCATCGTCTCTGTTGATCAATTTGGTCGGTGCGGTTTTGTATGGATTTCCCTGATAAGGGCCGATTTACAGGGAATTTCGCCTGAATAGCGGAATTTATGGTGAATTTTCTGCACTTTATACACGTAAGTTCAGGGGCTTACGAGTAGATTTCCCTACCTCAGGAACAGGGAATTCCTTGGGGCTATCAGGGAAGCTTGTGCGCGGAACAGGGAGTGCGGATCTCGATCAGGGAAAGCTCAGTTTGCGTTGCCGAACTGCTTTTCCTGAGCGGCCCAATCCAATGGAATGTTTGCGCGGATGAGTTTCTCGAGCGTGAGATCCTTGTGCTGAGTGCCTCCCAGAATCGCCTGCTGGAGATCCGGAGACAACGTCGCCAGTGGTACGATCCGCCGCATGTAGCTGTCAGAACAATTATAGTCAGCTGCGATCTGTTTGACAGACTTGCCCGATTTGAGACTGTCGGCCCAATGGTGCGCATTTTGCAGAGCACGGATCAATGTTTGATCTGGGTCAGGCTTCCGATCACCAGCGACAATTTTCATCCCCATACCACGGCGGCGCATTGTGAACATCGTGGAGTTTGTCAGCATGGTGGGTGTGAGATCTCCACTCCGGCACTCTAGCAGTTCAGCCAAGACGTCTCGATCCAACGCGATGTCCAATTGCCCCTTGCTGATTGTTCCGTGGTCAATGGCCGCAGCCGCGCAGGCAATCCCCTTTTGCTGGATTTGCTTCGCAAGAGACGTTGCACTTTTACCGGCTGCACGCATCTGATTGGCTGATCCCGTCTGAACGACAGTCAAGGACTTGGCATGATGCAAAAGATGATCTGCAACTGACTGCGCCACAACATCCTCCAATTGCTTTGCGGGAAGCCGCCAGCCATCCGGGCGGGGTTTGCCAGTGACGTAGCCATTGGAGACATAGTACCGAAAAATCCGGTTATGTCGTTTGGTGTGTGTTGGCGTTAGACGCTCGCCAGCGTCGTCACGCAGCTTGCCCAGAAGTGGCGCATCTGTGACGCCTTGATTGATCTTTTTAACACCGCGTCTCTTTGCGCTGGCGGCCTGGAGCTTTGTTTGAACAGCATCCCAAAGGTCGTCATCAATGATGGCCGGATGCACGCCGGGCCAGATTTTGTCTTTGTGACGTATCAGCCCGCGATAAACTGGATTGGTTAGGAGCGCGTGGAGCAGACCCCGCCCAAATGCAGTGCCGCCTTGGGTGCGTCCATCTGCAAACGTGCGCCGCTTGGTGCGCAGTCCTGCTTTTGTTGCCGCTTGCATCGTCGCGTTGAGGCAACCCTCACCGAGGTAAAGCTGAAACACCTTCCGCACTGTCTCGGCTTCCGCTTCATTGACCACCAACTCGCGGCGCGTCTTGTCGGGGTGTGGATCGTAGCCAAGCGGGGCGAGTCCACCCATCCAGAGGCCCTTCTTCTTGGAGGCCGCTATCTTGTCTCTTATCCGTTCAGCTGTCACTTCACGTTCAAACTGCGCGAACGACAGCAGCATGTTCAACGTCAACCGCCCCATTGATGACGAGGTGTTGAATGATTGGGTGACGGAGACAAAGGAGCAACCTGCGACTTCCATGCGCTCGACCAGCTTTGCAAAATCTGCCAGTGAGCGCGTCAGGCGGTCAATCTTGTAGACGACGATCATGTCGATGCGCCCTGTATCAATGTCACTCAGGAGCCTTTGCATCTGGGGTCTGTCGAGCGTGCCACCTGAGATACCACCGTCATCGTAGCGCTGCGACAGTAGCTTCCAGCCTTCGTGCTTTTGGCTGGCGATGTAGGCGGTGCAGGCCTCATATTGCGCATCAAGTGAATTGAACTCTTGATCCAAGCCTTCCTCTGTCGATTTGCGGGTGTACACGGCGCAGCGAATCTTGTTCATGACGCGACCTTGGTGAGCCCAAAGAAGCGCGGGCCTGACCAGTGGGCCCCGGTGATCTCTTTGGCGATGGCGGAGAGGGACCGCCAGTCCCTGCCCTGCCATGCAAAGCCCTTTTCTGTCACATCAACGATGTGCGTGACCCCGTTCCACTCCCGCACGAGACGCCCGCCGGGCTTAAGCTTTGTGGCGGCGTGCTTGGCTTGCTTGTCTGTTGGCTTTGCAAGGGCCCGTTGAGATTGCCGGCTCAAGCCTTGCTTTGCTTGCACCTGCACTTCGAACGCGAGGAACCTGCGCATCATGGACTGGCTGAGACCCTTAGGCGCAGGCGTTCGAAAAACCTCCAGCCAGGCATCAAGCAGCGCTTCGCGTTCCATAGACCCGATATCTTCAAGCCGTATCATTTGGTGTGCCTGGGTCATCGTTTGGACCTCTCAATAACGGTGCGCGACATGCGCAGCTCGGTACTGAGGCAAGCCCGATCGTAGCCGGCGTGGGTTCAGTGACGCTCTTTGCGTCTCAGAAGTCCAATGGACTTTGCAGAGTGCGCGCAGAAACTGCCCTGATTGGGCAGTGGACTATCAACTACTGTGAAGTCTGAACGAAAACGGCAGTTAGCGGCTCACCAGAAACGCGTGCGCAACTCTGCTGCTTGAAAGCGATGCAGATAAATATGTTCAATGCATACACAGAGACAGTTCCGCCAACACACCCCATATTATTTGCAATAACAATGGGTTACGAATATTTCCCTTGCCAGAATTGCTGACATGTGCGATTGAGATTTTGTTCTCCTTACGGGAACACGCCGCCCAGTCGGCAGCACGCGCTAGCATATCGGTCAGCACAGAGCATTCAAAGGGCAGCTCCGCGGATCGATAAGATCTGGGGGTTGTTGAGTATGCTCTAATCAACTTCCAATCCGATCCTTTTTGAAAAGAGCGCTTTTTACGTCAATCCGAAAGGAACATTTTTATGTCTAAAAACATGAACCAAACTTGGGTGGCCGACCATGTGGTCCTTACACCCATCAATAATCTTAATGCCTACGCCCAAAACAACCGGATCCACAACGCGGCTTCCATCGACAAACTCAAAGTCTCCATTGCGACCTTTGGCTATGTGATCCCGGTCCTTGCCGCCGCTGACGGCACCATCATTGCGGGTCACGGACGCGTTGAGGCTGCCAAGACGCGCGGCATTGCCAACATCCCCGTGGTCGTCGTCGACCATCTCTCTGATCCCCAGATCCGCGCATTGCGGATTGCCGACAACAAACTCGCAGAACTCTCGGACTGGAATGAGGCGGCGCTCCATATCGAGCTAGGAGAATTGATGGACTTGAGCCT
>NZ_JAFMHR010000168.1 GCF_017854415.1 Yoonia sp. | reverse complement strand
TCGGTGACTATGTTCTGGCAATCGGCAATCCATTCGGGCTTGGCCAGACGGTAACATCCGGCATCATTAGCGCGCTGGGTCGTAGTGGGCTGAACATAGAAGGTTACGAGGATTTCATTCAAACCGACGCCTCGATTAATCCCGGCAATTCGGGCGGTGCGTTGGTAACGCTGAACGGTCAATTGGTTGGCATCAATACAGCGATTATTGCGCCATCCGGCGGCAATGTTGGCATTGGTTTCGCCGTGCCCGTGAATATGGCTGAAGCGGTTGTTGACCAGCTTATCAAATTTGGCGAGGTCCAGCGCGGCCAACTTGGTGTCAGGGTTCAGGATTTCACGCCTGACCTTGCCGAAGCTTTAGGCATGGACACGGGTGTCGGCGCCATAATCACGCAGGTTGAACTCGGAAGTGCTGCAGAAAATGCGCAATTGCAAGCCGGTGATCTGATCATTTCGGTTGATGGTCGCCCCGTGGTTGGTGCAGCTGATCTGCGGAGCCAGATCGGGCTGAGGCGGATCGGTGCTCAGATCGAAATCGGTATTCTGCGCGACGGTGAACCAATTGAAATTACAGTAACACTGCGCGAGGGCGGCCAAACGCAGACACGCCAGACCGATCGCGGATTTGATCAGCTTTCAGGTGCAGATCTGCGCGATCTTGCGCCGGATGATCCGCTTTTTGGTGAAGTATCCGGTGTCGTCGTCGTCCAAGTGGATGGCGACAGCCGTGCGGCACGCTCGGGACTGCAGGCGGGTGATGTCATCTTGGCTGTGAACCGCGTTGCCGTGGGATCAGTCGCCGAACTGCGCGAAGAATTGGCGTCCGTCAAAGGGGCTCTGGCCCTCACGATCCAACGCGGAACAGCCCGTGTTTTCCTGCTGATCAGGTGATCATTCAACTTCAAGAAAGGACCCTGTCATGGACAAGGACGAAACCAAGCGCAAAGACCACCGCGATGGCACCGAAAGTGCGGCCCCGGACCCGAAGATCGCATTGGAAGAGCTGACGGACAAATGGAAACGCGCGCTCGCTGACGCAGAAAACGCCCGCAAGCGCGCGGATCGTGCGCGTGTTGAAGGGCACGACTATGGCGTCGCCGTCGCGGTTGAAGCCCTTGCCCCGACATATGACGCGGTCTGCCGCGCGATTGAGGCCGCACCTGCCAGCCCTGACGCAGAAACCCCGCAAATCGCCGCGCATCTGGACGGCCTGAACAGCATCAAATCCGCGTTCGAAACCGGGTTGAAGGCGCTTGGGGTCAGGACCATCGCGCCGAAAGACACGCCGTTTGATCCAATGCTGCACGAAGCCATGCAAATCGAAGAAACAGACCAGACCAAAGCGGGGGAAGTTCTTGTTCTGCATCGTCCCGGCTTGGCAATTGGAAAACGGCTAATCCGACCGGCCCATGTGACCGTTAGCGCAAGCCCAATTAAACCCGCGAAAGACGAGAGCTCTTGATGGGTCGGCACCGTCACTCGCGGGGCTAGCAATCACCGAGTGTCTGAAAGGCTGCAAGAACTTCGGCATAAGCCGGGTCCTTGTGAGCCAAAAACAGCGTCGCCGCCAGCATTCCTTTCTTGGAGCCACAATCAAACCGACGCCCCGAGAACCGATAGCCGGCAATTCCAGCCTTTCTGCCACTTTGTGCAATCGCATCGGTCAACTGGATCTCACCGCCAACACCCGGGGCCTGATGGGCAAGCGCGTCAAAGATGATGGGGTCAAGGATATAGCGCCCAACAACCGCCATCTGCGATGGGGCCTTGTCAGGTGCTGGCTTTTCGACAATCCCGTCGGATAGAACAAAGTGCCCCTCTTGCGAGATGACAGACAGAATGCCGTATTGGCCTGTCAGCGCTTTCGACACTTCCATGACTGCAATAAGATGTCCCGCCTTGTCGCGATCATAGGCATTGACCATCTCGCGCAGGCATCCCGGCTCACCAAGGATCAAGTCATCAGGCAAGATGACGGCGACAGGGCCGTCCAGCAGATGTGGCCGCGCGCAAGCGACCGCATCACCCAGTCCGCGCGGTTCAGGTTGATTCACGAAAATAACCTCGCACGTGCGGGTGTCCAACGCCGCAGCTTGCAGTTGATCTGCCAGTTCGGGTTTCCCGTGATGCGCCAAAGTCATCCGCAACTGGGTATCATCCATAACGTAGTGCTTGATGGCTGCCTTTGACGGATGGCTCACAAAGATCATTCTATCCACTTCGGCTTCGCGTGCTTCGTCTATCGCGTATTGGATCAACGGTGTGTCGATGACGGGAAGCAGTTCCTTTGGCGTTCCTTTGGTAGCCGGCATAAATCTTGTACCCAGACCGGCCACAGGAAAGATCACTGTGCGTACCGTTGATGGTGTCATTGCCGAACCTCCCTGCAACTTGAATGATGTGGCTGCGATGCCGGTCAGACACGATACGCCTTACAGCCGACCTTGCGGCTGCCGTTAGGCTTTTTAGTGACCTGAAAAACCAAAGCCGGGTTGACTTATCTCAATCCGTGCACGGGTTTTGACAATGCTCAATTGGTGTTGTGACGGAGGTGTTAAGTTCTGCGAATGTTCGCAGACAAAATAGGAATGATCATGTACTGCAGTTTGAGGCGGCCATTGCGGCCAGCCATCACGAGATGCCGATAGGATGTGGGAACACGCATTCGACTTGATGCTACGCCGCTTGTTGCAAAAAGGCAGCCTGCAGGTGACGTTGCCGAACGGTCAACGTCATCACTACGGTGACGGATCCAGTGTCCCCCTACATGTCGAACTGCACAATATGGCGACCGTCAGACATCTCGTGCTCAATCCTGAACTAGCGTTGGGCGAAGCCTATATGAACGCTACGCTGACAATCACCGAAGGCGATTTGCACAGCTTTCTGGGTTTGATCGTGAAAAACTATCGGAACGCACCCGGTATCTGGTGGCAAAGGCTGTTGCCGAGACTGCGGATCGCACTGCGCCGGTTCACACAAAATAACGTCGCTCTGCGATCACGACGCAACGTGGCGCATCACTATGATCTGTCAGATACTCTCTATGATCTCTTTCTTGACCCAGACCGGCAGTATTCTTGCGGATATTTCCGTGATCCAAACGACACACTGGAACAGGCCCAGACCAACAAGAAATATCACATCGCGCGCAAACTGATGATCGAACCTGGGATGCGGGTGCTGGATATCGGCTGCGGTTGGGGCGGCATGGCGCACACTCTAGCGCAGGATTTTGGTGCCCAGGTCCTTGGCATTACACTATCCCAACAACAATACGCCTATGCCTCGGCGACCGCAGATCGCGAAGGGCTGGCCAACCGCGTGCACTATCAACTGTGCGATTACCGCGATGTGACGGGGATATTCGACCGGATTGTGTCGGTGGGCATGTTCGAACACGTCGGATTGCCGCACTATGACGCTTACTTCAAAAACATCCACGATAGGCTGTCCCCCGATGGGATCGCCTTGGTGCACACAATCGGCTGGACGGGTCCACCGGATGCCACCAATCCGTGGATTGCCAAGTATATCTTTCCCGGAGGCTATATCCCGACCATGTCCGAGGTAATGCAATCCGTCGAAACCTCGCACCTGTGGACGGCTGATGTCGAGGTCTGGCGTCTGCATTATGCCGAGACGTTGCGACACTGGTCCGAAAGGTTCGCGGCAAACGAAGACAAGGTTCGCGCGCTTTATGATGACCGCTTTGTGCGCATGTGGCGTTTTTATCTGGCGGCCTGCGAACAGACCTTTCGGCATGGACGGCAGGCAGTATTCCAGTTTCAACTGTCACGTCGCATTGATGCGGTGCCTCTGACGCGCGACTATCTTTATCAGTCGCACACTGCACAATGACGCCGCAGATCCCCTTCGTCATATGTCTGCAGGTCATTGTGGTTTGTGTGATGGTGTTGTCACGCACTCGACTGACGACGGTATGCCGATGCGGGCAAGTGCTCGCTGATCTGTGCCATCAAATCAGACAGCGTTTGCGCTGCGTCCAACCGGTGCCAGCCGATATCCCCGATCGGCAGGTCGTCTTGCTGCTCCGCGACCTGCGCGTCCGCGTCCGAGGCATCTTGCACCCGGCCACCTACGCGGGCCACGCGCAGCGCAGTATCCACATCCAGCCAAATGCCGACAAACCGGCACCCTGAATCCTTGGCGATCTCTTCGGCCAACCGGCGTTCGTGAGCTGTAGCATGCACCGCATCAAGGATCACTGCCTGTCCTGCTGCCAAAGCCAGCTTCGCCTTGGATCGCATGATCCGGTAAATCGTGTCACTGACTTCGGGCTGATAGGCCTCCGCCGGTAGTCTCTCAAACGGGGACACCTTGAAGTAGGCCTTGCGTTCCAGATCGCTGCGCAGATGCACCGCGCCGGGGAATGCGCCGATCAGGGGGGCAATCTCGCGGGCCACAGTCGTTTTACCGCTGCCCGACAGCCCGCCGATGGCCACCAATTGCGGGGCAACAGGTTTGAGGAAAGACAGGGCTTGCTGTAAGAATGTTCCAGCCTTTGCAATCAATGCGCCGGGGGCATCGTTTACGGCGGCAGTCTGCACATCAACCATCGCGCGGATGCCCGCCCGGACCGCCAGAAAAAGCGGCAGGGCGGCCAGTCCAGTATAGTGATCATCGGTTTCGCTGTGGAACAGATACGCGTTCAGCACCAGATTAGCCGAGGCATCCAATCCATGATGCGAAAGGTCCATCAGCAAAAACGCCAGATCGTAGAGTACGTCGCAAGTGCCAAGCCGTTCATCAAATTCCAGCGCGTCAAATGGTGTAGGCACATCATGCCACATCACAATATTGCGCAAATGCAGATCACCGTGACAGCGCCGCACCCAGCCTGCTTTTGAGCGGCCTTTCAACAAGCCTTCAATTCGGGCAAGCTCCTGCTCCGACGCATCAAGAAAATCACGGACCAATTCCGCGCCCAGCTGGGCATCCATGCCGCCCATCTCGCGCTCCAGTTCTTCGATGATCTCGCGGATCAGGACACGGCTGTCCTCTGGCCGCGCGGGAGCGTTGCGATGATAATCCGCGATGGAATGTCCGAGTCTGTCAGAGAGCTGCTGATCAATCAAACCACGTGCAGCCAGCGCGGAAAGCTCGGCTTCGGCGGGAAACCGGGTCATGCGCAGGACCCATTCTACAACGTCACCATCCCCGCCAAGCACCAAAGCCCCATCCGGTGCGCGTGTCAGGGGAACGACATCGTGATATAGCCCCGGTGCGGCATCGCGGTTCAGGTCTACTTCACGCTGAAGCATTTCATGACGCTGTGCGGGCGTAGAGAAATCCAAATAATCGTATTTGACCGCGCGCTTGATTTTTAGGGCCTCGGTTTCGTGCAAAAAGACAAGCGCCCCATGCGTTTGAACAACCTCATCAACGGCCGACGGCCCGTTTGATGCATGCGTCTTGAGGAATGCGATGGCCTCATCCTGATTTGTCCGCATGGTCGTCATGA
>NZ_JAFMHR010000028.1 GCF_017854415.1 Yoonia sp. | reverse complement strand
TCAGTGCGCTAACATCGGACTATTTTGACGGCGATGATCCTGAATTGGTCGACTTTATCGCACGTCAAACACTGCCACGTCGCGGGATCTTGGCAAACAAGGATGAAATCCTGATCACAATGGGCGCACAGAATGCGCTGTGGCTATCGGCGCAGGTGCTGCTAAATGGCCGCCGTCGCGCTGCGATCGAAGACCCGTGCTATCCAGCACTGCGGACAATCCTGAACCAATCGCGATGCCAACTTACTTGCGTTCCTGTTGATCGTGACGGTCTACCGCCCAGCGCGCTGCCCCCGCAAACCGATGTGGTTTTCACAACGCCTAGTCACCAATGCCCCACGACAGCGACAATGCCCCTCGCACGGCGCAAGGAATTGCTAGAAAAGGCCGAGGCCGAGGACTTTGTGATCGTCGAGGACGATTATGAATTCGAGATGTCGTTTCTAAAGTCGCCGTCACCATCGCTCAAGTCGCTGGATCAGAATGGGCGGGTGATCTACGTCGGTTCGTTTTCGAAATCGCTCTTTCCGGGGTTGCGGCTGGGGTATTTGGTTGGCCCCGCGCCCTTTATCCGCGAAGCCCGCGCGCTGCGTGCTACGGTCCTGCGTCATCCCCCCGGTCATATTCAACGCACTGTCGCCTATTATCTTTCGCTTGGGCATTATGACGCGCTGGTCCGGCGGATGAGCAAAACCTACCACGAACGTCGACAGGTGATGGATACCGCGTTGAATGAAACCGGCCTGACTATCGCTGGGCGCGGGACCTATGGCGGGTCATCTGTTTGGCTGCGTGCGCCAGACGGAACGGACACCACACAACTGGCAGAGCGGCTAAAGGCAGACAAAGTCTTGATCGAGCCCGGCGCGCCCTTCTTTGCGGGCGAGACACCACCGACCGAATATCTGCGGCTTGCATACTCATCGATCTCGTCTGCACGCATCCCTGAAGGAATCCGCTTGATCGCGAACGCCATCCGAAGTAGTTGATTATTGAGACTTACGGTCTCAATATACTTTCATGTGGCCTTAGGGTCGGTTCATATCTGGACCTAACTGTAATGGCTTGCAGAACATAGTGTCACGGCAACCAAGAACGGGGATTCTGCGCCCCGTTTTTTCGTTGAATTTTAGGGAAGGACCCACCGCCATGAAAATGACTACTGAAGAAGCTTTCGTCAAAACGCTCCAAGCACACGGTATTCGCCATGCTTTCGGGATCATCGGCTCTGCCATGATGCCAATTTCCGATATTTTCCCAAAGGCCGGGATCACGTTCTGGGACTGCGCACACGAGATGACAGCAGGCATGATGGCGGACGGCTACACCCGCGCAACTGGCGAAATGTCGATGATGATCGCGCAAAACGGTCCGGGCATCACGAACTTCGTGACTTCCGTTAAGACAGCATACTGGAACCACACACCGTGCTTGCTGGTCACACCACAAGCGGCCAACAAGACAATCGGTCAGGGTGGCTTTCAGGAAATGGAACAGATGAACCTGTTCAAAGACTGTGTTGCCTACCAGGAAGAAGTCCGCGATCCTAGCCGCATCTGCGAAGTACTGGCCCGCGTTATCGCAAAAGCCAAGCGTCTGTCCGGCCCTGCCCAGATCAACATTCCGCGCGATTTCTGGACACAAGTCATCGACATCGAATTGCCAGAGCCGGTTGAGTTCGAAGTCAGCCCAGGTGGCAGCATGTCCATCACCAAAGCCGCAGAATTACTTTCTTCTGCTAAATTCCCAGTCATCTTGAACGGTGCTGGCGTTGTTTTGGCCGAAGGCGGCATCGAAGCATCCCGCGTTCTGGCTGAAAAGCTCGACGCGCCGGTTTGCGTTGGCTACCAGCACAATGACGCGTTCCCGGGCAACCACCCGCTGTTCGCTGGCCCGTTGGGCTATAACGGATCCAAAGCAGGCATGGAGCTGATCAGCAAAGCTGACGTCGTTCTGGCGCTGGGCACACGTTTGAACCCGTTCTCGACGCTGCCCGGTTACGGCATTGATTACTGGCCAACAAATGCCAAGATCATTCAGGTCGACATCAACCCTGACCGCATTGGCCTGACCAAAAAGGTCACTGTTGGTATCGTCGGCGACGCTGCCAAAGTTGCAAACGGCATCACAGCACAACTGGCCGATAGTGCCGGCGATGCAGGCCGCGCAGATCGCAAGAACCTGATCGCGCAGACCAAATCTGCTTGGGCACAAGAACTGACCTCGCTTGATCACGAGCAGGACGATCCAGGCACAGACTGGAACGTGCGCGCACGTGCAGCCCGTCCTGACTGGATGTCCCCACGCCAAGCCTGGCGCGCGATCCAGTCCGCTATGCCAGAAGATGCGATCATCTCGTCAGACATCGGCAACAACTGCGCGATTGGCAACGCTTATCCAAGCTTCCCAACGGGCCGCAAGTATCTGGCACCGGGCCTGTTTGGTCCATGTGGCTACGGTCTGCCTTCAATCATTGGTGCGAAAATCGGCCAACGTGATGTTCCGGTTATCGGTTTTGCTGGTGACGGCGCGTTCGGCATTTCCGTGAACGAGCTGACAGCGATTGGTCGCGACGAATGGCCAGCCATCACACAGATCGTTTTCCGCAACTATCAGTGGGGTGCCGAAAAGCGTAACTCTACACTTTGGTTCGACGACAACTTTGTCGGCACAGAGCTGGACATGAAAGTGTCTTATGCTGGTATCGCCAACGCATGTGGTCTGAAAGGCGTCCAAGCCAAAACAATGGACGAACTGACAGCGATGCTGAACCAAGCGATCAAAGATCAAATGGAAAACAACATTACCACCTTGATCGAGGTTATCTTGAACCAAGAACTGGGTGATCCGTTCCGTCGTGACGCGATGAAGAAACCAGTTGCAGTTGCAGGTATCTCTGCTTCTGACATGGCAGCCGAGTAAGCTTGCCATTTGACCTAGGCCCCGGCACTGCGGCGGCCCTTGCAATTGCATTGCTTGGGGCCGCCTATGTGCGGGGCTATTCGGGTTTTGGGTTCTCGGCGATTTTCATCGCTTTTGCGGCCCTCGTTACAAACCCGCTCCCTCTCATTCCGGTAGTCTTTGCATGCGAAATGTTGATGACAGTCTTTCAAGCCCGCAGCATTCGCGGACATGTGGACTGGCGCAGGATTTTGTGGCTGTTGGCGGGCGCTGCAATCGCGCTGCCGTTTTCGGTTTCCGTCATGCTTTCAGTGGGCGAAGGAACCGCCCGCATCGCAATCTCGGCGATCATCTTTGTGCTATCTTTGGTGTTGCTGTCCGGTTGGACCCTCAAGCGCCCGATCGGCCCGCTGGGCCACGGCGGTGTCGGTATCGTATCGGGCATGTGCAACAGCGCAGGCATCGGCGGCTTGCCAGTTGCGGCGTTTATGTCAGCCCAACCCATCGAAGCCGCGATTTTTCGCGCGACCATGATTGTCTACCTCACCGGATTGGATATGATCACGATGCCCCTACTTTGGGCGGGGGGTCTGGTGACTTGGGACACTGCAATCGGGGCAGCTATGGCGTTTCCATTGCTGGGTCTCGGCGTTTGGCTGGGCGGGCGGCAATTCCTCAGCACGTCGCCGTCTTCGTTCCGCCGCTTTGCCGTTATGTTACTTTTGGCGCTATCGCTACTCGGCCTGCTGCGTGCATTTACAAGGATCTAGTATGACATCCCCATTCCTTTCCACCCGTGAAGCCCAAGTCCCGCAAGACTTGATTGCGCGCGCGCAAACCTTTGGCGCACCACGCGTCGCCATTGCCCGTGCAGGTGCACCGCTTCCGATGGAAGCCGCCCAAGAAGCAACCAAAGCAGGCATTATGATCCCCGTCTTCGTAGGCGAAGCAGACATGATCCGCGCCGAGGCTGCTAAGCTGAACTGGGACATCTCCGGCTACGCCCTGCACGACACCACAGGCGAAGAAGAGGCCGGACTTACCGCTGCTGGCCTTTGCGGTGCTGGTGAGGCTGACGTGCTTATGAAGGGTCAGTTGCACACCGACGTCTTTATGAAATCCGCCGTTAGCCGAAATGCGGGTCTGCGCACTGGCAATCGTTTCGTGCATATTTTCCACATTTCGCACCCCGATGGTGGAAAGCCGATCCTGATCTCCGACGCGGCTGTAAACGTGAACCCTGATGTGCTCACGCGACAGTCAGCGATTGTCGAAGTTAAAAAACTACTCAACAAGCTGGGCAACGACCGCCCGAAGATAGCGATTTTATCTGCTACCGAAAGCGCCATTCCGTCCGTGCCGTCTTCGATGGACGGCAAAGCCTTGTCCGATTGGGCGCGTGAAAATATCGAAGGTATTGATGTTTCCGGACCATTGGCGCTTGATCTGATTATCTCGCCCAAAGCGGTGGCGACCAAGAAACTGACCGACGATCCCGTCGCAGGCAATGCGGACGCGATCATCGTGCCGGACATTGTGTCGGGCAATGCCCTGTTCAAAGCTTTTGTCTATTTGGCGGGTGGCTGTGCAGCGGGTGTTGTGACTGGCGCGAAAGTGCCGATCTTGCTGACTTCGCGCGCTGATCCACCAGCGGCCCGCATCGCATCCGCCGCATTGGCGGCCATTAGTTGTGGATTGCCCAAGTGATATTGGTTCTAAACGCTGGCTCCTCCTCTCTCAAGATAGAGGTATTTGACGATGGGCTTGGGTCCATTATCGCTGGCCGCGTGACGAACCTTGGCACTGACGGCTCACTCGTTCTAGGCAAAACCAAAACAGCCATAAAAACCCGCGATCATGCGCAAGCGCTAGAGGTAATGCTCGCGGCACTGGCGCAAGCGGGTCATCCGCTGTCGTCATTCACGGCTGCGGCGCACCGCGTTGTGCACGGCGGAACGATCCTGACCGCCCCTGCGCGTCTACTTCCACCTGTGCTTGCAACAATAGAAAGCGTCATACCGCTTGCCCCGCTGCATAACCCAAACAACCTAGCGGGCATCTATGCCTTGCAGAAAATGGCACCTGATTTACCGCAGTACTGCAGCTTTGGCACGGCGTTTCATGCCACCAATCCAGATGTCGCCACCCGTTATGCAATCCCCCAAACCCACCACGATGCAGGCATTCGCCGCTATGGGTTTCATGGATTATCCTATGCGAATCTTGTTGCTGATTTCGGCGCTGACTTGCCGCAGCACCTGTTGGCTTTCCACCTCGGCAACGGGGCCAGCCTTTGCGCAATCAAAAACGGTAAATCCATCGCGACTTCTATGGGCTATTCTCCGCTGTCTGGCCTGACGATGGGCACGCGCTCTGGCGATATCGACGGGGCAGCCGTTTTGCGGATTTCCAAGTCCTTGGGCGAAGACGAAACCGACCGGATGCTCAACAAAAATTCGGGCCTTCAGGCGCTTGCTGGCGACAACAATATGAAAACCTTGCTAGAGCGCGATGACGATGACGCGCGATTTGCAGTCGACCATTTCTGCTATTGGGCAGCGCGCCATGCGGGGTCAGCGATTGTTGCGATGGGCGGCGTTGATGCGGTGGCCTTCACGGGTGGTATCGGTGAAAATGCGGCTCCAATCCGCGACCGGATCATGGCGCAGCTGTCGTGTTTTGGCGACGTACCTGTTCATGTGGTCGCCGCTGATGAAGAGAAACAAATCGCCCGCGACGCGCTGGCCCTGATCGCGCAGGGACGTTGAATGTTTGAAGGCCTGCTAAATTGGACCGACCTAACCGGGCAAGAATTTGCAATTCTGACCGTGATCGTGATCGTCGCAGGCATCGTGCGCGGGTTCTCTGGCTTTGCGTTATCGGCAATTGTGATGGCAAGTGCAGTGATTATCTTGCCGCCCGTTCAAATCATTCCAATCTGCTGGTGGCTTGAAATGACCGCCTCTGTCCTGATGGCAAAAGGCGGTTGGCAAGAAGCCGATCGTGGGGTCGTCTGGGGGCTAGTGATCGGATCGACCGTCGGCGTACCATTTGGCTTGATGCTAACGACATCCGTCTCGCCCGAGACCAGCAAATTAATCGTGTTGGTTCTGATAATCAGCTTGGCTGTCACCCAGCTTGCTAAAATCCGTATGCCATTCTTGGCAACCAAGCCCGGCCTTTATGGATCAGGCTTTGCGGCAGGTGTCGCCTCTGGCCTTGCCAGTGTTGGCGGGATGGTCATTGCGATCTATGTCTTGTCCCAAAATGCAGCCGCCGCCAAAATGCGCGCAGCACTTGTTCTGTTCCTATTCCTGAGCTCTGCCACCTCGATGGTCACGTTGCTTTGGTTTGGCGTGATGAACAACACAGCCGTGGCGCGCGGCCTGAGCCTTGCGCTTCCAACAACGCTCGGCGTTATCGTTGGTCAATGGCTATTCATACCAAGATTTGCCGCCTACTATCGCCCATTATGTCTGTCCTTGCTTTGTGCATTGGCAGGTGCCGCCCTCGTCCGTACGCAATTCGCCTGAAAGGTCACCCATGTCACTTGATCAGCCCCACCTAGATACGTCGCCACCGGTCTCGGACGAGGTGCGTAAAACCACCTGCTATATGTGCGCCTGCCGTTGCGGAATCAACGTGCACATGAAGGAAGGCAAAGTCGCCTATATCGAGGGCAACAAAGACCACCCCGTGAACAAAGGTGTGCTTTGCGCCAAAGGCTCTGCGGGTATCATGCAGCACAACGCGCCATCACGACTGCGCGCCCCACTAAAGCGCGTCGGCGAACGTGGATCAGGCGAATTTGAAGAAATCAGCTGGGAAGAAGCGCTGACACTGGCGACCGATTGGTTGGCACCCATTCGCGAAAAGCATCCAGAGAAGCTGGCGTTCTTTACCGGCCGCGACCAGTCGCAATCTTTCACCAGCTTTTGGGCGCAAGGGTTTGGCACACCCAACTATGCAGCTCACGGTGGCTTTTGCTCCGTAAACATGGCGGCTGCCGGCATTTATACGATGGGTGGCGCGTTTTGGGAGTTTGGGCAACCTGACTGGGACCACACCAAACTGTTCATGCTGTTTGGCGTTGCCGAAGACCACGACAGCAACCCGATCAAAATGGGCATCGGAAAAATCAAACAACGCGGCGCACGTATGGTTGGCGTGAACCCGATCCGCACGGGCTATAACGCCGTCGCAGATGATTGGGTCGGCATTACTCCTGGCACGGATGGTTTGTTCATTCTCGCGATGGTGCATTGCTTGATGAAAGCCGGCAAAGTCGATCTGGATTATCTGGCGCGATTTACGAACGCTTCGGTTCTAGTGAACGAGGATACCAAATCCGATGAATTCGGCCTGTTCTTGCGCGACGCGGACGGTCAACCGCAGGTCATTGACCGCCGCACTGGGCAACTGGCACCTTGGAATGGCAAAGGCGTAGAGCCTGATTTGTCCGGCACGCACCGCGCCAAAGGCGTCACCCACCGCCCCGTGTTCCACCAGATGGCCGACCGCTATCTGTCCGATGAATATGCCCCCGAGGCCGTGGCAGACCGTTGCGGCATTCCTGCCCAGCGCATCCGCGCCCTTGCGGCAGACCTCGCGCGGGTAGCCTTTGACGAAGCGATTGAACTTGACCGCCCGTGGACAGACTTTCGCGGTGTAAAGCACGACAAAATGATCGGTCGGCCTGTGTCCTTCCACGCAATGCGCGGAATTTCAGCGCACTCTAACGGGTTCCAGACCTGCCGCGCACTGCATGTGCTGCAAATCATCCTTGGCTCGGTCGAAGTGCCCGGTGGCATGCGTTTCAAACCGCCCTACCCCAAGCCTGCAACGGCGCATCCTAAACCACATGGCAAAGTCACCCCCGGTGCGGCACTTGATGGCCCGCACCTTGGTTATACCCACGGCCCAGAGGACCTGCTGCTCGATGCCGAAGGCAATCCAACACGGATCGACAAGGCCTATTCCTGGGAAAACCCGATGTCGGCCCACGGGTTGATGCATATGGTGATCTCGAATGCGCATGCGGGCGTGCCATACAAGATCGACACGCTGTTTATGTATATGGCGAACATGTCGTGGAACTCGTCCATGAACGTCGGCGGCGTGCATAAGATGCTGACCGACAAGGATGAAAACGGCGACTACGTGATCCCGCATATCATCTATTCGGACGCTTATTCGTCCGAAATGGTAGCCTACGCCGATCTGATTTTCCCTGACACGACCTATCTGGAACGGCATGATTGTATCTCGCTGCTGGATCGCCCCATCTGTGAAGCAGACGGCGTTGCGGACGCGATCCGCTGGCCTGTGGTTGAACCCGACCGCGATGTGCGCGGCTTCCAATCGGTGCTTTGTGATCTGGGCGCGCGCCTTGGCCTGCCCGGTTTCGTGAACGAAGACGGCGGCCAAAAGTATCAGGACTACGCCGACTACATCACCAACCACATGCGCCGTCCGGGTGTTGGCCCCTTGGCTGGTTTCCGCAAAGGTCCCGACGGGCCGCAAGGCGGGCGCGGTGATGTGAACCCGAACCAAATTCAGGATTACATCGACAACAGTGGCTTCTGGGTCGAGCACGTTCCCGAAAACGCAGCCTACTACAAACCGTTCAGCATGGACTACCAGAATTGGGCGGTGAAAATGGGCTTCTACGATGCTGTCCAACCCTACATCTTCCAGCTCTATGTCGAACCGCTACGTAAATTCCAGGCCGCAGCCGAAGGTATCGGGGAACGCCAGCCACCAGAACACCTGCGCGAACGGCTCAAACTGACAATGGACCCACTGCCAATCTGGTATGGTCCGCTTGAGGATGACCAGATTGATCTGGATGAATACCCGATCCACGCGCTGACACAGCGACCCATGGCGATGTACCACTCTTGGGGTACGCAAAACGCGTGGCTGCGCCAAATCCACGGACATAACCCCCTCTACGTGC
Source organism: Yoonia sp. (assembly GCF_017854415.1). GTDB lineage: Bacteria > Pseudomonadota > Alphaproteobacteria > Rhodobacterales > Rhodobacteraceae > Yoonia. Next base: position 16,451 of record NZ_JAFMHR010000028.1, on the reverse strand, counting down.
CAACCAAAATTTGGGAGGCCAACGGCTTTGCCGAAGGCGATTGGGCCAAAGTCAGCTCGACTCACGGATCAATCGTTGTGCCTGTGGCACATCAGGCATCGCTCAATGCCAATACGGTCTGGACATGGAACGCCATCGGCAAACGCAAAGGCGCGTGGGCGCTTGACGAAAAAGCGACCGAGGCCACAAAAGGCTTCCTGCTCAACCACCTGATCCACGAACTACTGCCCCCCAAAGGCGATGGCCTGCGTTGGGCAAACTCCGATCCGATCACAGGCCAAGCCGCGTGGTTTGACCTACGCGTCAAAATCGAAAAATCCGCCATTCCAAACGAGGCGCAGCCAGTGATGCCGTCCATAAAATCGCCAGTCCCAAAGGGGCCGAGCGATTTGGCTTGGAAGGTGGGCAAATGACCAACCGACAAGTGCTTTTACTCATTGCGGCATTCGTGACGCTGACGCTGGGCAGTTTCATCTGGTACATCGCCACTTGGGACGCCGACGAACGCACCGATCTGCGCATTGAAGACACACATCACCTCGCTTTGTTCGAAATACTCCCGCCGGAGGCTCCGACCCTCGCCAAAGGAATGACACTATGACCCAGTTACCCCCACCTTCCGCCAAGAAACTTGGCCTTGTGATCGACCTTGATACTTGCGTGGGCTGCCATGCCTGCGTGGTGTCGTGCAAAGGTTGGAATACCGAAAACTACGGCGCGCCGTTGTCGGACCAACAGGCCTACGGCGCTGACCCTTCAGGCACATTCTTGAACAGAGTCCATTCCTACGAAGTTCAGCCCGAAGAGGGCGCAGCCCAACTCATCCACTTCCCTAAGTCCTGCTTACACTGCGAAGATGCACCATGCGTCACAGTCTGCCCGACCGGTGCCAGTTACAAACGCGCTGAAGACGGGATCGTTCTGGTCAATGAAAGCGACTGTATCGGCTGTGGCCTGTGCGCATGGGCTTGCCCATACGGAGCCCGTGAACTGGACGCAAAGGAAGGGGTCATGAAGAAATGCACCCTTTGCGTGGACCGCATCTATAACGAAAACCTGCCTGAAGAAGATCGCCAGCCCGCTTGCGTGCGGACCTGCCCGTCAGGTGCGCGTCACTTTGGCGATCTGGGCGATGTGGACAGCGACGTGTCCAAATTGGTTGCTGAACGTGGCGGATTTGATCTGATGCCCGAGCAAGGCACAAAGCCGGTCAACAAATACCTGCCCCCGCGCCCCAAAGATGAAATGCCCGAGTTCGACATTCTGGCGCCTTACCTAGAGCCCATCGCCAGCGACGGCAAAGGTTTCGTAGGTTGGCTTGATAAGGCCCTGTCATCCCTACCCGGAGGAGCAAAATAATGCATCCCGCAAGCTCTGTTATACTTTTCAACACGTTCTCCGGCCTTGGCTTCGGACTGCTATTCTGGCTTGGGTTGGGCGTTATTGTCCCCACCGGCATGTCCGCTTTTATCTGGTTTGCCATCGCATATATCTTTGCGGTCGGTGGCCTGATCGCTTCGACCTTCCACCTTGGTCATCCTGAACGGGCGCTCAAAGCGTTTAGCCAATGGCAAACCAGTTGGCTTAGCCGTGAAGGGATTTGTGCGGTTTTCGCACTGGTCACTATGGCAATTTATGGCGCAGGTCTGGTGTTCGCGGGCACCCAGTTGCAATTGATCGGCATCGTCGGTGGCATCGCGTCGCTTGGTGTCGTGTTCACCACTTCCATGATCTACGCACAGATGAAAACTGTGCCGCGCTGGCGTCATTGGACGACCCCTGCGATGTATTTAACGCTGTCACTGGGCGGCGGTGCGCTGCTGGCAGGGCAAATCACCCTCGCTTCCGTGCTATTGATCATCGGAGGCATATTGCAGGTGTTCGCTTGGATTTCAGGTGATACCCGCTTCAAGTCTTCTGGCACAAATATGGAAACCGCAACAGGTTTGGGCCACATTGGCAAAGTCCGTGCGTTTGAGCCGCCGCATACGGGCACCAACTATCTGATGCATGAATTCATTCATAAGGTTGGTCGCAAACACGCTGATCAACTGCGGATCATCACAATCGGTCTGGCTTTTGTTGTCCCCGTTCTTTTGCTGCTGTTGCCATTTACCAATCACATCTTCGCAGCACTCGCTGTGCTGAGCCATATCGCAGGCGTTCTGACCCTGCGTTGGTTGTTCTTTGCACAGGCGGAACATGTTGTCGGATTGTATTACGGCAAGCGCTAAATAGCGCCTCCAAAACAAAAAAGGCCCGCGTTGATCGCGGGCCTTTTTCGTTTGGTGAGACTGGAAACCGTTAGCTGCGAATACGCTGCTCTGTCTCGGCGTCAAACAGCAAAATCCGGTTCGGCTCGATGTTGACACCAACCGTCACTCCCGAAGCTGTGCGAATATCCCCGCGTTCTTCGACGACGATCCGTTCACCTGTTGGGCCGGATAGATAGGCGAAAGATACGCCGCCAAGGCTTTCTGTCATTTCTACTGTGTGCGTGTCGCCGTTCGGGTCTAGCGTGATATGTTCAGGCCGCGCCCCAACTGTGACTGCTTTACCTTCATGCGCGGTGCTGACGATCCCGTCAAAACGCTTCCCCAAGCCGGGAGCCTCGACGCCGCCGCCTGTGGCCGTACCGTTCACAAAGTTCATGGCGGGCGAGCCGATAAAGCCCGCGACGAATTTATTGTCAGGGTCACGGTACAAGTCCATCGGTGCGCCGACCTGCTCAATAATACCAAGGCGCAACACAACAATCTTGTCGGCCAAAGTCATTGCTTCAACCTGATCGTGCGTCACATAGATCATTGTCGCGCCGATTTCCTTGTGCAGGCGCGCGATTTCGACCCGCATCTCTACACGCAATTCGGCATCAAGATTGGATAGAGGTTCGTCGAACAAGAATACCTCTGGGCCGCGCACAATCGCACGACCGATCGAAACACGCTGTCGCTGTCCACCGGACAAGGCGGCAGGCTTGCGATCCAGATATGGCTCCAACTTCAGGATGCGGGTCGCCTCGGCCACTTTTTCTTCGATCACCGCTTTGGGATGGCCGTTCATCTTAAGGCCAAAACCCATGTTATCTTTGACCGTCATATGCGGATAAAGCGCATAAGTCTGGAACACCATCGCCACGCCGCGTTGGGACGGGTCCATGCGGGTCACTTCGCGGTCACCAATGTGCATCGATCCTTCGGTCGTGTCCTCTAGCCCCGCAACCATGCGCAACAAAGTGGACTTGCCGCATCCAGAAGGCCCCACGAACACGCAGAACTCTCCGTCTTTGATGTCCAAATCGATACCGTGGATCACCTGCACATCGCCGTAGCGCTTAATGACATTGTTCAGCGTAACACCTGACATGGCCTAAATCCTTGTTGTTTCTTTTGATGTGTGGTCCGGGAAGCTCCAGTTTTGGGCATCCCGTTTTATTTTATCTGCTGTGTCTTGCAGGACTGGCACGAATGCTTCGAGCCCCGCAAGGTTGGTGCGGCTGGTTGTGCTGGTCACCGATAGTGCGCCCAAGACACGGCCTGTGTCGCTGAGAATTGGCATCGCCACACAAATAATTCCGGGTTCATGTTCTTCACGGTCAAAGCCGTAGCCATTTTCGCGGATATCATTTAGTTCCGCGCGCAAGGCATCGGCACTATCTAGCGTATGCTCGGTGAAAACATGAAACGACTGCTGTTCAATGACATTATCCGCGGCATCGGAATCCAGAAATGCCAGCATGACTTTGCCAACACCTGTACAATATGCGGGGCCGACTTTGCCGGCTTGGCTGTACATCTCGACAGGTTGGCCCGCGTTGCGCTTGTCAATGTAAAGGACCTGAGCATGGTCCAGCTGCGCCAAATGCACGGTCTCGCCCACGATCTTGCTGAGCGCATCAATATGCCTGCGCGCCACTGGCGCAAGTGTCGTCTGATCCCACGCTGCATGCGCCAAACGCACAAGCCGCACCCCCGGGCTGTAGGTTTGGCGATCGGGATCATATGCCAACATCTGCTGGTTCGTCAGTGTTTGGACAAAGCGGTAGAGTGTTGGCTTTGGAAACGCGGACTGGGCCAGCAATTCGGAAAAGCGCACAGGCCGCCCAAAAGCTGCGACCTGATCAAGCACCTCGAGTGCCTTGCCGACTGTGCCGTCTCCGGTCACCCGTGCCATGCGTCCTCCCCCGTCTCAATCATGCTTTTGACACCGATCTCCTCATCGGTGCAGCTTTGAGATGTTGACAACGCTAGCCGAGTCGCGGTTTAGTATCAACATCCAAAACTAAGTTTCAAATAATGAAACCAGTTTTACACACGGAAGCATACTGGGAGGACACCATGCATTCCATTTTGAAGACGTCGCTAGCGGCGTTGGTTGCGGCTGGCGTAGTTGCGTCATCTGCTGCCGCAGACGGCCACGCGCTGGCAGGCGAATTGAACATCATTTCTGACATGTCGAACCCTGCGCCGCGCGCAGTAATGGAGGGGATGGCCGCTGATTTCGGTGCACTGCACCCCGGCCTCGAGGTTAACCTGACGATCGTTGACCGCGAAGCATGGAAAACACAGATCCGTAACGCGTTGGGCGCGAACCCACCCGACGTTGTAAACTGGTACGCAGCAAACCGCATGCGTCCTTACGTCGACGCGGGTCTGTTCGCAGACATCTCTGACCTCTGGGCAGAGCCAGCGTTCGAAGCGCTTGCATCCACCAAAGGTGCGATGACACTCGACGGCGCCCAGTGGGGCGTGCCTTACACATATTACCAGTGGGGCGTTTATTATCGCAAAGACATCTTCGAACAGTACGGCCTTGAAGAGCCATCAAACTGGGCTGAAGAATTGGCAAACTGCCAGGTGCTGCTTGATAACGGCGTAAAGTGCTACACAATCGGCACCAAGTTCCTTTGGACTGCTGGCGGCTGGTTTGACTACATCAACTCGCGCACAAACGGCTATGACTTCCACGTCGCATTGGCCCGTGGCGAAGTTGAATGGACAGACGACCGTGTACGTGAAACTTTCGCCAACTGGCGTCAGCTGATCGACATGGGTGCTTTCATCGACGATCACCAGAACTTTAGCTGGCAGGAAGCCCTGCCATTTATGGTTAACGGCGAAGCCGCATCATACTTGATGGGTAACTTTGCAGTTGCTGCGATGCGCGATGGTGGCCTTGATGACACCAAACTGGACTTCTACCAGTTCCCAGTCATCAACCCAGACGTTGATTTCGCAGAAGATGCGCCAACAGACACGTTCCACATCCCGTCGGGTGCACAGAACATGGACGCAGCCAAAGAGTTCTTGCGCTTTGTTACGTCTGCTGACGTTCAGACACAGATCAACGGCGGCGACGCTTTGGGTCAGTTGCCTGTGAACGCAAACTCTTCGATCGATGATGACAAGTTCCTTGCGCAAGGTTTCGACATGCTGTCGAACAACGCAGGCGGCGGCATCATGCAGTTCTTTGACCGCGACTTTGACGCTGAAATGGCATCTGTCGGCATGGAAGGCCTGCAAGAGTTCATGGTGTTCCCAGACAATCTGGATGACATCCTAGAGCGTCTCGAAGAGACACGCGCACGTATCTACCAATAATCGCTTCTTTGGGCGGGCCGTCGTGGTCCGCCCAATCCCCGTCAACCCATCTGCAAGGCGACATGCGCTTTTCACATGTGTTGAACCATCAGGAGAGACGCCATGTCGGTATCGCCGGCTGTTTCCAGCCCCCACGCATCTTTGCCCGAAAAAGGGTGGTACAAGCGCAACGAGATCGCGATAACACCGTGGCTTTTCCTGATGCCAGCGATGATTTTTTTCACGATTTACGTCATCATACCCATTGGACAATCGTTCTGGATTTCATTCCACCAATGGGACGGTCTGGGCGAAAAAACATGGATCGGCACCGCCAACTATGAACGCCTGTTGGGCTGGGGCGATCAAAACATGGATCGCAAGTTCGAGACCTCTTTCTGGAACAACCTCAGATGGTTGGTCCTTTACCTGCTCGCAATTCCTGCCGGATTGTTCATTGCGCTGTTCTTGAACCAAACGGTTCGCGGTATTCGCTTTTACAAATCGATGTTCTTTTTCCCGTTTGTGATTAGCCAAGTCGTTGTGGGCCTTGTTTTTGGCTGGTTCTACCTGCCAAATGACGGCCTGTTTGACATCATCACCGGATGGGTTGGCATCGACGTCAAAGGCGGTGTGCTGGGCAATCCTAATACAGCAACTTATGGCATTATCGCCGCAGGCCTTTGGCCGCAGACGGCTTATTGCATGATCCTTTACCTGACGGGCCTGAACGCCGTTGACCCCGAACAGGTCGAGGCCGCGCGCCTTGATGGTGCCAAGGGTCACAAGATGCTGTGGTACGTGATTTTGCCACAACTCAAGCCCGCGACTTTCATCGCTTTCGTCGTAACAATCATCGGCGCACTGCGGTCTTTCGATCTGATCAGCGTTATGACGAACGGTGGCCCGTTTGGATCAACGCGCGTGCTGTCGTTCTTTATGTTCGAGGAATCCCTGTCAGAGTTCGGCTTCCGGATGGGCTATGGTGCCGCGATTGCGGTCGTGCTGTTCTTCTTGATGCTCGGATTTATCGGATATTTCCTTTATTCCATGTACCGCGATGAAAAAGGGGCGCACTGATGTTTCCTAAACCGCTCGAGAAATCGTCGCGTACTTGGCAGATTTCGTACCAACTACTGCTGCCTTTCGCACTGATCCTTTGGCTATTGCCACTGCTGGCCGTTGCCAATTTCTCCATCAAGCCAGAGGCAGATTTCGTCAACGGAAACTATTGGGGCCTGCCCAGCAGTTTCGAGGCGTTTTCAAACTATGGCCGTGTGTTCTTTGACAGCAACATGCCGCGGTATTTGCTGAACTCGTTGTTCATCACGATCCCAACCGTGATCGGTGCAGTCGCGCTGTCATGCATGGCGGGTTTTGCGCTGGGGATTTACAAATTCAAAAGCAACCTGCCGATCTTTTTCATCTTTATCGCAGGCAACTTTGTCCCGTTTCAGATTTTGATGGTCCCAGTGCGCGACCTGACGATCAGCATGAACCTTTACGATACGAAAACGGGTCTCGTGTTGTTCCATATCGCGTTCCAAACTGGGTTCTGTACGCTGTTCATGCGCAACTTCATCCGCGCCTTGCCGTTCCCGTTGATCGAGGCCGCGCGTGTTGAAGGCATTTCTGAATGGCGCATCTTTCTTTATGTGGTTCTGCCGTTGATGAAACCCGCGTTGGCCGCACTTGCGGTGTTGATTTTCACATTCATCTGGAACGACTATTTCTGGGCTGTTGTTTTGACCCAAGGGCCCGATGCACAACCAGTCACCGCAGGTATTACCGAGTTCAACTCGCAGTTCCGTGCGGCCTATCACCTGATGAGTGCCGGATCGATTGTGGCTGCCTTGCCCCCTGTCGTGATGTTCTTCTTGATGCAGAAACACTTTATCGCGGGTCTCACCCTCGGAGCTGTAAAGTAAACTTAAATGAATAGAACTTATCGTATTGACGATGGCCGCCAGACACTTGTCTTGGCAGCCCGCAACGACCGTCTGCCAGAGGTCGTATATTGGGGTGCCGCACTGCCCGCCGCCGAAGACTTGGACACACTGCACGCCGCCCATGTGATTGACGTCACTGGTGGTATGTTGGATGAAAATCCAGACCTGTCGATCTGCCCCGAAGCAACCCGTAGCTTCCCCGGTCAACCCGGACTGATCGTGCGTGACAACGATGGCACGCCGCTGCTCCCCAAGTTTTGCTTTCAAAGCGTCACCCAGAATGGCACGCTTGAACTTGTCTATGCGGACGACGCAAACGGGCTGACCCTGACCGTCAGTTTTGCGAGCGACCCCGAGACCCATATTATAACCTGTCAGACAACTCTGGACGCGACGCGCCCTGTGCATTTGCACTGGCTGGCCGCCCCTGTCTTGCCCGGACCCCAACAGTCAGATGAAATGATTGACGTGTCGGGCCGCTGGTGCGGAGAATTTCAACTGTCGCGCACTGCATGGGCACCTGGAATGCGCTACCGCGAAAACCGCACGGGGCGCACCGGGCATGAACATTTTCCGGGACTGATCGTGCCCTGCCGTGGCGCCACGAATACCGAAGGCGAAGCTTATGCCTTCCATTACGGCTGGTCCGGTGGTCACAAAATGATCGCCGAAGAACTGCAAGACGGGCGTCGCCAGATCCAGTGGGGTCATGCCGCACGCATGGAAACCGAAGCCGCGACGCAATTCAAAACCGCACCGCTTTACATTTCCTATTCCAATACCGGCCTCAACGGTTGTGCCGTGGCATTCCAACGCCATGTCCGCGACCGGATCGTGACATGGCCCAAACCGAACGCGCCGCGTCCGGTCCACTACAACTGTTGGGAAGCAGTCTATTTCGATCACAAATTGCCCGTTCTGCAAGATATCGCGGACCGCGCAGCCAAACTTGGGGCAGAGCGTTTTGTGCTGGATGACGGCTGGTTCGGAAACCGCGATGATGACACACGGAGCCTGTCGGACTGGACGGTTGATCCTCGTAAGTACCCCCACGGGCTTCATCCGCTGATTGAACACGTCCATAGCCTTGGCATGACCTTTGGCATCTGGTTCGAGCCAGAAATGATCAATGAAGACAGCGACATCCACCGCGCCCATCCCGATTGGGTATTGGGTAGCGAGGATCAAACATTGGGGCGCCAGCAAAAAGCGCTGAATATGGCGTTGCCTGCGGTGCGTGATTACCTTTATGACCGCATGTCATCGATCCTGCGCGATCATCAAATCGATTATATCAAATGGGACCATAACCGTGTTTTGCCGATGCCCGATGCATCTCAAACGCGTGGGTCTTATGCGTTAATTGACCGCCTGCGCACCGATTTTCCGCATGTAGAAATCGAAAGCTGCGCCTCTGGCGGCGGGCGCATTGATTTTGGCATTCTGCAGCGCACCCAACGCGTTTGGCTGTCTGACAGCAATGACGCGCTAGAACGTTTGCGCATTCAACACGACGCCGCGCTTTTCCTGCCTTTGTCAGTGACAGGCAGCCACGTTGGACCGCGCCACTGCCACACCTCTGGCCGTCATCTTGATATTTCCTTCCGTGCATGGGTTGCGGCCCAGCGCCATATGGGGTTCGAAATGGACCCGCGCGAGTTAGACGAAACCGAAACCGCTGTGCTGACCGAGGTCACAAGCTGGTGGAAACACAACCGCCACTGGATGCAAAACGCCGATATCCTGCGACTTGATAGCGCTGATCCCGCGGTGATCGCAGAACAGCAATTGGCCCGTGAAAAAGACCGCTTTGTGGTTTTTGCAGGCAAGGCCGCAACCAGCGCGCAAATCGCCCCCCGCCCATTGCGCCTGACAGGGTTGAACCCTGCTGCAATGTACCGGATCGACCTGATCAATCGCAACACACTGCATCATTTATCGCGCGGAACTACCGCATTGAAATCCGACGCCCTTGAGGTATCAGGCGCATACTTGATGCGTCATGGCGTGACCCTGCCATGGTCGTTCCCCGACAGGATGTGGGTTCTGGAAGGCACACGCTTATGAACGCAACACAGATCAAAGCCGCTTGGATCGCCGTTGACTGGGGCACCAGCAATATGCGGGCTTGGGCAATGTCAGCTTCCGGCACGGTCTTGGCCGAAGGCATTTCTGATCAAGGCATGAGCAAGCTTGACCGCGACGGGTTTGAACCAGCATTGCTTGCCATCATCAGCGATTGGATGAATGGTCCTACCACTGTGGTAGCCTGCGGCATGGTCGGATCTCGTCAAGGCTGGGTTGAAGCGCCTTACGCGGCAGTCCCTTGCCCCACATTGCCGCAAGGCTTGGTCCAAGCACCAACGACGCACCCTGACCTGACCGTTTACGTTATTCCAGGCATCATGCAGGCCGATCCCGCCGACGTGATGCGCGGTGAAGAGACCCAGATCACTGGGTTTCTGGCACGTAACAAAAACTGGGACGGCGTGATTTGCTTGCCCGGCACTCATACTAAATGGGTGCATGTCAGCGCGGACGAAGTGATCAGTTTTCAAACCTTCATGACCGGAGAGCTGTTCAATGCAATCGCGACCCAAACCGTCTTGCGTCATTCCATAGCTACAGACGGTTGGGATGACGCCGCCTTCATCGATGGTCTGGAAACGGCGATGGCGCGCCCAGAGCGGCTTGCCGCGCGGCTGTTTTCGCTGCGCGCGCAAGGATTGTTGAACGGTATGCAGGGCGATACGGCACGCGCACATTTGTCGGGACTGCTGATCGGGGCAGAACTGGCAGGCGCCAAACCTTACTGGCTAGGCCAACAGATAGCTGTGATCGGCGACAGTCGTCTATCAAGGCTCTATGTGACAGCCCTTGCGGCACAATCGGCCCCCGCAACACAAGTCAATGCAACCGCGATCACGCTCGCCGGTCTGATGACCGCCTATCAGCGTTTGAAAGGATAAACATGGACCGTCCCCTGATTGCCATTCTACGTGGCGTGACCCCACCCGAGGCCGCACCCATTGCTGCAGCCTTGATCGCCGCAGGTATCACCAAAATCGAAGTTCCTCTAAATTCACCTGATCCGTTTGATAGCATCAAGGCAATGGCAGACGCCCATGGCAGCCATGCACTGATTGGCGCCGGTACGGTGCTATCCGTCGACGACGTAGGCCGAGTTGCAAACGCTGGTGGCAAGCTGATCGTATCTCCTAATTGTGACCAAAGAGTAATCGTGGCCACCAAAACCGCTGGTCTGCAAAGCTGGCCGGGCGTAATGACGCCAACCGAATGTTTTACAGCTCTCAAGGCTGGCGCTGATGGCCTCAAGATTTTCCCGGCCAGTTTGCTCGGCCCCGAAGGCATCAAGGCAATCCGTGCAATCTTGCCAAAGGGCACACAAGTCTATGCAGTAGGCGGTGCAGGAGCCGACAATTTCGCCGAATGGATGGCGGCATCTGCGGACGGTTTCGGCATCGGCTCTGCGCTTTATAAGCCCGGCTTTTCGGTTGCAGAAGTAGCCGCCCGCGCCCGCGATATGGTGGCCGCATATGACGCTGCCGCGTCATGATTTTCGACCAGACCATTTGCCAACTTGGCGAAGGGCCGCTTTGGCATCCCTTGCGCAAGCAACTGTTCTGGTTCGATATCCTGGGGCAAAAACTACACACCAGAGGGCAACACTGGCAGTTTGATACCTACGTTAGCGCAGCGGGCTGGGTTGACGAAGATACCCTACTTATCGCTTCAGCAGTTGCCTTGCATCGGTTTTCAATCTCGACCGGCAAAAACGAGATCGTTTGTGATCTCGAAGCCGACAACTCTATCACCCGTTCCAATGATGGACGTGCTGATCCACAGGGTGGGTTTTGGATCGGGACGATGGGAATAAATGCCGAAGAAAGCGCCGGCGCGATCTATCGCTACTACCAAGGCGAACTTCGCCAGCTTTTCGCGCGGGTGACAATCTCCAATGCGATCTGTTTTGCGCCAGACGGCAAGACCGCGTACTTTACCGATACACCAACGCAACAAATCATGCGCGTGGCGTTGGACGCAGATGGTTGGCTGTTGGGCGCACCCATGGTTCATATCGATCTGCAAGGCACCGTATTTCGTCCCGATGGGGCCGTCGTCGATGCAAGTGGCAACCTTTGGAACGCTCAGTGGGGCGCGGGGCGTGTTGCCGGATATGACCCGCAAGGACAGTTCCTTGAAAGCTACAATTTCGCAGGATGCCAATCCTCTTGCCCTGCATTTGGCGGCAATGATCTCTCTACACTTTTTTGCACCACAGCCGCTATCGGACTTGATGGGCCAGAACAGGGCAAAACATTCGCTGTAGATACAAATATCAAAGGACAGGCAGAGCATCAGGTTGTCCTTTAACCCCCCGCCTCGCTTTGTCCCAAATACTCAAAAGGTTCGCCCCATGAAACGCACACTTGGCGTCTGCTATTACCCAGAACATTGGCCCGAAGATCAATGGGCCACGGACGCCGCGCAAATGGTGGCGACAGGCTTGAGTTGGGTCCGCATCGGCGAATTCGCATGGAGCCGGATGGAAGGGACTCCAGACACATTCACTTGGGATTGGCTGGACCGCGCAATTGATGTGCTGGGCCGCGCTGGCCTTAAGGTTATCCTGGGCACGCCCACGGCGACCCCTCCGCGCTGGATGATCGACAAATATCCGGACATGTTGGCAGTTGATGCGCAGGGGCGCACCCGCAAATTCGGATCGCGCAGGCACTATGATTTCAGCCACCTCGCCTACCGCGGTGAATGCCGCCGTATCGCACGCCTGATGGGCGAACGCTACGGCAAGAACCCGCATATTGCAGCTTGGCAAATCGATAACGAATACGACTGCCACGATACAACGCTCAGCTATTCAGACGCTGCACGCAAAGGGTTTCAAGATTGGCTCGCGCAGAAATACCAATCGACCGATGCACTAAACCGGGCATGGGGGAATATTTTCTGGTCGATGGAATATGACACGTTCGACCAGATCGATCTGCCAAACCTGACGGTCACAGAACCCAACCACCCGCATCAACTGGCATTCCGGCGCTATAGTTCCGATCAAGTTGTCGCCTTTAACAAGGTCCAAGCGGACGAGCTGCGCAAGCATACCGCGGCACCTTTGATCCATAACTATATGGGACGCATAACAACTTTCGATCATTGGAAGGTCGGTGCCGATCTTGATATCGCGTCGTGGGATAGTTACCCGATTGGCTTCCTTTCGGACAGACTCGAAGGCAGCCCTGCTTTCAAACAAGCCTACCTGCGCCAAGGCCATCCCGACAATCAAGCCTTTCATCACGACCTTTACCGCGCTGTTGGCAAAGGCCGCATGTGGGTCATGGAACAACAACCGGGCCCTGTGAACTGGGCGCCTTACAATCCTGCGCCTCTGCCCGGCATGGCCCGACTTTGGGCTTGGGAAGCCTTCGCCCATGGCGCCGAAACCGTTTGCTATTTTCGCTGGCGCCAAGCGCCTTTTGCCCAAGAACAAATGCACGCAGGCCTGTTGCGCCCCGATAGCGCCCCTGCCCCTGCACTGGCCGAAGCCCGACAAGTCGCGGATGAAATTGAAGGCATAGCAGAGGTTGGGACCGCCAAAGCCCAAGCAGCACTTGTCTTTGACTACGAAAGCGCGTGGGGCTGGGATGCCCAACCACAAGGTGCTGATTTCGAGATGTTCCGCCTTGCCTTTGCCGCGTACTGTGCAATGCGCCGTGCGGGGTTGAGCATCGATATCCTCCCGCCGGAAACTGCCGATCTATCGGCGTATAAACTTGTTATGGCTCCCGGCATCATGTCTTTATCAGACCCGCTGCGAGCCGCCTTGGAGGCTTTCAACGGCGTTGCCCTGATCGGGCCGCGCACTGACACCAAAACCGACGAGCTACGCATCCCCGACACCCTTGGCCCAAACCTGTCTGGCTTAGACGTTACGGTCGCTTTGACCGAAAGCATGCCGCCCGATGACAGCATCGCGCTGCACGATGACGGCCAATTCTTGCATTGGTTCGAGCACCTTGAGGGCGGGGCGCAAGTGTTCACGCAGACCACAGATGGACAGCCAGCGATCATGGGCAACACGCATCTGCGCTATCTGGCTGGATGGCCGGACGAGGCGACGTTTGACCAGATCATCCAAGCTGCTTGTGGTGAATGTGGTATTCAGACAGTCACCTTGCCGGACGGGCTGCGCATCCGTGACACCGCCACGCACCGCTTTGTCTTTAATTACGCCAAGTACCCGCAAGATTGGAACGGCACGACCGTTGCGGCTGCAGGAGTTCATTGGGAACTGCTTGCATGACCCAATTCGGTACAACGCAAAAAGGCGAAGACGTTGCCATAGTGACGCTTGCCGCTGGCGATATCAGTATAAAGGTTCTTACATACGGCGCTATCGTACAGGATGTACGGATCGCTGGTGTGGCGCATGGCCTGACGCTAGGGTCCGATCGCCTTGCTGATTACGAGGACACGATGGGCTATTTCGGATCCATCGTTGGCCCTATCGCCAACCGGATCAGTAATGCGCGCGTGCGTTTGGACGGCATGATGTACGAGCTTGAGCGCAATGAGAACGGCCAGACCCACCTGCATTCCGGCGCAGATGGTGTGCACCGCAAAGTCTGGCAGATCGCTGAACAGACAGCCGATAGCGTCAGACTTGTCCTTGCGATGCCTGATGGTGTCGCAGGCCTGCCCGGTCAACGCGAAATCAGTGTGACCTACCGTGTCAGCGCCCCTGCGACCCTAACCATGACCATCGATGGGACGACCGATACGACCACCTGCATGAACTTTGCCAGTCATATCTATTGGAACCTTGATGGGACGAACACTTGGGCGGGGCATTCCTTGCGACTGTCCGCCGATCACTATCTTCCCGTAGACGACAAAGTCTGTCCAACAGGCGAGGTGGTCGAAGTTGCAGACAGCGACATGGATTTTCGCGAAACCCGCTTGCTAGAAATCGGCGCACCCGCGCTAGACCATAACTTTTGTTTGTCGGACAATGTGATGCCACTTTGCGACGTGCTTTGGCTGACAGGAAAGTCGGGGTTACAGATGACTGTGGCCACCACCGAACCCGGCGTTCAAATCCATGATGCCAGCGGATCGCACCGGCCGGGCAAAGCACCTTATGAAGGCTTCATAATCGAGCCACAGCGCTGGCCGGATGCGCCAAACAACCCGCGCTTTCCTTCGATCAAAGTGACGCCAGACCAGCCATACCAGCAAACGACAAGCTGGACGTTTACCCGCTAGCCACTTCCGCAACGCCGATTATACCAAAAATTGATCAGCTACCCGCGCCCTGCTGTCGCACCCCGATGACTTATGCTGCAGCGCAGCTATATGAGGTCCAAGCGGATATGGCCGCCCAGAAAGATGACCAACGTCATGGAATTAGAGACCCTTCTTTTATCACGCATCCAGTTTGCAGCGAATATTTCGTTCCACATTCTGTTCCCCACGATCACCATCGCCCTTGGTTGGGTCCTGCTGTTCTTCAAGCTGCGCTATAATCGCACGGGCGAAGAACGCTGGATGGAAGCGTATCGTTTCTGGGTGAAGATCTTTGCCCTGTCGTTCGCGATGGGTGTGGTTTCCGGTATCACGATGTCTTTCCAGTTCGGCACCAACTGGCCGGGCTTTATGGAAAAGGTCGGTAATATCGCAGGGCCATTGCTGGCCTACGAGATCATGACTGCATTCTTCCTAGAGGCTGTTTTCCTTGGCATCATGCTGTTTGGCTTTAGCCGCGTACCCAACTGGGTACACACGCTAGCGACCTTCCTTGTGGCCTTCGGCACATTAATGTCCGCTTTTTGGATTATCGTTCTCAATTCGTGGATGCACACACCGCAAGGCTTCGAGATGATCGACGGCGTGGCGCATGCAACCGATTGGTCAGCAATCATCTTTAACCCGTCCATGCCATACCGCTTTACCCACATGGTCTTAGCCAGCTTCCTGACCGTCAGCTTCTTGATTGCAGGTGTCAGCGCATTCCGTTGGCTGATTGGTGGGCGCACCGAAGGTGTGAGGGTTGCAATGAAAACCGCAATCGTCTGTGCGGCATTGCTGATCCCCGTCCAAATCTTGGTTGGCGACTTTCACGGCCTGAACACCAAGGAATATCAACCGGCCAAAGTGGCCGCGATGGAAGGAAACTGGGAAACAGGTACCGGCGTTCCGCTGATCTTGTTCGCGATCCCGGACGAGGAAGCCCGCGAAAACAAGTTCGAGATTGGCATCCCGAAACTGGCGTCCTTCATCCTGACCCACGACTGGAATGGCGAAGTCAAAGGCCTGAATGATTTTGTCACCGAAGATGGCGAAATTCTGCATCCTCGAGTGACACCTGTGTTCTGGTCGTTCCGCGTGATGGTTGGTACTGGTTTGTTGATGTTGCTGGTCAGCTGGTCGGCGACCTATATGATCATGCGCCGCAAGCGCGGTATCGAAGGGCTCCCCAAACCGATGCTCTATGCGCTGGTAGGCATGAGCTTTAGTGGTTGGCTCGCCACTCTTGCAGGTTGGTATACCACCGAGATCGGCCGCCAGCCTTGGCTGGTCCACGGGGTCATGACCACAAAAGAGGCAGTTGCAGATGTGCCTGCACCTTTGGTTCTGTCGACCTTGATCGCCTATCTGGTGGTTTATGCGGCGCTATTGTCGGCCTATATCTTCGTGATCTTCTATCTGGCCCGCAAAGCTGCACGTGGCGAAGATATCGGCACACGGATCGCACCAACACCAGCGGCGGGTCCCCGCGCCCTTCCAGCGGAGTAATCGCAATGAACTATTTTGGTGACCCGACAATCTGGCTGCCCTTCGTCTTTGCGGGGCTGATGGGTGTCTCGATCCTGATCTATGTGAT
>NZ_JAFMHR010000167.1 GCF_017854415.1 Yoonia sp. | reverse complement strand
TGGCCGTACATCGCATGCTGCGATTGTCAGTCGCGAGTTGGGATTGCCTGCCGTGGTCGGATGTGGTGAAGCCACGCATCTGCTGCACGACGGTCAAGATGTCACCGTGTCTTGCGCCGGTGGTGAAGAGGGTATTGTCACCGAAGGCATTTCGCAGATCACGATGACACAAGAGACGCTGCAAGAACTGCCGCAGGTCAAAACCAAGATCATGCTAAACCT
The DNA here is from genome assembly GCF_017854415.1 of Yoonia sp. Classification (GTDB taxonomy): domain Bacteria; phylum Pseudomonadota; class Alphaproteobacteria; order Rhodobacterales; family Rhodobacteraceae; genus Yoonia. Next base: position 5,287 of record NZ_JAFMHR010000167.1, on the reverse strand, counting down.
CGCCAATCCGTCGGCGGCGCTGCGTTGGTGGCGGTTGCCTGTTGACGGGGTTGGGTTGGCTCGCATGGAATTTGTCATCAATGCCGCCGTCAAAGTGCACCCGATGGCGCTTGTGGAATTTGATGCGATCACTGATTCTGAAACCCGCGACAAGATCACGGCGCTGACCGCAGGTTATGACAGCAAGCCCGATTACTTCGTCGATCAATTGTCGCGTGGATTGTCGCGGATTGCTGCGTTTTGCTACCCTAAGCCGGTCATCGTACGGATGAGTGATTTCAAAACAAACGAATACGCAGAGCTTTTGGGTGGCCGTGATTTTGAGCCACACGAAGAAAACCCGATGATCGGGTTTCGGGGGGCATCACGCTATTATTCACCACGTTATCAAGATGGGTTTTCGCTGGAATGTCAGGCAATCGCGCGGCTGCGCGGGCAGATGGGTTTCGACAACGTCGTGATGATGATCCCCTTTTGCCGCACCCCGGACGAGGCGGACCGCGTGTTGGAGGTGATGGCGCAAAACGGGCTAGAGCGCGGCCGCGATGGACTGCAGGTCTATATGATGTGTGAAATTCCCGCCAACGTGATCCGTGCCGCTGAATTTGCGGAACGCTTTGACGGGTTCTCGATTGGGTCAAACGATCTGACCCAGCTTACGCTTGGAATTGACCGTGACAGCGACGCGCTTGCATCGCTGTTTCGCGAAGACGACCCCGCAGTTTTGTGGATGATCGAAACAGTGATCCGCAAAGCGCATGAGGCAAGATCAAAGGTGGGGTTCTGCGGGCAGGCCCCTAGCAATGATCCCAGATATGCGCAACATCTGGTGGGCTTCGGGATCGACAGTATTTCCGTGACGCCTGACAGCTTTGTTTCCGTTCTGCGCAATGTCGCCAAAGCCGAAGCCAAAACCTAGCTTTTTTGCGCCATCGCCAAACGCAAAACTGCCGCCAAAATGGCCTGCGCCAGCACTGGTCCGCGGCCTATCCCGATTGCGGCGTCGCTGTCGCGGCTATCGTCTTCACGCAATGTACATTGCCAATGCCCGTCGGTGTCGTTCGCACGGCCACGGATATGGACAGACCAGTTTGGATAAGCGTTGTCGGCAATCAAGATGGCCTGATCAGTGGTGCCAATGCGGTCGGCACCTGGCGCATCGAGCTCTGGCAGTAGAAACTTTAGCGCGTGAAGGACCCCGTCAAAATCCGCGATGGTCATTGCGCGATCCGTTTCCAGTTCCTTAATCAAAATGTCCAGTTCAGGGTCTTTCATCAGCGTTACTCCACCATGGAAATGTGATTGGGGCAGCACCCCTTGGATCGTTCATGAACTAACAATCTTTGCGTCGGGCATTTTGATTTTGATCAATCGCGGTTTCGCCCGATCAGGTACGAAGACCGCGCACCCCCTTTGAAAGGAGCCCGCGATGACCCGCACAATCCATGTTTTTGAACGCACGACGCATGAAGCCCATGAATGGGTCAACGATCTGGCCGGGCGCACCGGTTGGACGAATGAACGCGAGGTGTTGCGCCTGCTGCGTGCCGTGCTTGGCAAAATCCGCGACCACCTGCACGTCAACGAAATGGCGCAGTTTTCCGCGCAACTTCCCATCCTTTTGCGCGGTATGTTCTTTGAAGGCTGGCAACCCAAATTGACCCCTGTGCGCGAGCGCAGTGCGACTGCGTTCACAACCGCCATTGAGGAAAAAGTGGGAGATGTCGTGGGCTACCGTGGTGAAGCAGACATCAAGGCCGTTTTTAACCTGATCAACGCCCGTATTTCACGTGGCGAAGTTGAAGATGTGCGCGCCTGCCTGCCCCAAGACCTGCGCGATCTTTGGCCCGCCCCTTAGGCGGTATTCAAGCCGCGCGTGCCAAAACCCATGCCACTGCATCTGGCAATAAACCATCCAGCAGGCGTTGAAATGCGCGGGCAATCGTATCCGCTTGATCGTTGACTACGGGCATCGACCCTGCAAACCTCCGTGTCCCCAATACGCGCTGATCGCGGTCGCGTAGCATCGTCAGATCACAAGACACGCGCACCTGAAACGCACCATCGGGCTGCTGTTCGACTTCGAATGCATCAATCCGGGTCAACAGCACAGTGTCCGGCACCGGTCCCGACCCCTGCAGGCCTACGAAACCCAGCCCGCCGCTGGCTGCGAGTGATTCAATAAGAACAGATTGCAACATTTGCGGCACTTCGTCGGACCAGCGCGCATCAGGCAGGTACGTGACCGATAACGGGGTTTGCTTGATCAAGATACGGTCTGTTGCAATGGCCGCGGGTGCGGTCGGCTCCAACACCAACAAGGTGCGTGATGACCGTGCGCGTTGCTCTGCTATGGCCACAGGCTGCAATTCATAGGTGTCACGGGGCAAAGCCGCTTGGTTCAGTGAATTAAGTGCGGTGCAACCCGGCAACCCAAGGGCACCAAGGACAAAAAAGCGGCGTGTCAGGGTCATTTCGTTACCTCCGATATTCAGGGACGCGGTTGTCGAGTATAAATCCAGACGGGTTCTGGCTGATCCGTCTTGCAAGATCATTCAGCGTACGTATCAACGCGCGCGCCTCTGTGCCCAAAAGATTAAAGTCGCGTAGTCCCGGAGCCACTGCCGCAATAGCGCGACGAGCCTCGGCCACACCTGCGCGCAAATCCGTCATGATAGCAGGGACATCAGCAGTGACTGTGGCGACTGTGTCCGACATCCCCGTCAAAGCTTCGCGCGCCTCTGACAAAGCAGGACCAAGATCCGTCGCCATTAGGGCATCAGCGCGGGCAAATGCCTGATCGGCACTCACGAAAGCACCGTCCGCGTTCTCGAGCGTCGCAGTTAGATTCCCCGCCAAGGGTACAAAATCATTCTCGATCAGCTGTTTGATCGTGGCGATTGCATCATTTGCCTGTGTAATTGCGGGGGTCAACGCATCTATAGCATCATTCGCATTTTCAAATGTCTCGGTCATTGCCGCAAATGATGTGTCGGCGTCTGCCAATGTTGATTGGACCGCAGGACCAATCCCGTCAAACCCTGCGACAAAGGCTGTGACCTGATCTGTTGCGGTACGCAGTGTTTCTGAGATCTCGGAGAAGTCCGTCAACGCACGATCAAGGCCTGCCGTTGCATTGTCCACATTTTGCAGAATGTTGCGCACGTAATCCTGATTTTCCGCACCTGTCAGTTGCTCAAGCTGTTTGATGATTTTCGACGCGTCCGCCAGCAGGTCGGGCGCGCTGCTGACCAGCGATTGAAACGATGACTGACGTGACGCGATGATCGGTGGGCCATCCACCTCTGGCGTCAAAAGCGATGAACCGGGCGATCCACCCGACAGGGCGATATAGGCGACACCTGTCACACCTTGGGATTCCAGCTGTGCCACCGTGTCGACCGCGATAGGTGTATTTGCGTCGATTTCGACCGCCACATAGACTTTGCTTGGGTCCTTTTCCCAGATGCGAATGCCAACAACGCGGCCAACACCGACCCCGTTGAACAAGACATCCGCCGATTGATCAAGGCCAGAGACATTGTTAAAAAGCACGCCGTATTGCGCATACTGCCGGTCGATCTGAACACTGGCGAGCCATAAGAAAAAGCCCAAGCCACCCAATATGCCAAGCAGCGTGAACGCACCGATAATTATGAAATTTGCGCGCGTTTCCATTAACTCGCTTCCTTTTGTGCAAGGGCGGCGCGGGCGCGCGGTCCCTTGAAATAGGCCTGCACCCAAGGGTGATCTACATCTTGCATTTGCGCCATAGTACCCGTGGCCAAAACGCGTCCTTCGGCCAGCACGGCGATCCTGTCACAAATCGCATGCAGGCTATCAAGATCATGGGTGACCAAAAATACAGTCAGTCCCAAAGCACGGCGCAACTGGGCCGTCAGCGCATCAAAAGCCGCAGCGCCGATCGGGTCCAACCCTGCGGTGGGTTCATCCAAAAAGACGATTTCGGGATCAAGGGCAATCGCACGGGCAAAACCAGCCCGCTTGCGCATGCCACCTGACAGCTCGGACGGCATTTTTTGCAGTGCGTTTTCTGGCAGCCCGACCATGCGCACCTTGATCGCAGCAAGCGCCGCACGCGTTACAGGAGACAGGTCCAGTTGTTCGCGCATGGGTGCTTCGACGTTTTGTTGTACATTCAGCGATGAAAACAGTGCGCCATCCTGAAACATGACACCCCAGCGTTTGCGCAGACGGCGGTAATCATCCGCGCTGGTATCACGCACGTTTTCGCCAAAAACCGTGATCTGACCAGCGGCAGGTTTCAGCAGGCCAACAACGGCGTGCAGCAGCACGGACTTTCCGGTGCCAGAGCCGCCAACAATGCCGATAATTTCGCCGCGCTGCACATCCAGATCAAGCCCGTCATGGACGGTATGTTTGCCAAAACGGGTTACAAGACCGCGCACGCTGATGATGGGATCATCCGTCATTTACTATACCCCCATCACAGCAAAAAAGATCGAAAACATCGCGTCTGCTGTGATCACCAAAAAGATCGACAAAACCACAGAGGTCGATGTCAAATGCCCCAGCGATTCCGCGTTGCCTTCGACTTGCATACCTTCAAAGCAGCCCACGATCCCGATGATCAATGCAAAGAATGGCGCCTTGATCATGCCGACGCCCAGGTGCCAAACACCCGTGTTGCTGGCCAGCCGCGACTGAAAAACGCCTGGCGATACGCCAAGTTCGATCCACGACATCATCGCCCCGCCCACCAGCCCTGCAAGGTTCGCAATCACCCCCAGCACAGGTAACATCAACATCAGCGCCACCACACGCGGGACAACCAACACCTCTATCGGGTCAAGGCCAAGAGTGCGCATCGCTTCTATTTCCTCGCGCATTTTCATGGATCCGATGGCGGCGGTAAATGCTGAGCCGGATCGTCCAGCGACGATGATCGCGGTCAAAAGAATGCCTAATTCGCGCAAGATCGAGATCGCGATCAAATCAACGACAAAGACTTCGGCCCCGAATTGGCGCAGTTGGGCAGCACCTTGAAAGGCCAGCACAACACCAATCAAGAATGCCATCAGCGACACAATCGGCACGGCATTCAGCCCGACCTGTTGCATGTGATGCACAATCGCCGTCCATCTGACCCGGGTGGGTCGCAAGACAAGCCCCACAATTGCTGTGACGACCTCCCCTAAAAATCCGACTATCGCCAGAGCATTCTGAAAAGCCGCAACCGCCCGTCTGCCAATTTTTTCGAACCTGTCCGCCAATGTCAGGGACGGCGCATGCTGATCTCCCAATT
>NZ_JAFMHR010000027.1 GCF_017854415.1 Yoonia sp. | reverse complement strand
TTTAGGGCAAGGTGGTGTTCATCATCTTGCCCTTTAAACTCCCGCCGGAGGCAAGAATTACTCTAGTCCCGGCTCGTCCAACAAATGCCTGCCTTGGCGGTCTTCGACTTCAATCACCCATAGGTCTGCATCAAAACTGCATTGCTTAGTGACTGAGGCATCGACGGACGCCTCTTCGCCCTCTGCCAAGACCATCCATTTGCGATCACCTGTCATCAAATCAAAACTGCGCTGATAGCAACACGCCATGCCATCCAGCGTATTCATCTTTACTAAGACAGCGCCAGCTGTGCTATCGCCGCGCTTGACGACAAACGCAGGTATTTCGACAAGGCGAAGCCGCGTAAGATAGGCAGAGACCCAGACATCAGCGGTCAGTCTCATTGTTGGCTAGACGTTGCCGTCTTTGAAATCGAGACCCATTTCCGAATAGCGCTCGGATTCTTCAAGCCAGTTTGGCCGCACCTTCACCTTAAGGAAAAGATGCACGCGCCGGCCTAAGAATTCTTCCAGTTCAAGCCGCGATGCTTTGCTAACGGATTTAACCGTTTCGCCGCCCTTGCCAAGTACGATACCTTTGTGACCATCACGCGCGACATAAATAAGCTGGTCGATGCGGGCCGATCCATCGGGGCGTTCTTCCCAGTTTTCAGTCTCTACGGTCAGTTCATATGGTAATTCCTGGTGCAAACGCAGGGTCAGTTTTTCGCGGGTCATCTCGGCGGCGATCATGCGCATTGGCAGATCGGCGATCTGATCTTCGGGGTACAAATAGGGGCTTTCGGGGACTTGCGTCACAAGCCAATCACGCAGGTTGTCACACCCATGCCCGCGCTCGGCCGAAATCATGAACGTCTCTGCAAATGGATAGGCTTCGTTCATCTCTTTGGTTAGCACTAGCAAGGTTTCAGACTTGACCTTGTCGATCTTGTTGATCGCCAAAGCGACGGGAGATTTCCCCGCCCGCTCAGTCAGTGTTTCCAAAATAGCTTTGACGCCTTCGGACATACCGCGATGGGCCTCGATCATCAAAACGACGACATCCGCATCAGCGGCCCCACCCCAAGCAGCAGCGACCATCGCGCGGTCCAACCTGCGACGTGGCTTGAACAGCCCAGGCGTGTCGATAAAAATCAGCTGCGCGTTTTCAGCCATCGCAACGCCGCGGATCCGCGCGCGCGTCGTTTGCACCTTATGCGTCACAATAGAGACCTTCGCCCCCACCATCTGGTTCAACAGTGTCGACTTGCCCGCATTGGGTTCACCGATCAGGGCCACAAAGCCCGCTTTGGTTTTAACATCAGTCATGTGTCGACTTTCTTCAAAAGGGCTGTTGCGGCGGCTTGTTCTGCGTGGCGTTTGGAACCGGCGGTTGCTTTTTCGGTTAGGCCAGAGGCGAGGCGCACTTCAATAGTAAATATAGGCTGGTGGTCAGGGCCAGTGCGGGCTGTCTCAACGTATTGCGGGGGCACTTCGCCGCGCGCCTGTGCCCATTCTTGCAAGGCCGTTTTCGCATCACGCGCATCATCTGCCACATTGCTGATCCGTTCACCCCACAGCCGCAGGATAGCGGCACGTGCTGCATCAAATCCACCGTCTTGGTAAATCGCGGCTATCACGGCTTCCATCGCATCGGCGAGCAATGCTTCTTTGCGCCGCCCGCCTGATTTCATCTCAGAGCGACCCAATTTGAGAACAGCGCCCAGATCAATCTCCCGCGCCACATCTGCGCAGGTTTCGCGGCGAACAAGTGCATTATAGCGTGGCGCCAACAGTCCTTCGGGGGCGTTGGGGTCAGCCGTCAAAAGTGCTTCTGCCATCACAAGGCCAAGTACGCGGTCGCCCAGAAACTCAAGGCGCTGATTGTCGTCGCGATGCGGACTCATCATCGAGGAGTGGGTCACAGCCCTTATCAAGGTCTCGGGCTTGGTGAATTCATGCCCAAGCCTGCCTGAAAAGGCTACAAGTTCCGCTGAGAGCTTCAATCGAGTGCCTTAAAGTAGCGGTCAGACCGCCACGTCCAGAATGCAAACATTGAACTGCCCGAAGACGAGAACATCACGCGGTCCGCGCGACCAACGATGTCTTTGCGTTCTACAAATCCAACGCCACGAGCGGCTTGCGCAAAGCGGCTGTCAGTGGAGTTATCACGGTTGTCACCCATGAAGAAGAATTGGCCTTCTGGAACAGTGAAGACGCCGGTATTGTCCGATGGGCGGTTCCCAATATTCAAGATTGAATGGCTCACGCCGTTTGGCAGTGTTTCAGTGAACCGCGACTTAGTGCATTCTGCCCCAAAACCAACAGCCCCGTTTTCGCATTGTGGGCGGATGCCAAGTGGACCTTGCGGTTCCATAATTTCGGTAAACGTACCTGCTGTTTCGACCTGCACCGGCACATCGTTGATATAGAGCAAGCTATCGACCATCTGGATGCGGTCGCCAGGCAAGCCGATCAAGCGTTTGATAAAATCGCGGCCATCAACGGGGTGGCGGAAAACAACGATGTCTCCGCGTTCAGGGTCCGAGCCGAACAAACGATCATTGCTGTCTTCTGCGAATCCACAAAAGTCGTCGGCGCCCAGATCAATACCGACCTGTGGGATGCGGATCGAAGGGCAAGATGCATACGAATAGCCATAAGCCATTTTGTTCACGAACAGGAAATCGCCAATCAGCAGCGTATCTTTCATCGAACCTGACGGAATCCAAAATGGCTGAAAGAACAAGGTCCGGAAAATGCCAGCAATGAGCAACGCCCAGAACACTGTTTTCAGTGTCTCAACTAGCCAGGCGATAAACCCAGTATTTTCGGCCATTTCTTTATCCTTCGTGCGGTTTGAGGGTACATGCGCGTGTGCGCCTGCCCTGTCAAGCGATGGGGCGGGCCTCAATCACCACAAAGGCCTGTGCCCAAGGGTGATCGTCGGTCAAAGTCACGTGAATGATGGCTTCGTGACCGTCTGGTGTCATCTCGTCCAGCCGCGTTTTTGCCCAGCCGGTGACGGCCATCACGGGCTGTCCGCTGCGCAAATTGGATACGGCCATGTCTTTCCATGCAATCCCCATCCGCAATCCAGTGCCCAGCGCCTTTGAACACGCCTCTTTTGCGGCCCAGCGTTTGGCATAAGTACCAGCTACGTCAGCACGGCGTTCCGCTTTTTGTTGTTCGATGTCGGTAAAAACCCGATTGCGAAAGCGGTCACCGAAACGATCAAGCGTGCCCGCGATACGTTCGATATTCGCAAGATCAGTACCGATGCCTAAGATCATGAATTGCGGGCCACATCCATCACGCGGCGCATCTCGGAAATGGCAGGCCCAAGACCCCTGAAAATCGCCTCGCCAATAAGAAAATGACCAATGTTCAACTCAATCACTTGCGGCAGGGCTGCGATAGACGGCGCGCAGTCATAGGTCAAACCGTGGCCTGCATGTACCTCAAGACCCAAATCATGGGCGAAAGCAGCCATATCGGTCAGCTTGCGCAGCTCTGCGTCGCGGACATCAAAACGGCCTTCGGCGTGGGCATCGCAATAGGCACCTGTGTGCAATTCGATCACCTCGGCGCCGATCCGGTTTGCAGCTTCGATTTGGCGTTGATCGGCTGCGATAAAGATCGAGACGCGGCTACCTGCCTCACGCAGTGGGGCGATGAAATGGGCCAGCGCGTTTTCTTCGCGGGCCACTTCCAAACCGCCCTCGGTGGTGCGTTCTTCGCGCTTTTCCGGGACGATACAGACAGCATGGGGTTTATGACGCAGCGCGATCGCCTGCATTTCGGGTGTCGCTGCCATCTCAAAATTCAGCGGACCTTTGAGTGCAGCCATCAACCCTTCGATATCAGCGTCAGAGATATGGCGGCGGTCTTCGCGCAGGTGCGCAGTAATGCCATCAGCGCCGGCTTCTTCAGCTGCAATAGCAGCACGCACTGGATCAGGCAGCGCACCGCCACGCGCGTTGCGCACCGTAGCAACGTGGTCGATATTTACACCAAGGCGCAGTTTGCTGGTCATCGGCTTTCCTTTTTCGTGCACTTGCCTGTAGGGTCACAGGCCATTGCTATCCACAGGGGACTTCTTTTTGTTCAACTGGTCAAGCTTCGCCCGCAGCACCTTTTTGCGCCGCATCTGATAGGCGCGGATCAGCGGCACAGCGAGGTAGTAAGAAACGGTCGCCGTGACCAACCCAGGAAGTAGGCCCCCGACAAGGTATGGAAAGAACACATCATCATAAAAGACCTGCATACCGCGCCAGTTGATCCGCTCTGACGTGAAAATGGCAAAGAGATTATGCCATACATCATAGCTGGCATCTGCGAATTTTTCGCCCAATCCGGCAACTTTGGCCTGTGGCACATCAAGCAACCATGACCCCAACGTGATCGACACCCAGCCAATCGGTGGAAACGTGACAGGATTGCCAAAAAACGTTGCCATAAGAGCCGCAAAGATATTGCCGCGCAGTAGGCGCGCAATGATAGCACCAAAGACAAAGTGCAGGCCAAACAGCGGCGTAAAGCAAATGAACACTCCGGCCCAGATGCCGCGGCTGATCTTTTCTGGCGTGTCAGGCAAGCGGCGGACACGGTGCTTGACGTAGTTGAATGCACGCGCCCAGCCACCACGCGGATAGAAAAAATCAAGCACGATCCGTCCGATCGCCCTTCTATCCCTGCGCTTGAACACCAACGGTTGTCATCCTTCTCTACGGGGCATGCCCGTGCCCAGAACGGCAAGTCCGGGATCTCTGTGTCTTGTGATCGACGACACGTTACTTTCAGCCTCAAGTGCGGTCTGCACGCGGTGCAGATGTTCCGCATCACGCAAGTCCACATGTATCATCAATCGGAAATAATCAGGCTTGCGATCAATGAATTCCAGATCAGAGATATTGGCGTTCTGTTCACCGATCAATGTGCAAATTCGTCCCAGTACGCCAGCATCATTGGCAATAGTGGCGTCGAAAGTGACCGTGTTCACGGGCCTGTGTGTTCCCTCTTGCCATTGAAGGTCGATCCAACGCTCTGGTTGTTCCTCGTAATCGGCCAACGCCTCGCAATCGATGGCGTGAACCACAACGCCGTGGCCGCGAAAAGTAATGCCAACGATACGTTCGCCCGGCACAGGCTGACAGCATGCACCGCGTTGCTGCACATGTTCGGGGTTCAGACCGACAACAGCACGGGCCTGTTCAATTTCATCCCCGTCTTGGGGTTCCAGCTCTGGGTAGATCGCACTGACAACGGTGCGCCCCGTGATTTCAGCGCTGCCCAAACGTGCCAACAATTCATCAACGCCATCAATAGCGAGGGCCTTGGCGGCGGTGCGCAGCGCCTTATCCGTCGATTTCTTGCCGACATTCTCAAAGGCGACGCGGGCGAGTTCACGACCCAATCGCACGAACCGTTCGCGATCTTCTTCGCGCAAAGACCGCCTGATTGCTGTTTTTGCACGCCCTGTAACGGCGATATCAATCCACGTCGCTTGCGGGGTTTGGCCCTCGGCGGTGATGATTTCGACCGATTGACCGTTCTTCAGACGCGTCCATAACGGCACCCGCAACCCGTCAACCTTGGCCCCGACGCAAGCCGATCCAATCCGTGTGTGAATAGAGAAGGCAAAATCGATTGGCGTCGCACCGCGCGGCAGTTTGATCACCTCGCCCTTGGGCGTAAAGCAGAACACTTGGTCCTGATACATCTCTAGCTTGACCGCCTCGAGGAATTCATCGTGGTCTTGATCTTCGTCCAGCCGTTCGGTCAGTGATGCAATCCAATGCACCGGATCAACGGCAAAGCGGTTTTCAACGCGTTCGCCATTCTTATAGGACCAATGTGCTGCTACACCTGTTTCGGCGACTTCGTGCATTTCACGGGTTCGGATTTGTACCTCGACCCGTTTGCCATCACGGCCCGACACGGTTGTGTGAATAGAGCGGTAGCCGTTCGATTTTGGCTGACTGATGTAGTCTTTGAACCGCCCCGGCACGGCGCGCCAGCGTTGATGAATAGCGCCAAGAACACGGTAGCAGTCTGCTTCGGTCGCGACGACAATGCGAAAGCCGTAGATGTCAGACAGGCGGCTAAAGCCCTGTTCCTTTTCCTGCATCTTGCGCCAAATCGAATACGGCTTCTTGGCGCGCCCCATGACTTCGGCGGTGATACTGGCCTTTTCCATCTCGATCCGCATATCGGCAGTAATTTTTTGCAGCACATCACCTGTTTCGCGCTGCAACGTGATGAAACGGCGGATGATTGAATTGCGGCCCTCTGGATTAAGAACGCGAAACGATAAATCCTCAAGCTCTTCGCGCATCCATTGCATACCCATACGGCCTGCCAATGGGGCGAAAATTTCCATTGTTTCGCGGGCTTTCTGGGCCTGCTTGTCAGGGCGCATCGACTTGATCGTGCGCATATTGTGCAAACGGTCTGCCAGCTTTACCAATGTCACCCGCAAATCCCGCGAGGTCGCCATGAATAGCTTGCGAAAGTTTTCGGCCTGTTTGGTCTGCGATGAATTCAACTGCAGGTTCGTCAGCTTTGTAACACCATCTACAAGCTCTGCGATCTCGTGCGTAAAACGTTTTTCAACAACCGCATAAGAGGCCTTGGTATCCTCGATCGTGTCATGCAGCAGGGCCGTGACGATCGTGGCGTCATCCATCTGCTGTTCTGCCAAGATGTTGGCAACAGCAACGGGGTGGGTGAAATAAGGCTCTCCGGAATGGCGAAACTGGCCTTCGTGCATTTCAGCGCCGTAGGCATATGCATCGCGCAACAGCGCCTGATTTGAATTGGGGTTATAGGTGCGGACCAGTGCGATCAGATCGTCGGCTGTCGTCATCTGGTCCTGCGCCTATCGGTTCAAGGGCGGAAATCCGGCCCTAGCGCTGCCCTTGCGCATCCATCAACGCGCGCAGCAATTTCTCTTCTGACATGTCGTCGTCGGCGGGCTTGTCAGGTTCAGCGCCCATAAGCAGGGACATGCTGTCTTCTTCTGGCTCGTCAACTTCGATCTGTGTCTGGTTCGCTTCGATCATACGCTCACGCAGATCATCGGCAAGCTGTGTTTCGTCAGCAATTTCACGCAGCGACACAACAGGGTTCTTGTCGTTGTCACGCGACACTGTAACAGGCGAGCCTGCGGATATTTCACGTGCACGGTGTGCGGCAAGCATCACCAGTTCGAACCGGTTAGGAACTTTATCGACGCAATCTTCTACGGTGACGCGGGCCATGACGTACTCCAGTGGGTCAAGAGGGACTTCGGAAGACGCCTATTTAGAGGCTTCATCCGGAATTGACAAGGGCCTGAGACGGGCCAAGATGCCTAAAATAGAAAGGGCGTTTCAAGCAGTGATCGGAACCACGCTAGCGCGGTCTTTCGCAGGCAACGCCGCACATAAATCACGGGTAGTTTGCCCGATGACCGGATGCATCCAGTCGGGCGCCACATCAACCATTGGCACCAAAACAAAGCTGCGATCCTGCAGGCGTGGGTGCGGCAAAACCAGCGTCTTGGGGGCCTGTCTGGTTTGAGCGTCCAGCGGCAGATTACGCCATTCGTCAAACGTCTGGTGGTCAGGAAGCACCTGCGCGCCCATTGCAATCAGGTCCAAATCCAGCGTGCGCTGCCCCCAACGCGTCGTGCGGGTCCGACCTGCTGCGGCCTCGATCCGGTGCAATGCAGCAAGCAGATCGCGGGGCGCAAGGTCAGTATCAAAGGCCATAACCGCATTAACAAAAGCAGGTCCAGACCCTGCCGGAAAGGCAGGTGTTGCATAAAGCATGCTGTAAACTGGTGCCGAAATCGCCAATTCTGACACGCGCTGCATGGCTTTTTGGACAGTTTCCTTAGCGTCACCCCAGACAGAATCTTCATTGCTACCAAGGGCAATCAGCGTCTTTTGGCTCATATCTTGCATAAACAGCCCTTGCCTCGGTCTTTTCTTACATTACATATTCGGAATTCTTGCTGGACATAAAACACACTCGGGACGAGACGGCCACGCAAGATGTTTTTGGAAGGACACTTAATGTTTTATCGAGACGAGCGCTTGGCGCTCTTTATCGATGGATCAAACCTGTATGCGGCTGCAAAGTCACTCGGGTTTGACATCGACTACAAATTATTGCGCCAAGAATTTATGCGGCGCGGCAAAATGCTGCGGGCGTTTTATTATACTGCCTTGCTCGAGAATGACGAATATTCACCGATCAGGCCCCTCGTGGACTGGCTGAACTATAATGGCTTCACGATGGTTACCAAACCGGCCAAAGAATACACCGACAGCATGGGCCGAAAAAAGGTCAAAGGTAACATGGACATCGAACTTGCCGTCGATGCGATGGAACTTGCTCCGCATATCGATCACGCGGTGATTTTTTCAGGTGATGGCGATTTCCGCCCATTGGTCGAATCGCTGCAACGCAAAGGCGTACGGGTTTCCGTTGTTTCAACGATTCGCAGTCAGCCACCGATGATCGCGGATGAATTGCGCCGTCAGGTCGACAACTTTATCGAGCTTGACGAACTGCGTGATGTCATTGGCCGCCCGACCCGCGAACCACGCGAACAAGACGCTGCCCAAGATACGCAAGAAGACGCGTAATCAATTCTTGCGGACGGGGTGCAGCGATGTGCCTCGTCCACAGCACCCCATCGACGCTGGACCTGCCCGCATCAATTGCTTACCTCTGGTACCGTAGCCGGAGCATGACATGACAAAACCACCCCTCACCCTTTATCTTGCCGCCCCGCGCGGGTTTTGCGCGGGTGTTGACCGCGCCATTAAGATCGTCGAGATGGCGCTCGATAAATGGGGCGCGCCCGTCTATGTGCGCCACGAAATCGTGCACAACAAATTCGTGGTCGATGCGCTGCGCGACAAAGGTGCTGTTTTCGTCGAAGAACTTGACGAATGTCCCGATGATCGCCCTGTAATCTTTTCCGCGCACGGCGTGCCCAAAGCGGTCCCTGCCGCCGCCGCCAAGCGCGAGATGATCTATGTTGACGCCACCTGCCCGCTCGTCAGCAAAGTCCACATCGAAGCCCAGCGCCATTCTGACAACGGTCTGCAGATGATTATGATCGGGCATGAAGGCCACCCCGAAACCGTGGGCACTATGGGGCAGTTGCCAGAAGGCGAGGTTCTATTGGTCGAAACAGTTGCTGACGTCGGGAAAGTCGATGTGCGCGACCCAGCCAAACTAGCATTCGTTACCCAAACCACGCTTTCGGTCGATGACACTGCCGATATTGTAGCCGCCCTTTACGACCGTTTCCCCCAGATCGTTGGACCCCATAAAGAAGACATCTGTTACGCCACCACCAACCGCCAAGAGGCTGTTAAAGCAATGGCCCCCAAATGCGACGCGATGCTGGTCGTGGGTGCGCCCAACTCGTCCAACTCCAAACGGTTGGTCGAGGTTGGCGCGCGCGCCGGATGCAAATACGCGCAGCTTGTGCAACGGGCGACTGATATCGACTGGCGCGCGCTGGAAGGGATCACCTCAATGGGAATCACCGCGGGGGCATCCGCGCCAGAGGTATTGATTGCCGAAGTCATCGATGCGTTCAAAGACCGTTATGACACGACAGTGGAAATGGTTGTGACCGCCGAAGAAAACGTAGAATTCAAAGTGCCACGCGTCCTGAGGGAACCCGCATAATGATCAGCGTGCAATTCATGATTACCGCGATTGTCGTCTGCGCGGCCCCCGGCACTGGTGTGATCTACACACTGGCGCTTGGGCTTGGCCAAGGACGACGCGCAGCGGTTGCAGCGGCGGTTGGTTGTACGATCGGGATTGTTCCCCACTTGGCAGCGGCAACACTGGGACTGGCCGCGTTACTGCACACCAGCGCGGTGCTATTCCAAGTCGTGAAATTCGCGGGCGTCGCCTATCTTTTGTATCTCGCGTGGAAGGCGCTGAAATCTGACGGCGCATTATCCATTCGTCCCGATGCAAAGCCGCAACCGGCCTTTAAGATCGCACGATGTGGCGCACTCATTAACATCCTTAATCCAAAACTTTCGATCTTTTTTCTGGCCCTACTGCCGCCATTCCTAAGCGGCAATCCAGCGACCGCCACTACAGAGATGATCTTGTTAGGCAGTATCTTTATGGCACTGACCTTCGTGATCTTCGTCCTTTATGGCGTGTTCGCAGCATTCGCACGGACGTGGTTGCTGCAAAGCAAAACCGTGATGAAATGGCTAAACAGATCGTTCGCAGGTATCTTTGCGGCCCTTGGCCTGCGACTGGCATTTGAAAAAGCATGAACCAGATTCCAAAATCCGCCCTGATACTCGGGCTCGCGGGCTTGATCCCATTCATTTGGGGGGCAGTCACTGTCATGGTCCCGTCATTGGCAACGTGGGGGCAATCCACACTGGGCGGGCGGTTCATCGGGCCATTCGTGCAGTTATTTTACGGGGCAATCATCCTATCATTCATGTCAGGCGTGCTGTGGGGGTTTGCGACCAAGGCTAACGGCCGAATGGCAACGGCAAGCTATGTGCTTTCGGTCATTCCAGCACTTTGGGCATTCTTTATGACGGGCGGTGGGCCAACTGCGGCTGCGGTGAACTTGATCGTCGGGTTTTTGGGATTGCTGCTGCTTGATTGGCATTTCTGGCGGCTTGGACTGGCACCATCTTGGTGGATGCATCTGCGCGGCTTGCTGACCGCAATCGTGATCCTTTCATTCTTGCCGTTGGTGTTCTGATGGCCGACGCAAAGACCATCGCCATCTATGACAGCAAAGCGGCAGACTATGCGGCGTCTTTCACGTCCAACACGCCCGATAAGACCCTCCAAGCCTTTGTGGATCTCTTGCCCAAAGGCGCACGTGTTTTGGACCTTGGCTGTGGACCCGGAACCGCTTCGGCGCACATGCGCGACGCAGGGTTGGACCCCGACCCAATGGACGCATCGCAAGGGATGATCGCCCTTGCCCGCGAACGCTATGACTTGCCAGTGCGCCTTGGGACCTTTGACGACATCAGCGGCAATGCGATTTATGACGGCATCTGGGCCAACTTTAGCTTGCTACACGCTGCACGCACGGACCTGCCGCGATATCTCAAAGCACTTGCGACTGCGACCAAACCCGATGGAATAATCCATGTCGGGATGAAAACCGGCGACGGCACAAAACGAGATGCGATGGACCGGCTTTATACCTTTGTCACGGTTCCCGAACTACGAGGTCTGTTGGAAGATACAGGCTTTGCAGTGACCCACATCAAA
The DNA here is from genome assembly GCF_017854415.1 of Yoonia sp. Classification (GTDB taxonomy): domain Bacteria; phylum Pseudomonadota; class Alphaproteobacteria; order Rhodobacterales; family Rhodobacteraceae; genus Yoonia. The sequence goes on along the minus strand of NZ_JAFMHR010000027.1, from coordinate 14,238 downwards.
GAAGGGGCAGAGCGCGGCATGGCCGGAACCATCGACCCTTTTGTCATCATGCAGGGACGCAAAAATGCCTAAACTAACAGCCTATACAGACGGGGCCTGTTCGGGGAATCCGGGTCCGGGCGGCTGGGGCGCGCTTTTGATCGCGCGCGATGGCGACAAGGTGCTAAAAACCCGCGAACTATGTGGCGGTGCGGCTGATACAACCAACAACCGTATGGAATTGCTGGCGGCGATTACAGCGCTTGAAACACTGGAACGAGATACGGCCGTCACGATCATCACCGATAGCGTTTATGTCAAAGACGGCATCACCAAATGGATTCATGGCTGGAAGGCACGCGGTTGGAAAACCGCTGCTAAAAAGCCCGTTAAAAACGAAGACCTTTGGCGCAGGTTAGATGCGGCAAATGCACGCCACAACGTCACATGGGAATGGGTCAAAGGCCACGCTGGGCATCCTGAAAATGAGAAAGCAGATGAACTCGCGCGTGCAGGCATGGAGCCTTACAAACCATGAATGACCCGCTCGTTCTTTTGCCCGGCATGATGTGCGACGCGCGGTTATTCGGCCCGCAAATCAATGCATTTTCACACGAGCGTGCTGTCATGGTTGCACCTTTGGGCGATCACGACACAGTCGCCGCATTAGCATCCGACATTTTGAAAAACGCCCCGCCGACATTCGCCCTTGCGGGCCTCTCAATGGGGGGTATCGTGGCGATGGAGGTCTTTCGCCAAGCCCCCGAACGCATCACACGGCTGGCGCTGTTGGACACGAACCCAAAGGCCGAAGCCGACAAGATCGCCCAACTGCGCGAACCACAAATCGCAAAGGTCATCGCGGGTCAACTTAGGTCCGTAATGCGCGATGAGATGAAGCCGAACTACCTGACCGATGGACCCAATATGGGGCAAATCCTTGATCTGTGTATGGCGATGGCTGATACGCTGGGGCCTGAGGTTTTTGTGCGTCAATCGCGCGCTTTGCAAACCCGCCCTGACCAGCAAGACGTTTTGCGCAACGTAAAGGTGCCCACACTGATCCTATGCGGCGAAGAAGACAGTCTTTGCCCACCGCACCGGCATGAATTGATGCACAAACTGATCCCGCATTCGACGCTGCGCGTGATCCAAAATGCCGGTCACCTACCGACACTTGAGCAACCCGACCCAACAAACGAGGCAATGGCAAAATGGCTGAACCAGTAATCCCCGCCGACCTTCTCGATCTGCTGCAAAAGGTCGACACACCCACTGTCTGCAATGCGATCGAAGTGGCTCAAGGCAAGCGCGGTTTCGATGCTTTTACCAAAGGCACGATGCAATGCTCTGCCCCCGGGCAATCCATGGTTGGCTTCGCGCGCACCGCCAAGATAGCAGGCCGCGAGGCCCCAACCGAAGCGCCCGATGTGATCCGCGCACGACGCTTGAATTACTTCCGCAATATGGCAGGTGGGCCGCGCCCCGCCATCGCCGTGCTCGAAGACGTCGATTACCCGCATTGCGTCAGCGCGTGGTGGGGCGAAGTCCACACGAACGTACACAAAGGCCTTGGCCTGAACGGCGCGCTCACCAACGGGGTGATGCGTGATCTGGACGATCTGGCCGAAGGGTTTCCAGTTGTAGCAGGATCAATTGGCCCCAGCCATGCATTCGTGCACGTGCGCGAACTCGGCACACAAGTGAACGTGATGGGAATGACCGTGAACCAAGGTGATTTGGTGCATGCAGACCGCCACGGCGGTTTGGTTATCCCGCCCGCGGTGATACCACATCTGAAGGAAGCCATTGAAAAGATGTTCGCGGGCGAGCAAATTATTCTTGGCCCAGCCCATCAGCCGGACTTTGATTTGGACAAACTGCTCGATGCTTGGGCTGCGTTCGAAAAGGCGCGAACCTAGCCGACCTTCAAAACAATCTTTCCGATGTGCGCACTACTTTCCATGCGGGCATGGGCTGCGGCGGCGTCGGCAAGCGCAAATTCCTGATCCATGACAGGCTTGATCTTGCCAGCAGATATCAGCGGCCACACCTGCGCGCGTAGTGCTTCTGCAATCTGTGCTTTTGCAAAGTCGGATTGCGGTCGCAGCGTCGATCCAGTCACAGTCAAACGGCGCGTCATCAACTGGACAAGGTTCAATTCCACCTTTGGCCCTTGCAGAAATGCAATTTGCACCAATATCCCATCGTCCGCCAGTGATTTCAGATTGCGCTGGATATACGGGCCTCCGACCATATCAAGGATAAGATCTGCCCCACCAAGCACTTGCATTTTTTCAACAAAATCGTCTTCGCGATAGTTGAACGCGGCCTCGGCACCAAGATCCTCGCAGGCCGCGCATTTTTCCGCTGATCCGGCGGTCGCAAAGACCCGCGCGCCAAAGGCTTTGGCCAATTGGATCGCAGTCGTACCAATCCCAGAACTGCCACCATGCACCAAGAACCGCTGCCCTGCTTGCAGCCTGCCGCGCATGAAGACATTGGACCACACGGTAAAGAATGTCTCGGGCAAGCAAGCAGCTTGCTGAAGACTGAGCCCGCGAGGAACAGGCAAACAGTGCGCTGCAGGTGTGGCGACATATTCCGCATACCCGCCTCCGGGCAGCAAGGCGCACACCTGATCACCAACCTTCAACGAAGACACGCCGGCACCGCAAGCCACCACTTCGCCCGATGCCTCAAGCCCCGGTAAATCGCTGGCCCCTTTGGGCGGACTATAAAGTCCCGCACGTTGCAGCGCATCAGGACGGTTCACACCCGCATAAGCAACTTTAATAACCACTTGATCATTGGCAGGATGCGGCATTGGACGCTTGGTCAGCTGCAACACATCTGGCCCGCCATGTTTTGAAATCTCGATTGCTTGCATCGGCTGCGCCTCTAGTTAGGATCTCGCCACATACCTGGCAAATCGACATCTGGCACTTTTGGCGGCGCTTTGACAGAGGCAGTCATACGCCCAAGCGTATCCGCAAAGGGCTTGAACAACGGGTTCGCCTTTGCCTGCGCTTTGAGTTTCTCAAACTGCATTACGTTATCGATGCGGCGATCAACAAAGGCATCAGTGGCCTGCATATCTAAACTATCATCACCCAACCAAAACAAGACAACTGAACTATAAACACCCGACAGCGTCAGCCGCTTTGTATACCAATTCACATCACGCGACGCATCACCCAATGCGTTCCAAATCGCATCAGCCGTGCCCCAAATCAGCTTCGCACCATCGGGCGCCATATGTGGCAAAGCAAACAGTGCAGTGCCGCGGCGCACTGCTTCTTTGTCATCCACGGCACGGATACGCAGACGAACTGCATGCGCGACTTTATCGCGAAAACGCATGCCTGACAGATCGGCCTCTGCAAGTGTTGCAATCATTGCCGCATCGCCCCGCCTATGAAAAGCAATCGCAAGATCGACTGCGCCGCGCGGGCACAGTGTCTTTGCGTGAGAAGGGTTCGCGCCTGTTTCTTTGATCGCGGCGGCAAAGGCAGTGGGCGACCAGCCATCAAAGGCGACATGCGGCAATGCGGCATCCAATAACTGATCCAACAGCGGGTCGATTGGGGCGTTTAACATACGTATCTCCTTGGTCAGCATTGACTCGACAAACTAGACCACCTTTGCTAAATGACCACTTCCTGCAATTTTTGCAAATCCAACTTAGAGAGGTGGTGAAAACCACATGCAGGTTAGTGTTCGTGATAACAACGTTGATCAAGCGTTGCGTGCTCTGAAAAAGAAGCTCCAGCGTGAGGGCGTTTTTCGTGAAATGAAGCTTAAGCAGCATTTCGAAAAGCCGTCCGTGCGTAAAGCGCGTGAGAAAGCAGAAGCTATCCGTCGTCAGCGCAAGCTGGCACGTAAAAAGCTTCAGCGTGAAGGTATGCTCTAAGCAACCCTTCCAACGTTAAGATAATTTCCCCCGTCTGACATCTCAGGCGGGGGTTTTTCTTTGTGCTTTGCCAATCAAATTACGCTTCGCAAATCAAAAACTCTTTTGGCTTGTGCAGCAGCATAACCTACGCAGCATAGTCTGCCCGCCGGACTTGGGCATCATCTACCTCAAGCTTAAAGTCTTGAATTAAGCCTGCCAATTGTTGCGATCGCAACGCGATTTCATGCGAAGAGGACTTCGTATCATCGGCCATTGCCATGTTGCGGCCAGCCAGTTCATTGATCGCGTTCACAGCTTTTGAAAGGCTACGCAAACTCAAGATCTGGGACTTGGAACCCGCAGCCACGCGTGCCAGGACGTCATCCACAAGCATGATGCCTTCGGAGATATCATCCAACGCCGCACCTGTTTGATCGACCAAATCACCGCCCGCTTTCACGTGACTGCCGCTTTCGTCCACCAACGCCTTAATATCCATAGCAGCCTGGCTTGCCCGCTGGGCAAGTGCGCGGACTTCTGATGCAACAACGGCAAAACCCAATCCAGCAGATCCCGCGCGGGCAGCCTCTACGCCTGCGTTCAGTGCCAACAAGTTTGTCTGAAAAGATATATCCTCAATCATGGAAATAATCGCGCCAATCTGTTCTGAGGACGCGCGAATACGGTCCATTGCTGCGACCGCCTCGCGCATTACAACTGCCGAAGCCGTCGCCTGTTCGCGCGCATTACCTGCAAGCGAAGATGCTGAAACGATCTCTTGTCCGAAAACTTCGACCTCTGACGACAGATCATTCACCCGCGATGCGGTGTCGCGGATGGTTTCCACTTGCTCATTCGTACGAGACGCAAGGTCAAGCGCCGACCTATTCATGCCTGACGCCGCCTGATCCAGATCAGCAACTGTCGTCGCGATCGCCTTTAGTACGTCGCGAAGCTGGGCTGACGCAGAATTAAAGTCCTCTCTGATTTGATCGTACCCGCCATCGATCTCTTGATCAAAGTGGCAACTCAGATCAGAGCGCGCCAACGCGGCAAGCCCTTCTGTCACCAGCGCGACCACTTGGCCATGTTTTGCGTTCAGATCGGCCTCATCCGAGGTCTTCATGTCGTCGGCTTCACGTCGCAAAGCAACTGTTTCTTGCTTGAAGTGATAGATTGCGCGCGCCATTTTGCTGATTTCATCATTGCGATTGATGCTAGGAACGAATTTATCAAAATCCCCCTTTGCGAACCCGTCAACGACGTTAGTCAACACCTTGATCCGGTGGATCATCCATTCAAAACTGCCGATGGCCATAAGGCCGATGGCAAGGATAGAAATCGCACCGAAAAGCGTCGTGTATTTCAAAGCGGCCATGCTTTCCGACTCTACCGACGTGGCAAACTGCCCGATCTCAATCGTTAATTGGTTCTCGGCATCTCGTAGTTTATCAATCCATCCCGTCGAAATTTGAAACCATTGCGCGGGACTTAGCGAACCGTAGTCGTTGGTCGCGGCACCACGTACAATGGCCTCACGTGCGGTCTGCAACGCCGCAAATTCGGGTGTGTCATAAAGTGCATCACTTAGGTGCGTGCCGTTCAACCGCTTCGCGGTTTCGCTAATTAACGCTTGCTGCGCGCCTGCGTGCTGCAAGTATATCTGATAGATTGACGTCGAAAACCCTGCGCTGAGCCCTGTCGATCCCATTGCACGTTCCAGTCCTGCCCGTTCCTTTGCTGCCGCCAAAAGTGCGCGGGTTGATTGCAAAGCAGAAAGTTGTTGGCTGCTACTTTCAAAACCCAACGGGTAAGCCACGAGCAGTAGGTCATCGACAATGCGCGTATAGAAACCCGCAACACCCGGCACGTCTACACCCAGGTTTTTGACGTTCGAGCGAAACCTATCCAACTGGGCAAGCGCGGCAGCAGCGCGCCTGAATTCCACCGTACGACCAGCGGCAAGCACCTGTATTTGCTCTAGAACAGGCGGAACGAAACGGTCCGTTTCAGTACGCTGCTGCACAAGATTACGCGCGAAATTCGCACCGGCCGAGGCGACAAAACCAGCAGAATAGCCCCGTTCCTTTTGCAGCTCGTGTATCAGATCATTGATTACACTTTGTTCAGCCGCACGCGCAACGGAACTTGACGCAACTGCCAATCGGTCCTGTTCTGCGGTGATCGTTTGCGCGGCAAAATACGTTGCCAATGCCAAAAGAGGAAGAATGATCGTGATCATTACAATACGTAGTTTCATGCCCGAACCTGTCAGTTGATAAGTTCAGACAACACTCGCACCAAATCACTAAGACTTATTGAACGCCCACAATTAATGCCTCTCGGGAACCAGAATCTCGCGTTTTCCCACATGGTTTGCCGCGCTCACGACGCCTTCATCTTCCATCTGCTCAACAAGTTTAGCCGCCTTATTATAGCCAATCGCCAGCTTGCGTTGGATGTAGGACGTCGAACATTTGCGGTCCTTGATCACAATAGCAACGGCGGTGTCATAAAGCGCATTTTCACTGTCGGATCCATCACCCAGACCCAACACCAGATCAATGCTGCTTTCCGCGTCATCAGACGGTCCTTCAACTACGCCGGACATATACTCAGGCGGGCCGAACCCCTTGAGATGGTTGACGATTTCTTCGACCTCTTCGTCGCTCACAAACGGGCCATGCACGCGCATGATCTTGGAACCACCGGCCATATAAAGCATGTCACCCATGCCCAAGAGCTGCTCTGCGCCCATTTCACCAAGGATCGTGCGGCTGTCGATTTTAGAGGTCACTTGGAACGAGATCCGCGTCGGAAAGTTCGCCTTGATCGTACCAGTGATGACGTCGACCGACGGACGCTGCGTTGCCATGATCAGGTGAATACCTGACGCACGGGCCATCTGCGCAAGGCGCTGAATGCAGGCTTCGATCTCTTTGCCAGCGACCATCATCAGGTCCGCCATTTCGTCAACGATAACGACAATATATGGCAAAACCTCTGGCTGGAATTCTTCGGTCTCAAAGATCGGATCACCGGTTTCTTCGTCAAAACCGGTTTGAACTGTACGGCTGAACATCTCGTTCTTGCCCAGTGCGTCTTTGACACGACCGTTAAAGCCATCGATGTTGCGGACTCCCATTTTAGACATCTTGCGATAGCGTTCTTCCATCTCGCCGACGACCCATTTGAGGGCAACAACCGCCTTCTTCGGATCAGTCACAACAGGGGACAACAGATGCGGAATGCCGTCATATACGCTGAGTTCCAGCATTTTTGGATCAATCATGATCATCCGGCACTCTTCTGGCGTCAACTTGTACAGTAGTGACAGGATCATCGTGTTGATCGCCACAGATTTACCTGAACCGGTCGTACCCGCGATCAGCAAATGTGGCATCTTGGCAAGGTTCGCAATGATCGGCTCTCCGCCAATATCCTTGCCCAATGCAAGCGGCAGCTTTTGATTGCCATCACCGAAATCACGGTGCGACAGGATCTCGCGCAAAACAACTTTTTCGCGGTGCTCGTTGGGCAATTCGATGCCAATGACCGACCGACCCGGCACAGTAGACACGCGCGCGGACAGTGCAGACATCGAACGCGCGATATCATCGGACAGGCCAATAACGCGGGACGCTTTCAATCCGGGCGCAGGCTCAAGCTCGTACATCGTAACAACTGGGCCGGGGCGGACCGACACGATGTCGCCCTTGACGCCATAGTCATCCAAAACGCTTTCCAGCATGCGCGCGTTTTCCTCAAGCGCTTCGTCGCTCAGGTGATGCCGCTGGATTTCAACAGGGCTAGTCAGAAGGCTAAGCGGAGGATGCTCGTAACCGGCGTATTTTTCGTCAAACTTCAGCGCGGGCTGTGCCTCTGCCTTGGCTTGGGTCGATGGCTGTGCCGCACGTTTGACCGGATGCTGGACAACGCTGCGCGGTTCTGGCGCGGGGACTGGCGGTGTCGGGGTTGGCACGTACACTTTCGGGATCGGCGTATGCGGCGCGGCCATGCGAGGTGCCTCAGCTGGTGCTGCGACTGGAACTTCGATTAACTCTTCATCCATAGATGTGTCTTCTTCCAATGGCGAAAACACCAATGGCTTTGGCCCGCGACCCGCGGTCAATGAAGGTTCAATCCGGACACCCGTCGGCGATGGCGGAACCGAGCGGTTCTTAATTGCATCAGCAATCCGCGCGCTGACACGATCGGTACTTCCTTCCAGCGGGATACGCATTTCGGGCAGATCATGCGTTACCAATTCCGGCTCTGGCATGGTGTCATTACGTTTCAGCAATCCTGAAAGAAAACCGGTCTGCGGTGCCTCTGGTGCAGGCATTTTGCGGGTCGGGGCAGCGAGCGGGGCGCTGCGCAAAGGCGGTGCGGGGGGCAACACTGAACTGGTCAATGGTGGCTCTTCCGATGGCCTTGCAGGGTTTGAACGTACAACAGCAGCAGCACGTGCGCGGTGCGCGTCAACAGGAGGCACAGTGAATGGGTCAAGCAATTCAGGCGCTTCAACACGCGCGGCGCGCACCTCGACCATCTGCGCACGGCGCGATTGGATCGTTGTGTTCACACCTTGGGCAGCTTGCGCAGACAAAGACGCGCTTTTGCCAAGCAGCCTTAACAAACCACTGTAAAGCATCACTGTTCCCAGCAACGCGAAACGACCCGCAACCTTCAATTCAGGTCGCGTAAAGCCCAGCGCAAACGCCAGCAGCGCCAACAGTCCAAGACCGGACAACAAGGACAATAGCTTGACGCCAAAGACCGCGCCGAACGGCACAATCGTCAAAATCACACCCAGCACGGTATCACCAAACAATCCGCCAAGACCAAAGTTAGCAGGCCAATCTGCAGTCGGCGCAAGCGTCGCGGCGTGAACAGAGGCCACAACAATCGCCACAGGCGCAAAAATCAGACGACCCATTGCGCGTTCCTGACCGTTGTGCATCACAAACCGCGCGCCCCACGCCAGCAGAACAGCTGGCACGACCCAAATGCCAAGGCCCACAATCATCATCAATGGCGCCGCAAGTGACGCTCCAAAATGACCCAGCCAGTTTTGCACAGGCGCGTCAGTCGCGGAAATCCAGCTTGGATCAGTTGGCGCGTAGCTGCCCACCATCACGGCAATCAAAAGCCCCGCAAAGATCAGCCCAAGGCCTAAAAGCTCTTTGGTGCGTTTTTCAATCGCTGCCTGTGTTGTGCTGTCCAAAAGCGGGTCGCGCCGCCGGGATTGGTAAGATGCCATACTATTCTTCCTCAAACATACAAACAGTCGCGGATCAGGGTCAGACCGCGCTGCATTTCTTGTGTTGGGGCCACCATGGCGACCCGAATGTAATTTTTACCGGGGTTTAGCCCGTTCGCGTCTTGGCTCAGATAAGCACCGGGCAGAACCCGCACGCCTGTATCTTGCCAAAGCTTCACTGCCGCCTGTTCGCCATCTGCGGTTGGCAGCCATAAAAAGAACCCCGCCTGCGGGGATTGGTAACCATCGATATGGCCCAAAATATCGTCAGCAATCGTATATTTGTGCTGATACAACGCGCGATTTTCCTGCACATGCGCGTCATCCGCCCAAGCTGCGGCGGCAACAGCCTGCAGTGGACCGGGCAATGGCGCGCCAGCAAAGGCGCGCAAAAGGCGGATGCGGGCAATAGATTGTGGACCACCAGCGCAAAAACCGGACCGAAGACCAGGTAGGTTTGATCGTTTGGATAGCGATTGAAAAATCACCACACGCTCTGGGTCAGCGCCCATGTCTTTCGCGATTTGCAGTGCACCGGGGGGCGGCGTATCGCGGTAAATCTCGGAATAACACTCATCAGCGAAGACTATGAAATCATGCTTTTCAGCCAAAGTGATCAGATCACGCCAATAGGCTGTATCGGCGACGGCACCTTGGGGATTGGCAGGCGAACAGATGTAGGCAATCGCCGTCCGGTTCAGAATATCATCAGAAAGCGCATGGAAATCCGGCAGATGCCCCGATGCTAAGGTCGCAGGCACATAAACCGGTTCAGCCCCAACAGACAACGCGGCGACCGCATAGACCTGATAGAACGGGTTCGGTGTCAGGATTACCGGTTGCCCATGCTTTTCCTCGCGGCATAACGCCATCGCGGCGTTGTATAGCCCCTCGCGGGTGCCATTCAGCGTCAGGATTTGCGCAGGCGGAATATCAAGATCATAGCGACGTTTCAGAAAACCACTAATCGCCTCCAAGAGCGGTTCTGTTCCGTTGTTGTCGGGGTATTTACCGAAACCGGCAAGGTTGTCCGCAATGATATCGCCCACGAACGCCGGGAACGCGTGGCGCGGTTCGCCAATCGTCATGTTGATCGTCTCGGCGCCTTGGGTCGGCACGTCTAGAAGCGCACGCAAGCGTGGCCACGTCGCTGCCGGAAGGTCCGAAAACCGCTCGGGAAATACCATAACTGCCTCAATTCGCGGGATCATTTCGCCCCGCTTTTTTCCAAACTACCCCGCCAATGGGCATTCTGTCCAGAACAAGAGGCGAACTGCGTCCGCTTTTGTGGCTTTTCGGTCAGCGCGTTACGAAAGAGCACCCTCTGCCGCTGCACAAAGGCGCAGCAAAGCAGCCTCTGTTCCGCGTTGCCCATTAAACATGATCCCGCAAGACGGCACACCTGTCGGCAACGTCATTGAACAGACGTCCATCAAATTCGCGACCCGCGTATTTCGCAAAGCTAACAAGTTCTCAGACTTGTAATAATCATCATCAGTCAACAGACGCGCGGCATTTGGCGGTAAAATCGCAGCTGTCGGCATGATCACGGCATCGAATTGCGCAGTCTCTGCGGCGTATTGCTTGCGAATATCACGCAGCGTGTTCCAGCCAGCGCAATAATCAGCACCGCCAACGGTTTTTCCACCCCGCACACGGTCCAAAATCTGCGGGAACATCTTTTCGGGGTTGGCTTCAACCAGATCGCGCCACCAGCCATAGCTGTCGGCAGCATAAAGATTGCCCGCAACATTGAACGCGTCAAACAGTTGCGAAAAATAGCGATGCTCAACGACCGCGCCTGCGGCCTTCAACTGCTCTACCGCGCTATCAAATGCGGCACGCGGCGCATCGCGCACGTCATCCGGCACGATGGTATCAAGGACCATCAGGCGGACACCTTCAAGGCTACTGCCGGCTAAATCAGCAGGTTTGCCACCCTCCAAAGCAGCCAGCAAAAGGTTCGCATCCTCAACGGAGCGGCACAGTGGGCCGATAGTATCAAACGTCAAACACAGTGGAACTGTGCCCTCTAACGACAATCGTCCATGCGTGGTCTTTAACCCGACCAGATCATTCCAAGCGGACGGAATACGCACCGAACCACCCGTATCAGACCCGATTGCGGCCGCAGCCAACCCAAACGCGACCGAAGCCCCTGCCCCGGAAGAAGACCCGCCCGGAACCGCATCAGGATCATTCACACATGGCGAAGTCGCGGTAATCGGGTTCAAACCCAGCCCCGAAAACGCGATTTCGGACATGTGCGTCTTGCCCAAACACACCAATCCGGCAGAGGTCGCGGCCTGCAACACCTCTGCATCAGCGTCTGGCACGCGACCCTTCATCAAGGCGGTCCCTGCTTCGGTCGCCGTGCCTGCAGTGTCGAATAAATCCTTCCACGAAATCGGCACGCCATCCAACGGACCGCGGCGCATGCCGGACTTGGCGCGCTCTGACGCGGCCTTAGCCTCTGCCCGCGCACGATCATGGGTGACGCGGGCATAAATGCGGTCGCGGTGTTCATGGGCATCAATGGCGTCCAGATAAACGTCCGTCAGGGTCACCGGATCAATGTCACCAGCCCCAATCGCGCGGCCCAAATCTGCCGCTGTCATCCATAGCCAATCTTGCATGCGATACTCCTTAGGTTTGGCGAACGGTAGCGGCCAAGCGGCGCATGGACAATCCCGCTTGGGGCGGCATATTGCAGGATATGGATAATGATTTGATCATCGTAGGTGGCGGGTTGAACGGACCCGCCTTGGCGCTGGCCGCAGCACAGGCCGGTTTTCGCGTAACCATCATCGACAGCTTGGCGATTGATACGCGCAAAGACCCTGATTTTGACGGGCGCAGCTATGCGCTGGCGCTTGCGTCAATGCGCCTTCTGCGCGGCATCGGGGTCTGGGATACGATCAGCGATCGCGCCCAACCAATGCTTGAGATCAAGGTCACCGATGGCCGGATCGGCGAAGGACCCAGCCCTTGGATGATGCATTTCGACCATGCGGAAATCGAAGAAGGCCCAATGGGCTATATGGTCGAAGATCGTCACCTGCGCCGCGCGTTTCTGGACGCAATGGCCGCAGAAGACCGGATCACACAACTGGCAAAGGAAACAGTCGTCGCACAATCTACCGATGCAGGCGGTGTGTCAGTGACTTTGGCGTCGGGTAAGGTGGTCTATGGCCACCTTTTGATCGGATCAGACGGGCGCAAAAGCGGCACCGCGACACGCGCTGGGATCAAACGCACCGGTTGGGGTTACGGTCAAACCGCAGTTGTCTGCGCCGTTGCCCATGAAAAACCGCACGGCGGCACCGCACATCAGTTCTTTATGCCCGCTGGCCCTCTGGCAATCCTGCCGTTGACCAAAAACCGCAGCTCGATTGTCTGGAGCGAAACAGACACCCGCGCAGCAGAGCTTATCGCAATGAACGACGCAGATTTCCTTGACGCATTGCGGCCCGCATTCGGCAGCTTCTTAGGGCAAATCAGCCTAACAGGCGCGCGGTTCAACTATCCACTGGGACTGACACTGGCGAATAGTTTCGTCGCTGACCGCATGGCCTTGATCGGCGATGCCGCTCACGGCGTGCATCCGATTGCGGGGCAAGGCCTGAACGCGGGCCTGCGCGATGTGGCAGCATTGGCCGACGTGCTGGAAACAGCGCGCGCACGCGGCGAAGACATCGGCGGCGCGCAAGCACTGGCGCGCTATCAAGAATGGCGGCGCTTTGACACGGCAACGCTGGCACTGGCCACAGATACATTCAACAGACTGTTTTCAAACGATAACCCGCTGGTTCGCGCAGCACGTGACCTTGGCATGGGTGTTGTCAACGCAGCACCAAGCCTGCGGCGCGGATTTATGCGGCGCGCAGCAGGTCTAACGGGCGATTTGCCAAGGCTTATGCGCGGGTAGCCATCCGTCAGTTGCGCTATCTCGAAGTGTTTTTAGAGATAGTTAATGGCGGCTTCCCACCGGTTCTGTGGAAAAAACAACGTGTTGCGGGCGCCAAAAGTAGTGTCGGATTGAGAGCGCGAGCGCTTTTCTTATCTGGCTTTGCCCGTTTGCTGCAGTGCAGGAAAAATCTTGGCTAGTTTGCAGAGATCTTAGGCGGTTACGGCGAGGAGGGATTCGTCATTTGCGCCGCGTGGGCCGCGCAATCGCAATCGTCCCAACCTAAGGATGCGTTTGAGATGGGCAAGCTTGGCAGGTGTGTTTTAGCGCCTGATACTTTGCGACGCCTTTGCCGCGTGGCCCACGATTTGGGTCAGAATAGTTGCGGCGGAGCTGCTTGAGCGGTTCGTCTTCCGGACAGATGAACTGGTTGTTCTCAGCGTCCCATTCAAAGCCGGCGCGAGACCAAGTACCGTCGGTACGATCCGCTTTATCCAGAATAGGAATGTGGGGATTGATGTTGCGATCTACGAGCTATCCCAGCATCGGCCCTGATCCTTAGGCGCTGTCTGCAATCAATCGCTCAGGATCAATATCATGCAGACCTTTGATCCGATCCAGCATCGTGCGCACCGAACCGACTTCAACTTGTCTGATCGACCGCGCGCACTCAACGTCCACGGTGACGCTATGATCGGTATCGATCAGTTAGTTGGTGGAATAGGCCAAGAATGCAGAGCCTTTGCGCGCAGCTGTCCACTGGCTTTCAGGATCAGGATGGGACGTGAACTTGGGTTCAACCTCCAATGCTGCACCGGATGCCGCATCGTCTAATACATTCAGATATTCCGTCACAGCGCGCGGCGCATCATTGGGATCGATAGCACTGTTATCCCAATCTTATTTCGGCGTGGAGCTCTGCTTGTTCGCATCATCCTCGATCAAACTGGCGTCTGTCGCAAGGCGTTGCCCACTGACCAAGCCGTCCTAAATGCATCGCGCTACAGTCTTCTCGAACAGATGCTGCAACAGTTTGCTCTCACGGAACCGCCCGTGCCTGTTCTTCGAAAAGGTCGAATAGTTTAGCACTGGATCGGACAAATCTAGGCGACAGAACCAGCGATAGAAAAGGTTCAAAGGGACCTCTTCGCACAGACGGCGTTCTGACCTGATACCGAAGCAAAGGCCAACCAA
>NZ_JAFMHR010000166.1 GCF_017854415.1 Yoonia sp. | reverse complement strand
TGGTCAACGTGGCGGGAAAAATTTCACTGAACGCAAGCAATGCATTTACTTTTCCAGCTGCTGTCACAGCCTTGTCGCTGGCTGCCCTTAACGCCAAAGCAAGTGGATCACGCACGTCGATGGGGTGGCCATGGTCGTCCGTACCACCGACGTATCGCATCCAAGCCGCCACCGCGAGGATCAGGCCATTCGGGTCCACGCCTCTTACAAGATTATCAGCAATGGTTCCTAACAAGCGCTGCGGTAGTTTCTGACTGCCATCCATCGCGATCTGCCACGTCCGATGTTGGATCGCGGGGTTTTTGTAACGTTCCATAAGAGCTGCGCAATAACGTGTTAGGTCTTCTCCGTCAGGGGGCGTCAATGTTGGAATGATCTCATCCTGCCAAAGTCTATCGCACAGTGCCTCAAAATCAGGGTTGCCCACCGTATCTGCGATGGTTTCGTAGCCAGCGAGATAGCCTAGGTAGGCGAGCGTTGAATGCGTTCCGTTTAGGCAGCGTAGTTTCATCATCTCATGGGCTTCGACGCAGGTCACAAATTGCGCACCAGCCAAATTCCATGCTGGCCTGTCGTTGATAAAATCATCTTCAATCACCCATTGGCGAAAGTCTTCGTGAAATACACAAGCGGGGTCGTGATATCCCGTCATGTCGCCCAATTGATCAATGTCGATCTGCGTCGTTGCGGGGGTAATGCGATCCACCATGGTTGCAGGAAACGGGGTCGTTTCAGCGATCCATTCTGCCAGTGCGCCGTCAATCTGACGGGCAAATTTAAGGACAATGGCGCGTGCCAAGCCCCCGTTAGATGGGAGGTTGTCACATGGCAAAACTGTGAAGGGCGCGATGCTTGCGTCCCGTCGTCCCTGCAGTGCGGCCACGATAAAACCGACCGCAGACTTTGGGTGGTTGGGATTTAACAGATCATGTTCAATGTCTGGGTGGCTTAGGTCTAATTCCCCTGTCGCGACAGAGACGCAATACCCCTTCTCGGTGATCGTCATCGACACGATCTTGACGTTTGGATCCACCATTGCAGCGATAACGGCCTTCGGGTTTTCTGGGGCGACGAGCGTACGAGAGAGTGAACCCACCACGCGCGGTTTCCAGCCTTGGGGATCAAGCGTTACCGATGTGAACACGCCACCTTGGGGTTCCAATTGATCGCGCGCAGTGGCGCTTTGCAGGCTTACGGCCAAGATGCCCCAGTCGCCACCTTTCTGCGCCATTGCTTCGTCCGTAAAGCAGGCATTGAACGCACGGAAAAACGCGCCAGGGCCAAGGTGCACAATTCCAACGTTTGGGGCTGGACCAGATCGGGCAAGGCGCGGTTTAGCGTGCAAGCCATCCTCCATCGACGTTTAGAACTGCCCCAGTGACATAGCCCGAGGCAGGTGCGCATAAGAAAGTCACAGCCCCTGCAATATCCTCAGGATCACCCCAGCGTCCGGCAGGGATGCGCGCCAGAATTTCTGTGCTGCGCTGAGGGTCTTCACGCAAAGCAGTCGTATTGTTGGTGGCAATGTAGCCGGGTGCAACGGCATTTACGTTGATGCCATGCTGGGACCATTCATTGGCAAACAATTTGGTCAAACCTGCAACGCCGTGTTTTGAGGCAGTATAGGCCGACACGCGGATGCCTCCCTGAAAGGACAGCAAGGACGCGATATTGACGATCCGTCCACCCTGCCCCCGCGCGATCGCGGCGCGTGCAAAAGTTTGACACATCAGGAAAACGGCTTTCAGGTTTACGTCCATCACCTCATCCCAGTCAGCTTCGGTATAATCGACACTGTCTGCACGGCGAATGATGCCCGCGTTGTTGACCAATATATCGAGATCACCAATCCCATGCATACCTTCCGCTGCTGTCGCGGGATCAGATAGGTCGATCGTACAGGCTTGACCGCTGCCGCCTTCTTTCTCGATCAAGGCCACGGTGTCTGCACAAGACGAACGACCTGCCGCAATCACATGGGCGCCAGCAGCCGCAAGTCCCACCGCAATCGCCTGCCCGATGCCAGTATTTGCACCCGTCACAAAGGCGCGTTTACCATCAAGGCGAAACGGATCGCTCATCGCAGGTCCCCCATTGGAACCATGTCCATATCAGTGAAATCAATGTTGTCGCCTGCCATCGCCCAACAGAACGTATAAGACGACGTCCCGGCACCGCAATGAACAGACCAAGGGGGCGAAATGACCGCCTCTTCATTGGCCATAACGATATGGCGCGTTTCATCCGGTGTGCCCATGATGTGGAACACGCGCTGATCTTCGGGGATATCAAAGTACAGATAGGCCTCCATGCGGCGATCATGCAGGTGCGCGGGCATCGTGTTCCAGACTGAACCCGGCTCAAACTGAGTGTAGCCCATGAGCAATTGGCAGCTTTCGCAGACCTCCGGATGCAAGAACTGAATGATGACGCGTTCGTTGGCCGTTTCGCGTGCGCCAAGTTCGACCCTGCGAGCATCAGCCAAGGTGATCAATTTCGTTGGACATGTGCGATGGGCCGGTGCTGAGAGCAGATAAAAGCGCCCGCTTTCCAGCGTTACGGGTCCGGCACCCATTCCAATATACAAAACCTCGCCAGTTCCGATCTGGTGGGTTTTGCCGTCAACGGTGATCGCACCTGCGTCGCCTAGGTTCAACGCCGCCATTTCACGGCGTTCTAGGAATGTGGCTGTGCCTGTCTCAGCAACATGATCGAGTGTCAGCGGGCCTTTGCTTGGCACTGCGGACCCTAAGATTAGACGGTCATAATGCGAATAGGCCAGCCGGATTACGTCGGGTGCGAACAGGTCGCCAACGTGGAAATGCTCGCGCAGCTTTGAGGTGCCAAATGTCTTAGCAGTTTCGGGATCAATTGCGTAACGGGTTTGAACGTTGGTCATTTATGTACTCTCAAATCAAAGGTTATAGGCGGTTTTGGCAAGTCCGTAGGCAAGGTCATGAGCCACTTCAAAAGCGTCCGCTTCGCGCAAGCGCCCTGTTGTCACAAGTGTCGAAAGGTAGGCGCTGTCTGAGCGGCGTGAAACGTCATGGCGCGCCGGGATTGAACAAAATGCGCGCGTGTCATCGTTAAAACCGGCCGTGTTATAGAAACCGCATGTTTCTGTCGTAGCCTCGCGGAAGCGCTTGATGCCCTCGAAGCTGTCAAAAAACCACCACGGCGGGCCCAGTTTTAGCGCAGGGTATGCACCCGCAAGGGGGGCAAGTTCACGGGCATAAACCGTCTCATCCAGCGTGAACAAAATAATCGTAAGATCGGGTTCCATACCCACTGCATCCAAAAGCGGCTTTAGTGCTGCGACATAGTCAGTACGACCCGGAATATCGAACCCTTTGTCACGTCCGAACTGTACAAAAACATCTGCACTGTGGTTGCGCCGCGATCCTGCGTGGATTTGCATTGTCATGCCGTCATCAAGGCTCATACGCGCCATCTCGGTTAGCATCTGGCCGCGAAACAGCTCGGCGTCTTGCGCGGTGAAAGCGCCGGACATGATTGTAGCAAACAACGCGCGCGCGGCTTCATCGCTTAAGTTCGCGGTGACCGCACTTGGATGACCGTGATCCGTCGCAGTGGCACCAAAGGTTTTAAAAAAGGCGCGGCGCGCACGATGAGCAGCAAGGTAGCCGCGCCACGTGGTTGTGTCCTCATTGGTTATCGTTCCCAACAGGGCGATGTTCTCGGCAAATCCGTCAAACTCAGGGTCTACGACAGCGTCAGGGCGATAGGTGGTAACGACTTTGCCTTGCCAACCGCTGTCTTTAATTTTCTGATGCCAGCTTAGGTCATCAAGCGCGCCCTCAGTCGTGGCCAAGAGTTCGATATTGAAGCGCTCGAACAAGGCACGAGGGCGGAAGGCCTTTGTCGCCAGTTTCACCTCGATCTGATCATAGATGGTATCGGCAGTGGCTTCGTTTAAGATTTGGTCGATCCCAAAGACATGTTCAAATGAATGATCTAACCAAAGCGCGGTTGGTGTGCCGCGAAAGAGTTTTGACGCCTTGGCAAAGCGTTGCCAGATCTTGCGTGGATCGTTTTCAACGGGGCCACCATCTGTGCGCGCCACCCCCAGATCAGCCAAAGGAATGCCCTGACTGACGAGCATGCGAAATACGTAATGATCCGGTACGACAAACAGATCCGCAGAATTGGAGAACTGCGCATTTTCAGCAAACCAACTGGGATCACAATGCCCATGAGGGCTAAGGATGGGCAAATCCGAAACGGAGCCATAAAGCGCACGCGCCAGATCACGCTGTCGCGGGTCAACGGGGAAAAGGCGGTCAGGGTCGGTGAGTTGCACTGATATGATTCCCATTCTCTATCTAGTATTCTAATATGCTAGGCGATCAGTTGTGTCAAAGTTGAAACTGACCTAGGCTCGGTCCAACTTGAATTCGGAATAATGATGCATCTCCCTTCGCTCACTATTGGGCTTCTTCACACGTCGGCAGGCTCGACCACTGATCTGGTGTTTGACGCGCTTTATGCGGCGGTCATTTCCGTAAAACTGCCGCCAGGGACAAAGGTTTCGGAGGCGGAGGTAGCCAAACAATTTGATGTTTCACGCCAACCTGTTCGAGACGCGTTTTTCAGGCTCTCAAATCTGGGATTTTTGTCGATCCGCCCGCAACGCCCAACGTTGATTACACAGATTTCATTGCGTGCCATTCATGACGCCGTCTTCACACGCACAGCGCTCGAGGTGGCATGCCTACAGCTTGCCCTGAACGTTAATCGTGCGGACCTTGTTGAAGCCATGAAGGCGAATGTTACCGCCCAAGAGAGGGCCGTCTCAGCGGACACCACCACCTTTCATATCATCGACGAAGCCTTCCATGAACTCATATGTATGGCATCAGGACACGTTCATATATGGCCCCTTATTCGTCGGCAAAAAGGCCATTTAGATCGCCTACGGTTCTTGTCTTTATCAGAAAAAAGACGCCAACATGTCATTGCAGAACATCGTGAGATTTGCTCAGCAGTATTGAACGATAATATTGCTCATGCGGAAAAACTCCTACGTGAGCATATTTCGGCGATCAAAGATGTTTTGCCTGCGATCATCGTTCGTCATCCTGACTACTTCGAGACGGGTCCTGTTAGAGCTTAAGCCCACCTATTTTTTAAGTGAGATTGAGCGCTAAGCAGAAAAATTTCCACTGCTCGGCATTGTGGACACGAACCTACTTACAATTGACTTCAAAATCCAAGTCTTGGTTTTTTTATAAAATCTCAACGTCCGTTGTTGTGAATCACACTGCGCACGTGCCCATTCACTGCGACGTTGTAGGGCGGGTCCGTGAAAACCATGCTTGGGACTTCCTCGCCCAACAGCGTGTCGAAGCTTTCAGCGTTGAGAGCATCCCCGCAAAAGATCCGGTGTTCTCCTAGCTGCCAAAGGTCTCCCGGGCGGGTCACTGTTGGCGCATCCTTTTCTTCTGGCGGTAGGGTCTCGCTGGGGGCAAGGTCACTATCCCCAAGTATGATGATATCGATCTCGGCCGCTTCAAATCCTGTTATGTCGAGGCTGAAGTCCAATGCGCCATCAAG
>NZ_JAFMHR010000165.1 GCF_017854415.1 Yoonia sp. | reverse complement strand
GGTTCATAAAGCGGACGTGAGTTGGGGTAAGGACGAGATCGGTTTGTTTCATGGGAGAGTGATAACGGGGTGAGTCGGCGGTGTCAGTAGCAGAGGTTAGAAACGGCAGCAAAGAACGCAGAGCGGCCCAAAGCAATCTCGGATATTTGCCAAATTTTCAATTTTCTGCTCCACTGCAAAAACAGACATCAATGCGGCATGAAGAGGAGGCTTACATGGTCAAAGTTCTTGGAATTGGCGGACTGTTTTTCAGGGCCAAAGATCCGGCTGCCTTAGCTGAATGGTATCAAAAACACCTTGGGATTGACCCAGCGCCAACAGACGCAACAATGGCACCTTGGACAACTGAAACGGGCACTACAGTCTTTTCACCGTTTGACGAAGAGACTGACTACTTTGCGAAAGACAAAGCATTTATGTTAAACTTCCGTATCGAAAACCTCGATGCTGCACTTGAAGAGCTTAGCGCTGCGGGTGTCGAATGTGGCGATCCTTTGGATATGGATGGGGTTGGACGTTTCACCCGCATTCATGACCCTGAAGGAAACCCAATTGAGCTATGGGAACCTGCGTCAACCTGAGTTCAATGGCGCTTTGGAAGCCGCTGCAACTTCAAAAGCTATCCAAAAATTGCGCATACGAAATACAAGGCGCAGCCTGACTTAAATGAATGGCTTCAGGGTCCGCGCTACGGGCACACACCCTACAACAAATGCCCTGACTTCGCCGCTTTCGTCGCCAGATATGTGTGATTATGCGTGTTTTCGCCCACCTTCAGCGGCACCCGTTCGGTTACGGTGACTCCGCAGGCATTCATCCGCGCGACCTTAGCCGGATTGTTCGTCAGCAACCGCACGGCGTCAAATCCCATCCGTTTCAGGATTTCTGCGCCAATGCGAAAATCGCGCTCGTCATCTTCAAACCCAAGCCTGTGGTTTGCCTCGACCGTATCAAACCCCTGATCTTGCAAGGAATAAGCGCGCATTTTGTTAGCCAAGCCAATGCCGCGCCCTTCTTGATTGAGGTATAGCAGCACGCCCGCCCCCTCTTGCCCCATCTGCGCCAAGGCACCGCGCAGTTGCGGACCGCAGTCGCATTTCAGCGATCCCAGTAAATCGCCCGTAAAACAGGCAGAATGCAGGCGCGATAAGACAGGTTTGGATCGGTCCGGTTGGCCGATTTCGATGGCATAGTGTTCTTCGGCACCATCATCGGGACGGAAAATATGCAGGCGGCCTGCCTCGGACACTTCCAACGGCAAACGCGCCGAAATGATCGGGTTGAGCGCGCTCAGGCCGGTATCGAGGGCGGCATCCACAGGCAACAACGTCAGGTTATGCTGGGCTGCGAAACCCGCCGCATCATCCACCTGCAGCACCAACGCCGCAGGCAACAGCCGCGCCGCTTTGGTCAAAGCAATCGCGGCGCGGTGCAATTCAGCAGACCCGTCACGCACCGCGCGTAGCGGTCCTTTCATGGGGGCGCGCAAATCATCTGCAGGATCAGCGATGGATCGCACCCAGCCCAACGTCACGTCAGGCGGCAGGATGATCCGCGCCAGATCACCATCATACGCATGTGCTTTCAACGTTTGTGCACGCCAGCTTGTCACTGCCAGAACCGCATCACCGCCCAAGGCGCGCAAATCGGCCAAACGCGCCGCATCCAGCGTTTCAGCCGCCAGCACAACAGCGCCCCCATCCAGCACAATAGGCACGCCCATACGCAAATCTGCGCGGGCGCGGGCCAGTCGTTCTGTAATATCGGG
Source organism: Yoonia sp. (assembly GCF_017854415.1). Lineage (GTDB taxonomy): Bacteria > Pseudomonadota > Alphaproteobacteria > Rhodobacterales > Rhodobacteraceae > Yoonia. Next base: position 3,950 of record NZ_JAFMHR010000165.1, on the reverse strand, counting down.
GGCGAATGTCATCGCGCTACACCTTTCATTTGTTTCAACAGATAGTCGTTTGTGCGGCAAAGTGAAACATTTGCACGATAAATCACACGAGCGTGTGAAACTGTCATCCTGCTGCTTGTTCGGAACGTAACAAGAGCACAAGTCTAAACAGACAAAGTAAAGGAGGCTGTCATGGGACAACTCAAAAAGATTTTACTCGTGGATGACGACGACGACCTACGTGAGGCGTTGGGCGAGCAGTTATTAATGACCGAAGATTTCGATGTCTTCGAAGCTGATGATGGCGCCAGTGCAATGGTGAAGGCCAAAGAGAGCCTTTATGACCTGATGATCCTGGATGTCGGCCTGCCCGACACCGATGGTCGCGAATTATGCCGCTTGATGCGCAAGCAGGGCGTGAAATGCCCGATTGTGATGCTGACCGCGCAAGACAGCGATTCAGACACGATCTATGGCCTTGATGCCGGTGCGAATGACTACATCAGCAAGCCGTTCAAATTCCCGGTTCTGCTGGCGCGTTTGCGCAGCCAATTGCGTACGCATGAACAGTCCGAAGACGCCGTTTTCCAGCTTGGGCCATATACCTTCAAGCCGGCCCAAAAGCTGCTGCTGACGGAAGACGACAAAAAGGTGCGCCTGACGGAAAAAGAGACGAATATTCTCAAGTTCCTGTACCGCGCGACCGACGGTGTTGTCGCCCGCGATGTGCTACTGCACGAGGTTTGGGGTTATAATGCGGGCGTCACCACGCACACATTAGAGACACATATTTACCGTCTTCGCCAAAAAATAGAACCAGATCCGTCCAATGCGCGCCTTCTTGTGACCGAATCTGGGGGCTATCGTTTAGTGGCATAGTAAGCGCCCGGTACATGGTTCCTCCCTTGTGCAAGTACCGGGCGTCCCAAGTTCCCGCTGGAGATCGGGTAAATCTCCACCTCCCTGTTGGACTTGCCCGGGCTTAGCGCCCGGGCCTTTTTTTCGCCTCTGGCTATCTGGCACGGGGCGGCTACTTTGCAAACTTAACATGAACGGAGACACCCCATGAAAGCCGCCAAAGATTTTCTAGAAGAAGCCAATGCAATCGTGCCACGCCTGAGCGCGGAAGACGCAGTTGCGAAATACAAAGCGGGGGTCGGTGTCTTTGTCGATGTGCGCGACAGCAGCTCCATCGCGCAAAGTGGCACTATCGCAGGTGCGCACCGTATTGCTCGCGGCATGATAGAGTTCATGGCCGATCCAGCGACGCCCATGTACAACGACGTTCTACAAAAAGACGCTGATCTTTATCTTATCTGCGGTGCAGGCGGACAAGCCGCACTTGCTGGTAAGACATTGAAAGATATGGGTTATGCCAACGTCACCAACATTGGTGGCTTTGGCGATTGGAAAGCAGCGGGCGGCGCAGTCGAAAGCTAACCCAGCGCTTGGGTCCAGTCGGCGATCAAGTCGCTTATGTCTTCGATTCCGACGGATACCCTGATTAAATTCTCTGGAATTCCGGTATGCGGTTCAATCGTATACCGGTGTTCCACCAAGCTTTCGACACCGCCCAGCGATGTGGCCCGCAAAAATAATTGCAGCTTGCCCACGACGCGCAATGCCTCTGCCCGATCCCCTTTGACCAACACCGAGAGCAGGCTGCCATAGCCGCCCTTCATCTGCTTGGTGGCGACGTCGTGGCCTGCGTGATGCGGCAGACCGGGATACAAAACATCATCAACTTTTGGATGCGCCAATAGCGCCTCGGCCAAGGTTTGCGCGTTCTGCGACATACGCTCGACCCGCAAAGGCAGGGTACGCATGGCGCGAATCAGTAGCCATGCCTCAAAGGGTCCAAGAATCGCGCCTGCCATCTTTCGGTCAGATTTGATCATGGTCCAGATTGTGGCATCATTGGTGCGCGTTGAGAGCACTCCGGCCAAAACATCCGAATGCCCGTTTATCCCTTTGGTCGCCGAATGCATGACAATATCGGCCCCATGATCCAGCGCCCGCGTCAGGATCGGCGTCGCTGCCGTCCCATCAACGATCAAGGTCGCGTCCGAGGCATCTGCAATAGCACGGATGTCGACGGTTTTCAGCCAAGGGTTCGACGGTGTTTCGATAAAAATCAGATCGGCAGATTGTTGTCGGCACACCGTCGGCAAATCGTCGGCGCCGACTTCGATTAACGTGATCTCGCGGCGGGTACAGAAATCGCGTATCCACGCAGTCGTGCCCCAATAGATGCCCGATTGGATGATTGCGGTGCCACCATTGGGCAACGTGCGAAACACTGCCGCAATAGCTGCCATTCCAGACGGGAACAAAAGCGTTTCTTGCGCATCTTCAAGGACGCGCAACACTTCTTCTGCTTGGCGCAAGTTATCTGAATTATCACGCGAATAGATGTTGTCGGGCCTATGCAATTCATAGTTTTCATCACGCGTAAACGTGGTTGAAGGTTGCAGCGCAGGCACAACGCCACCTGATTGCGCATCAAGTACGCCGGCGGCATGCGCGGCAATCGTGGCGGGTTTTAAGTTTTTATCCATATGGATTTGTGCCGTTGAGCGACGCTGAATTGCAAGCCTGTTTTAGCTCACAAATTCATTGCGTGCGTAGCCTTGCAGATAAAGCAGTGCGGTCAGATCACCGTGGTTGATGCGGACATTACATTGCGCTTGCACCGCGGGCTTTGCGTGCAATGCAACGCCTGTCCTCGCACGCGTCAACATCCCCAGATCATTTGCGCCATCACCGACGGCCAAGACATCTGCATCCGTGATGCCCAGACAGGTCGTGATTTCTTCAAGCGCTTGGACTTTTGCGGCTTTGCCTAAAATTGGGCGACCGACTTCGCCGGTCAACTTACCGTCCGCAATATGCAACGTGTTTGCACGGTTTTCATCGAACCCTAGTTCGGCAGAAACCTTTGCAGTGAATGCCGTGAATCCCCCCGACACCAGCGCCGCATATGCGCCATGCGCTTTCATGGTGCTGACCAATTCGCGCCCGCCGGGCATGTAGGTGATCCGCTGGGCGATGACTTGCGCAATCATGCTTTCCGGCAGGTCTTTGAGCAGGCCAACCCGTTCGATCAGCGCTTCTTCGAAATCCAGCTCGCCGTTCATCGCGCGCGCAGTGATATCGGCAACTCGCGCGCCAACGCCTGCCTCATCTGCAAGTTCATCAATGCATTCTTGCTGGATCATTGTGCTGTCCATATCGGCAAGCAGCATCTTTTTGCGCAGGTTGCTGTAGGGTTGGATGACCAGATCAACGCCTTCGGCTTGCAAGGCGGCCCAGACATCCCACTGATTGTCTGGAACTTTCGTGATCGCAAAATTAGCGGCTTCGTCAATCGCCAACCAGTTGGCGTCTGCACCACCCCAAGCATTGCGCAAGCTATCAACCAATGCGGCCTCTAGCTTGCGTTTGTGTGGCGTGGTGATCAATGTGACGACCTGCATGACGGACCCTTTTGAAAATACACGCAGGGTCTAGCCGCGCGAAGGCCTTTTGACACCCCTAAAAGTCAAAAAGCTCGCTCAAGAAACTATCGCGCTTTTTCTTAGGGCGATATTCACCGCGATCATCGCGGTATTCACGATCATCCCGGCGGCCTGATGGGGGCGGCGGTGGCGGTGGCGCTTCGCCAACTGACCGATCGATAATTTTGTCCAATTCGCCCCGATCCAGCCAAACGCCGCGACATTCAGGGCAGTAATCAATTTCGACCCCGCTGCGGTCAGAAATAACAAGCGTGGCGCCATCGATGGGACATTTCATGGGGTCATCCTTTATGAGTTACAGGACCGATTTATGACCCCCATCACCAGATACAATGGCTGTGACAATATCGCGCGTTTCCTATCCGCGTCATGTGCGTCGCAAAAAACACCGAGTCCGCCGATTTCAGGCGCTTTTCGCAGTTGCAGCATATCAAACACCCCTCTATGTCCGGC
>NZ_JAFMHR010000026.1:22470-25955 GCF_017854415.1 Yoonia sp. | reverse complement strand
CGAACATTACATGCGCGGCAAAATAGACGGCGATAGCGTGACCATCTTTGAACGACAAGATAGCGCATTGCTCACGGTGCTTGCTGACGCCAACTGCCTTGTCGTCCATCCCGCAAGTGCCCCCGCACGCGCTCGCGGGGATAGCGTCGAAATCATCCGTATCTGATTCTCTATCTTCTCTTTCCTAAAAAACTTCCGCCGGAGGCATCCGGACTGCACACAACAGCTGCACGCCAGAGTTGACACAAAACAAGAACATGCATAGAACATATGCAAAACGTGGCAACGGAGCAGACAATGTTAACCAAAAAACAGCTCGATCTACTCGAATTCATTCACAAGCGTGTTCAGCGCGACGGGGTCCCCCCCAGCTTTGATGAAATGAAAGAGGCGCTTGATCTGCGCTCGAAATCCGGCATCCATCGCTTGATTACAGCGCTGGAAGAACGCGGGTTTATCCGGCGCTTGGCGCACCGTGCCCGCGCACTTGAGATCGTCAAACTGCCCGATGCGATGATGAACAAAACGGGTTTCACCCCGCGCGTGATTGACGGTGATAAACCGGACAGCATTCCGACCGCGGCACTACATGTCGATAATGGCGCCGTAGAATTACCGATGATGGGCCGGATTGCGGCAGGTGTCCCGATTGAAGCCATCAGCGAAGTATCGCACAATGTGTCTGTGCCGCAGTCGATGGTAGGTGCCGGCGATCACTATGCCCTTGAAGTCAAAGGCGATTCGATGATCGACGCTGGCATCAATGACGGCGACGTCGTGGTCATTCGCGAAACATCTGTGGCCGACAATGGTGATATCGTCGTGGCCTTGGTCGAAGGCCACGAGGCAACGCTCAAACGGTTCCGTCGCAATGCAGGATCAATCGCGCTTGAAGCGGCGAACCCAGCCTATGAAACGCGTGTTTTCCGCGACGATCAGGTGAAAGTGCAAGGCAGGCTTGTTGGCTTGATCCGCACTTACTAAGGCTGTTCTAAATCAAAGAATTGGGTCGCTTCGGCGACCCTTTTTTGTGTTTGCACGGGCAAGACAATCAACTCGCTGCGCCCGCCTTGCCGTGCATTCCATGGTCGCGCGCCCGCAACCCATCGCGCAGTTTCGATCCAGAGATCACCGTTTGGGGCCACATCAATGGCCAGAGATCCGGTTTGACGCAACCGCGCAAGATCATAAATGATGCATGGGCGGTCAGTCGCATCAACCTGATTAGACACAAGAATATCGGCCCCATCGCAGCCATTTAGATCGGCAAGTGCCGTCTTTCCTGATACTTGCAAGACCTGCCAGCCATCCAAATCAACGGATATGCGCCGCCCTTCAACCTGAAAACCTTGTTTGGCGGCGGCGTCTTCTTGCGCAATTGGCGCGCCATCGTTTTCAAGCCAGACCCCTGCCACAAATCCGCTCCCACGCGGTTTTGAAAGGACCCTGCCTGCATCAGTCTGCAATCCGACCAGACTGCCGTTATCAGCGATTAACAACGCAGGACGCGTTGTTTGCGCCCAAAGAACCGCAGCACAAAGCACTGCCACCAACCCCGCAAAACGCACAGGCCCTTTGATCAGCAGTGCCCAAAGCAACCCCAGCGTCAAAACCGGCAACACCAACGGATCAGGTGCCCAGATATGGCTCAGCGCACCATCGCGTGTTGCGACAACGTTCGCGACGAATAGAATCCACCGCAAACCCATCTCCATTGCCCAAAGCCCGATCCCCCACAGCCCAAAGGGTGCAAGACACACGGCAAGAACGGCTGCAGGCATCACCAAGACACCCATCAGTGGCACGCTCAGCAAGTTCGCAATCAAGCCATAGTGCGCAATCTGGTTAAAGTGCGCGGCGGCAAACGGTGCTGTCGCAAGCCCTGCGATGAACGACGACAGCACAACCGACAGCACCGCCCGCGACCATTTTGGGTACCGACTGAGGTCAAAGCGGCGCAACCCGGCGAATGCCGCAACCAATGCCGTGGTGGCTGCAAAAGACATCTGAAATCCCGATCCGGTCATCGCTTCGGGTTGCCAGACCAAAACAATGGTGGCAGCAATCGCGACCGCTCGTAGGGTCAAGGCGCGCCTATCCAACAGCACCGCTACCAGCATCACAGCCACCATAATAAAGGCCCGTTCGGTCGCGACATTTCCCCCTGATAATAGCAGATAAAATGCCCCGACTATCAAAGCGCAGATTGCAGCGATCTTTTTTGTGGACCAACGCAAGGCCACACGCGGAACAAGCGCCAGCCCGTACCGGATCACTGCAAAAACAAAGCCTGTCAAAAGCCCCATATGCAGTCCGGAAATCGCCAACAGATGCGCAAGGTTCGAGGCACGCAATTCGGCCAATGTCTGTTGTCCCATGCCGGACCGATCACCTGTCATAATGGCTGCCGCAAATGCGCCCGCCTCGCCCGGCATCGCGGTTTGTACAGCTTGGGATATCGCCATACGCAGCGCAAAGACCTGCGTGGCAAAGCCCCGCGACTGCGGGACCGCCAGTCGTAAAACTGGCGTCCGCGTATACCCGACCGCACCCAATTGCATGAACCAAGCATGACGTTGAAAATCAAAACCACGCGGTTCCGCAGGGCCTGCGGGGGGTGATAAATGGCCTGTCAGGATCAGCACATCGCCTGGGTTGAATGAGGTGAACGACTGATCGCCTTGCAACGACACGCGCACCTTTGCAGGGGTCCGCGCCGGAGCCATCCGCGCCAGCACCACATGATCCAACGTCAACCGCACCGCGTCGCTGCTCGAACGATCGATGTGCACGAGCCGCCCTTCAATCGGGCCGTAATAGCGAAAATTAAGCACCGGTTCGGTAACGGTCGTGACGCGCCATTTGGCAAGGCCTGCGCCAGTCAAAATTAACACTAGCGCCAACAGCAAGGGTAAAAACGCGGTAGACACCAGTCTTGCAAGGATTAGCAATGTCACCCCGACCGCCAACCCCCATCCAGATCACCGGCAAGTCGGGTTCTTGCCCCATACTGAAGTAGACGCCAATCCCGATGCCCAAACAAATCGGCACCCAGCCAAACAAATTGTCCCGTTGGGCCAGCAGCGCGTCTGAGATCCGTTCACGCACTTGTCCTTCACCCCGCAGTCTCGTATCCCCGACCCAAGCCGGAACACTACCGGAAAGCTGGTTAGCGAAAGGCTAATATTCTCATGTCAGTCGTCACTCGTTTCGCCCCCTCGCCCACAGGTGCTTTGCACATTGGCGGCGCGCGGACTGCTTTGTTTAACTGGCTGTATGCCCGTGGACGTGGCGGCAAATTTTTGCTCCGCATCGAAGATACCGACAAGGCGCGGTCCAACGCTGAAAATACTCAAGCGATCTTGGACGGGCTGACGTGGCTGGGTCTTGACTGGGACGGGGAACCGTCCAGCCAAGCCGCAAATGCGGATCGCCATGCACAGGTCGCGCATCAGCTCTTGGAGGCGGGCAAGGCTTACAAATGC
>NZ_JAFMHR010000026.1:0-22460 GCF_017854415.1 Yoonia sp. | reverse complement strand
CTTAGCACGCCTGAAGAGATTGAAGCATTCCGCGAAACTGCGCGTGCGGCGAAGACATCGACCCTGTTCCGCTCGCCTTGGCGTGACGTGGCCGCGTCAGATCATCCGGATGCGCCTTATGCCGTGCGCATCAAAGCGCCCCGCGACGGCAAAACTACTTTGCATGACGAAGTGCAGGGCGATGTGACTTGGTCCAATGACCAGTTAGACGATATGATCCTGCTCCGCTCTGACGGATCGCCGGTTTATATGCTCGCGGTCGTTGTCGATGATCACGATATGGGCGTGACCCATGTGATCCGTGGTGATGATCATCTGGCCAATGCGTTTCGCCAGAACATGATTTATGACGCGATGGAATGGGCCAAACCGACTTTGGCGCATATCCCGCTGATTTTTGGCCCCGATGGCAAGAAACTGTCCAAGCGTCATGGCGCAACGGGTGCTGCGGAATATCAGGCCCTTGGATATCCTGCCGCCGGAATGCGCAATTATTTGACCCGTCTGGGCTGGAGCCATGGAGACGACGAATTCTTCTCGGATGCGCAAGCACGGGAATGGTTTGATTTGGGCGGAATCGGCAAATCGCCTTCGCGGTTTGACTTCAAAAAGCTGGACAATATCTGTGGTCAGCACATTGCTGCGGCGGACGATGCTGCACTGCTGCATGAATTACAGGCTTTCCTTGCGGCAACCGGTGCTGATCCTTTGACCGAAACACAAAATGACGGAATGTTGCGGGCAATGTACTGCCTGAAAGAACGCGCCAAGACATTTCCGGAACTTGTTGATAAGGCAACATTTATTCTGGCTTCGCGTCCTGTTACGCCTGACGAAAAGGCCGCAGAGCAGTTGACCGATGTATCCCGTCGTATACTGGCGGAATTGACGCCGCAGCTGCAAAATGCTAGCTGGTCAAAAGACACCCTTGAAGGGATTGTCGCATCCACTGCCGAAGCTCATGACATGAAACTTGGCAAACTCGCGGGGCCCCTACGGGCTGCGCTTGCTGGGCGCGCAGTTTCGCCAAGTATGTTCGATATGATGTTGGTCCTGGGCCGTGATGAAACCATCGCGCGCCTAAGAGACGCGAGCGCCTGATACGAGTTCTTTACAAAGAACAGTTATCCGGGAACTGAAGACGCCCCTGTGCCGATAACGCGCGCACAGGTCCAAGAGGGGAATTTAAATGGCCGAGAATACTGATACTGCGACGCTGACGCTCAAGGGTAAGACTTACGAGTTGCCCGTACATTCCCCGACTGGTGGCCCCGATGTCATCGACATCCGCAAGCTTTATGGTCAGGCGAATGTCTTTACTTATGACCCCGGTTTTACGTCGACCGCCGCGTGCGACAGCACAATTACTTTCATCGATGGCGATGAAGGTATCTTGCTGCACCGTGGCTATCCAATCGATCAACTGGCAGGCAAATCCCATTACCTCGAAGTATGCTATCTGCTGCTTTATGGTGAATTGCCGTCTGCAGACGCGCTTGAAAAGTTCGAATCACTGGTGACCAATCACACAATGATCCACGAGCAGATGCATAACTTCTTCCGTGGTTTCCGCCGCGATGCGCACCCTATGGCTACGATGGTTGGCGTTGTCGGCGCGATGTCAGCGTTCTACCATGACAGCACTGATATCAACGATCCGCATCAGCGTGACGTTGCAACCATCCGCCTGATTGCAAAGATGCCGACTGTGGCCGCGATGGCCTATAAATATTCGATTGGCCAACCTTTTGTTTATCCGCGCAACGATCTTGATTACGCAGCCAACTTTTTGCACATGTGCTTTGCTGTGCCTGCGCAAGAATACAATGTGGACCCGATCCTCGCCCGTGCGATGGACCGGATTTTCACACTGCATGCCGATCATGAACAGAACGCTTCGACGTCTACAGTGCGCTTGGCCTCGTCGTCCGGTGCTAATCCGTTTGCTTGTATTGCGGCCGGTATTGCATGCCTTTGGGGCCCTGCCCACGGTGGTGCGAACCAAGCTTGCCTTGAGATGCTCAAGGAGATTGGCACGCCAGATCGTATTCCGGAATTCATCGCGCGCGCCAAGGACAAAAACGATCCTTACCGTCTGATGGGCTTTGGGCACCGCGTTTACAAAAACTTCGATCCCCGCGCGACGGTGATGAAGCAAAGCGCGGACGAAGTGCTTGAGCTTATGGGCGTTGAGAACAATCCGATCCTGCAAGTCGCAAAAGAACTTGAGCGTCAGGCACTGGCCGATCCATATTTCGCAGATAAGAAACTGTTCCCGAACGTCGATTTCTATTCCGGCATCATTCTCGAGGCGATGGGCTTTCCGACATCGATGTTCACACCGATATTTGCGCTTGCGCGGACTGTCGGTTGGATTTCGCAGTGGTCCGAACAATTGGCCGATCCACAGTTAAAAATCGGTCGCCCGCGTCAGCTCTATCTCGGCGAGATGCAGCGTGACTATGTCGATATCGAAAAACGTTAATTGATCGGGCCGATGACCCAATAGATCAAATTAAAAGGCCGCATCATTGATGCGGCCTTTATCATTGTGATCAGCGACCTTCGTAGACCGCTTTGCGTTTTTCTAGAAAGGCGACGACGCCTTCTTGGAAATCGCGGGTTTTGCCGCAACGCCCTTGCAGTTTCGCCTCAAGCGCCAGTTGTTCGTCTAATGAATTCTCAAACGATCCTCGGATCGCCTGTTTCAACTCTCGGTATGCAACAGTCGGGCCTTGGGCCAAATGGGCCGCACGCGCGCTGACATGTTCCTGAAAAGTTGCGGCAGGTGCAGTTTCATAGATCATGCCCCACGCTTCGGCCTGTTCAGCCGTGATTTTGTCCGCGAACAGGGCGGCGCCCATTGCTTTGGCCGACCCGACCTGACGCGGCAACCAGTAGGTGCCGCCTGCATCCGGGATCAGGCCAATGCGCGTAAAGGCTTGAACGAAGTATGCTGCGTCTGATGCAATTACGACATCTGCGGCCAGCGCAAGGTTTGCCCCTGCCCCTGCCGCAGGCCCGTTCACAGCGGCGATTGTGGGGATACGGCAATCGAAAATCGCCTTGAGCATGGGCACATATTCGTCGCGTAACGTCCGCTCTAGATCCAAGGACGCAGCACTGCCACCATCGCCAAGATCTTGACCGGAACAAAATGCCTTGCCCGCACCCGTCATGACCAAAACCCGCGCGTCTTTTTCAGCCGCTTTGACCGCATGCGTAATTTCTGCACGCATCTGCGTGTTCAGCGCGTTCATCATGTCAGGGCGGTTCAAAGTGATCACTGCCACGTCGTTCCGTATGGCAAGAGTGATAGCCTGATAGTCCATGTCCGTAATCCTTGTGACTGTTCGCAACGCAGATGAATGCGCCGCTTTGGTTCAACTTAGTGAACTGTTCAGTTCACAAAAGCCAGACCGCACGTCACGACCGCAATATTTTTTCCAGCTCGGCCTTTTCTTCGTCGCTTAGCCCCGCAGGCGCTGCGCGTTTGGTTCGGATCGTGGACCAGCCGATACCAAGAGCAATCAAAAATAGCGCAGGAGCTGCCAGCCATAATATCAAATTTGCACCACGCGCATCAGGCCGCAACAGCACATATTCTCCGTAGCGCGCCACCAGAAAATCGACAGCTTGCCTGTCTGTATCACCATCGCTGATCCGCTCGCGCAGAACGATCCGCAGTTCTTTGGCCAGTATCGCGTTGCTTTCATCAATGCTCTCATTGCGGCACACCGGACAGCGTAGCCCTTGCGATAATGCACGCGCCCGATCCTCTAGAACCGGATCATCCAGCATCTCGCTGGGTTCAACGGCCCAAAGTGGTGACGCCAAAAGCATCACGATAATCAGCAAACGCTTCATTCCGCTGGCACCGCCTTGGCGGACCGCTTGGCCGAAGATGCACCGACCCGCAAACGTCTGTCAGACAACGAGAAACACCCGCCGAGTGCCATCAACATCGCGCCGCCCCATATCCAATTCGCGAATGGCTTCAGGTAGATACGCACAGCCCAACCACCATTCTCTTGGGGATCGCCGACGACGACATAGATATCACGCAGCACCCCGTTGATAATTGCGGCCTCTGTCGTTGGCATGTTTGCCACCGGATAGAACCGCTTTTCAGGGTGCAGATCGCCGACTTGACGATCGCCGCGCCAGACCGAGATGTCCGCCATTGTCGTCAGGTAGTTCGGTCCCTGCAGTTGATTGACGCCGTCCAACTGGAATTCGAATTGGCCAACCGACCAACGCTCGCCGACATCAGCCACGCGAATGTCCTCTTGCTGCCAAGCCGTCATCGCCGCGATACCAAAGATGGTCACGCCCATACCGATATGCGCAGTGGCTTTGCCCCAATCTGCGCGGGGTAGCCGTGCGATGCGGCGCAAACGTTCCACAACAGTGTCGCGCCCGCTCCGTATCCAAAGATCAGCCAATGCGCCGCCCACAACCCAAACACCTAAAGCCACACCAATGGGTCCAAGAGCGGAATTGCCGCTTTGGATCGCATAGGCCAGCGCCGCACAAGCAATGGCCAGAACGAACCAACCTGCCAACGCCTTGGTCGCGCGTTCAAACGTGCCACGCTTCCATGCCAGCATCGACCCGAACGGCAAAGCAATCGCGATTGCAACCATAAACGGCGTGAATGCCGCGTCAAAGAATGGCGGTCCGACAGACAGCGTGCGGTCAAACAGCATCTCAGCCACCAATGGCCAGATCGTTCCGATGAACACCACAAAGCAGCTAACGGACAACAAAATGTTATTCAGGATCAAGCCGCTTTCACGGCTGACAGTCGAAAACACGCCTTTCGCCTCGAGCTTGCCCGCGCGGAACGCAAATAGCGTCAGCGCGCCGCCCAAAAAGACAGCAAGAATGATCAGGATCAACATGCCGCGCGCAGGATCGTTTGCAAAAGCATGGACAGATGTCAGCACGCCAGAGCGGACGATAAATGCACCCAGAAGCGAGAACCCGAATGCCAAGATTGCCAGAAGGATCGTCCAGCTTTTGAGTGCCTCCCGCTTTTCCACAACGATTGCAGAGTGCAGCAAGGCGGCGGCAATCAACCATGGCATAAACGACGCGTTTTCAACTGGATCCCAGAACCAGAAACCACCCCATCCCAATTCATAATAGGCCCACCACGAGCCGAGTGCGATACCGATGGTCAAGAACATCCAAGCGGCCAGCGTCCAAGGGCGCACCCAGCGTCCCCAAGCGGCATCAACGCGCCCTTCGATCAAGGCAGCAATCGCGAAAGAGAATGACATGCTCAGGCCGACATAGCCCAAATATAGGAACGGCGGGTGAAAGGCCAAGCCGGGGTCTTGCAACAGCGGGTTCAAATCGCGTCCGTTCAACGGCGGCACTTCGAGGCGCACAAACGGGTTGGAAGTGAACAAGACAAAAGCGAAAAAAGCCACTGCAATTGATGCTTGCACAGACAAAACCCGCGCGCGCAGACGCGTCGGCAAGCCGTCTCCAAACCATGCCGCACACGCCCCGAACAGCGTTAGTATCAGCATCCACAACAACATAGAGCCTTCGTGGTTCCCCCAAACGCCCGTGATTTTGTAGATCATCGGCTTGTCAGTGTGCGAGTTCAGATACACCAACTGCAGCGAGAAATCCGAGGTTACAAAGGCCCATGTCAGCACCGCAAAGGCAAAGCCTGTTAGCAGGAATTGCACAGTGGCCGCAGGTTCGGCCAAAGCCATCCAAGCGGCATTGCCGCGATGCGCGCCGACCATGGGAACAATCATCTGCACGATGGCAATGCCAAAGGCGAGAATCAAAGCGAAGTGTCCGAGTTCTATCAACATACATGCACAATAGCGCATTCGTCTGGCGGACTAAATAGGAACCATGCTCAAAATGGCGTTACATTTTGGCACATGAGCGCCGCTGTCTTAGCGTATTAATCCACCTTTTACTGCATAGGTTAGACCCGCCATCAACAACCCACCGATAATCAAACGGACCAGCCATTTAAGGGTATCCTCAATCGCGCTCAGACGGTCGGCCACGTTGGTTCGGTGCACTTCATCGACCGCATTTCGCGTCTCGAGTGCAACGATGCGGCGCACCAGATGGTCGGCCCAATCATTGTCCATTGCGAACCTGCCATTCCTGCAGCGCAGGGTTATCAGATACCCCTGTTGGTACGTTGCTTGGCGCGGCCAATGCCCGCGCGATAGAGGTTTGGAATTCGAACGCTTTGACCTGATGGCGTGCGCCAAAGTAGAAGCTGACGATCGCGCCCATCAACCACCAAAGCGGCTCTGGCACCAACGCCAATCCTTGCATACCTTGCGCAAACTGCTGTGGCGTGCGCATCGCGCTGACAAACAGCCAGATCGTGCCCAAAGCCAATGCGGGACGCGGCAAACGGTTCAGCCCGTCCACAATCCTGTCAAAAATGCCGCGCGTTGGGTGTGCAAATTCAGCTGCAAACTGTTGCAAGCTGTCGGCGCGCGCATCGGCGGCCCTCACGGCGCCTTGTTCGGCGTTTTCGCGAAAAACCTGAGCGGTTTCAGCGACCACATTCCGGCCGTCACCGAATAAAAACTGCATCAAGCCAGTGATCAAACCCATTGCGCTGTCCTTTCGCGGTGTTGGGCGTCTGACAAATGAAAACGGGGTGCGATGAATTCCTCTGCCCGCTTGATCCACCCGCCCTTGCCGCCATTCCTGCGCCGCGCAAACTTGCGACTAGAAGGGCGGCGTGCGGCCAAATCATAGTAATAATTGCGCCGCGCAATGCCGTAAGCGTCCACAAAATGATCGGGCGCTGCATTCATTGCTTGTTGGGCTACTCTCACGGTTTGCGGTCCGATTATGCCGTCAACGACGACTTCAATCCGCATTTCGCCCAAGACACGCTGAAGGATTTTCACAGCGTTAGCGCCCGCATTGACATACATATCAAACACGCTGGACTGCAGAGCATCTGGCAATTGATCAATCTTGGGGCGGCGATAGTAGTGCTCGACGAAAATCGATACAGCATGGGCGCGCGTCAAAACCTTTACGTCTTCCGCATCGATGCGCCCATCCTGCGTCAAATCAAGGCCCAGACGGCGCATCGTATGAATGGTGACGCCATGATTTGTCGCACCACCAGGATCATCCGGATCATTCACATAGCCGCCCTCGCGGGCCACAATTTCGCGTGCGATGTCGGTCACTGTTTGCATCTTCGCCCCTCAAATCAAACTGGGGAAAAAGATGCGCGCTAAAGGTTAATTGGTGACGACAGTACCGTCCGGTTCGACATAAGTGCCTTGCGCCTTAAGCGCGTCGATCACTTCGGATGGCATGTAAGTTTCGTCATGTTTTGCAAGGATTTCAACAGCTTCAAAACGTCCATTGATGTAGTGGCCTTGTGCAACCATACCCTGACCTTCCTCGAACAGGTCTGGCAAAATGCCTGTGTAAACGACAGGAACAGTGGCCCCACCATCGGTCACAGAAAAGCTAACCTGTTCACCTTGCCCGCGCACGATCGAGTTTTCAGCGACCAACCCGCCAATCCGAAATCGTTCATTCGGTGGTGGCGGTGCTTCGGCCACTTCGCTGGGCGAGCGGAAGAACTGAAAGCTATCGTCAGGCAAAAACCATAGTAGCGCCAAAACCAGCGCAAGGCTGACCCCTGCCATCGACAGCACCTGAACGCGGCGCCGTTTTTTAAGGCTTTTGAACCCCCCACTCATGGGAACACCGGAGCCATCATAAGCCCCTCCGTTTCCGGCAACCCAAGCATCAAATTGGCGTTCTGTATCGCCTGCCCTGACGACCCTTTGGTCAGATTGTCCAAC
Organism: Yoonia sp.; assembly: GCF_017854415.1. Classification (GTDB taxonomy): domain Bacteria; phylum Pseudomonadota; class Alphaproteobacteria; order Rhodobacterales; family Rhodobacteraceae; genus Yoonia. Next base: position 14,628 of record NZ_JAFMHR010000026.1, on the reverse strand, counting down.
GTCGCAATGACAATCGCACGGCCCGCGATGCGGTCGGCCACGACACCGATGTGACAGAAGTTCGACGCGCGAATATGTTTGATCGACGGATGTTGTCCCATCGGTAGCACCTCTATGAACGGCTCGTCTGCGTAAGCTGCAGCTAAAGTGTCATATATGACCTGAGGGTCGCCTTGCACATAGGTGGTGGCCAAAATGCCGCGGTTGGCGGGGATCAGATGCGGCGTGAACTGCACGTGCACAGGGCGTCCGGCGATCGCAGAAAATTCCTGATCGAACTCGCCCAGGTGACGATGGGTGCCACCAACGGCATAGGCATGTGCCCCCTCTGACAGTTCAGCGTGCAACAGATTCTCCTTCAGGCTTCGTCCTGCGCCCGATACTGCAGCCTTAAGGTCGATGATGATTTGATCAAGATCAATCACCCCTGCTTCGATCAAGGGACGCAATGCGTATTGGCCTGTGGCCGCGTTGCAGCCTGTGCCAGCCACCAAACGCGCGCTTTTGATCTGGTCGCGGTAAAATTCTGTCAGGCCATAAACGGCCTCTGATTGCATATCGGTGGCCGCGTGGCCCTTGCCGTACCATTTGGCATAGTCAGCAGGATTACGCAGCCGGAAGTCAGCAGACAGATCGACTATCTTGAGCGACTTCGGCAGCTTTGAAATAACCTCTTGTGACGTGGCATGCGGCAGCGCGCAGAACACCAGATCAACGCCCGAAAGATCCATATCTTCGATCGTGGTCAGAACCGGCAAGTCCAGATGGCGCAGATGCGGGAATACATCCGCCATCGCCATGCCAGCCTTGGAGTTTCCCGACAGTCCGACGATCTTTAGACTGGGGTGCGTTGCGATGATGCGTACGAGTTCGGCACCTGTGTAGCCAGAAGCACCAAGAATGGCGACGTTATAAGACATAGTTTAATCCCCCCCGGGATGAATGTTCGAAAACTGGAGTTATGCGGATTCAAAGGTGATCTGTCGTCGCAAGAACTGCGTCGCACGGCTGGAAACGCGCGCGGGGTCACCGGTTGTCAAAAATTTCGATACCGTCCCCGATCCGGCCATTTCTGGTCGGCGGGTTAGGTAGTCGGCAAGGCTTTCTGCTACAAGGTTCGCCTGCGAGAACACTTTGACGTCTGGACCAAGTGCCGCTTGGAATTGCTTTTCCATCAACGGGTAATGTGTGCAGCCCAAAACGGCAGCATCCGGCTCTGGCATCTTCCGCTTGAGCGCGTCAACATGGCTGTTCACCAATGCTTCGGCCAAGATCATATCGCCGTCTTCGATTGCATCGACAACGCCGCCGCAGGCTTGACCTTCAACATCAACGCCAATCGCGCGAAATGCCAGCTCTCGCTGGAACGCACGGCTTGAAACAGTCGCGGGTGTCGCAAACAAAGCCACATGCTTTACGCCCACTTCGCGTGGGGGAGAATTGTCGCCCCACTGCCGTTCGGTCAGCGCTTCGATCAAAGGCACAAAAACGCCCAAGACGCGCTTTTCTTTGGGAATCCAGCCTTCTTGCATGCGCCGCAAAGCCGCAGCAGAGGCCGTGTTGCAGGCCAAAATCACCAGATCACAACCAGCATCAAACAAACGTTGCGTGGCCTGTGTCGTCAGATTGTAAATATCATCAGGAGTGCGCACGCCGTAAGGCGCATGCGCACTATCGCCCAAGTAAACGAGCGGCAAATCAGGCAAGCGCTTTGACACGGCATCCAGCACCGTAAGTCCGCCTAGCCCGCTATCAAATATGCCAACTGCCATTGTGCACCCTGCTGTTGCTGCGTGTTCTTCATCAATGAGCCAATGCATACGGCGGTTTGGACAAGAAATCCATGCATCAAATCAGCGTTCTGTTTGGTCCATCTGGCACTATTCTGCTGCCTGCTGCATCTGCGGCGCGCGCAAAACTGCCAATAGTTCTTCACGTCGTTTTGCCGCTTTGCGTGCGTTGGTTTCTTTGACAGGGCCAAAGCCGCGAATTTCAAGCGGAAGTGCCGCCAAAGCAATCGCCGCATCACGCGTATCGGGGCGCATCAGGGCAAGGACCTCTGCCATGTCTGCCTCGTATTCCTTGATCAAGGCGCGTTCCATTCTCCGCTCTGCGGTGCGGCCAAAGGGATCAAAAGGCGTGCCGCGCACCCATTTCAGTTTCGCAAGTTTCGGAAAACCCCACGCCATCCGCGCGCCAAATTCCCGCTTCACAGGACGTCCGTCGGAACCTGTCTTTGACAGGATCGGCGGTGCAAGGTGATAGTTTAGCTTTAGATCACCAGCGAATTCAGCTTCTGCCTTAGACTTGGTTTGCGTCAACAAACGCGCGACTTCATATTCATCCTTATATGTCAGCAGCTTATGATAGCCTTTCGCGACGGCTTCTTGCATTCCCGCATCCGTAAATTGATCAACCAAGCGGCGGTATTTGCGCGCCAATCGCTTGCCTTGATAAGTTGTGGCATGGGCTTCGCGAAATGCGATTTTGTCTGCAAGAGTGTCCGGCAAAGCCACCACGTTTGACTGCAACACGGCGGCCGCATCTTGCGGGTACGCTGCGGCCCATCGGCCAAGCTCGAAGGCTTTTATGTTGCGGTTGATCGCAGCACCGTTCAGTTCAATTGCGCCAAGGATCGCCTCGTAACTTACTGGAATAAAGCCATTTTGCCAAACCGCGCCAAAGATCATCATATTGGAATAGATGCTATCCCCCAAGAGAGCCTTCGCAAGTGCCGAGCCATCAAACATCGCCAGCCCCGCGCCTAAGCGCGCCTCAAGTGACAGCCGCAACTGATCGCTTGGCAGTTTAAAGTCGGCATCACGTGTGAATGCGCCGGTCATGATTTCGTGCGAGTTGACCACGCCAGCGGTCCGCCCAGACTTCATCAACCCTAAGGTTTTCGCGCCCGCAGACACCACCAAATCGCCGCCAATCAGCGTATCACATTCCCCTGTCGCAATACGGATCGCATTGATATCACTCGGGCTTTCCCCGATACGGCAATGAATGTGAACAGCGCCTCCCTTTTGGGCAAGCCCAGACATTTCCATCATGCCGGTACCTTTGCCGTCGATGTGCGCCGCCATCGCAAGGACCGCACCGATGGTCACAACGCCAGTACCACCCACGCCTGTGATGACGACGTTATGGGTGCCATTAATGGTTGGCAGCTGTGGTTCCGGCAAGTCTGGCAAGTCCACTTCGGTGGTGGCTTCTTTGCGGATTTGCGCACCTTCGATTGTTACGAAAGACGGGCAAAAGCCGCTCACGCAGGAATAGTCTTTGTTGCACGATGACTGATCAATCGCCCGCTTTCGGCCCAATTCGGTTTCAACTGGCACGATGGAAACACAGTTGGATTGCACCCCGCAATCGCCGCAGCCTTCGCAGATGTCAGTGTTGATAAAAACGCGCTTGTCCGGATCAGGGAATTGCCCACGTTTGCGACGACGGCGCTTTTCAGCGGCACAAGTCTGAACATAAACGATGGCAGACACACCTTTGTATTTGCTATACTTTGCCTGAACCTCTGACAGCTCTTCACGCGGGTGTATTTCAAGACCTTTCGGGAATAGCCCTAGATCAAGATCTTCCTTTTCATCATAAACCACCGCCACATTGCGCACGCCAAAGGCCTGCAGCTCGCGGCAAATCTGATCAGCGGTCAACCCGCCATCATTGCCTTGTCCGCCAGTCATGGCGACCGCATCATTGTACAAAATCTTATAAGTGATGTTGGTATTGGCCATCACAGCAAAACGGATCGCTTGCAGGCCAGAATGGTTATAGGTGCCATCCCCGACATTCTGGAAAACGTGATCACGGGTCGAAAACGGTGCTTCGCCGACCCAGTTTGCCCCTTCGCCACCCATCTGTGTAAAGCCCACAGTTTCGCGGTCCATCCATTGCACAAGGTAATGACAGCCGATGCCTGCATAGGCACGCGAACCCGCAGGGACTTTCGTTGATGAGTTGTGCGGGCAGCCTGAACAGAAATAAGGTGTGCGTGCGGCAAGTTCCGGCAGGTTGTCAGCGCGTTGTGCCGCGATTAACGCATCAAGACCTGCCTTGATTGCATCCGTCCCGCAGTCTTCTTCGATCAGGATTTCACCTAATCGGGTTGCGACCAAAACAGGGTTAAGGTCCGCTTTGGTTTGGAACAACTCCGCCCGCTTACCGTCTTTGAGCGCATCCCCCTTGTGCCAGCCATAAACCCGTCGCCCTTGGCGATTATCAAACAGCGCTTCTTTGATCTGCACTTCGATCAGCTTGCGCTTTTCCTCGATAACAATAATCAGATCAAGCCCTGCGGCCCATTCTTTGAGCGACACCATATCCAGCGGCCAAACCTGCCCGACTTTATATGTTGTCAGCCCCAAACGGGCGGCTTCCTCTGCGTCAATATCCAGCAACGAAAGCGCGTGTTGTAGATCAAGCCAGTTTTTGCCCGCCGCAACAAACCCAATCTTTGCGCCCGCCTGCCCCCATTTACGCTGGTCCATGCGGTTTGCACGCGCGAATGCTTCAGCGGCATTGCGTTTATAGTCGATCATCCGCGCTTCTTGCAGCTGCGGCGTATCGATCATGCGGATATTCAACCCGCCTTCGGGCATCGCAAAATCAGGTTCCACAAAAGACACCCGATCAGGGCTGCCATCGACAACCGACGTGACCTCGATCGTGTCTTTCATTGTTTTCAGACCGACCCAGACGCCTGCAAACCGCGACAACGCATAGGCATACAGCCCGTAATCCAGCACCTCTTGGACGCCTGCGGGCGACACAATCGGCATATAAGCGTCGACCATTGCCCAATCAGATTGGTGCAGCGTCGTCGAACTTTCGCCAGTGTGATCATCGCCCATCGCCATGATCACACCACCGTTGGGCGACGATCCGGCCATGTTCACATGCCGCATCACGTCACCGGAACGGTCAACCCCCGGCCCTTTGCCGTACCACAGGCCAAAGACACCGTCGTATTTGCCTTCGCCGCGCAGTTCTGCTTGTTGCGCCCCCCAAAGGGCCGTCGCGGCAAGGTCTTCGTTCAATCCTGGTTGAAAGGTGATCTGCGCAAGGTCCAAGACATCCTTGGCACGGGTCATTTGCATGTCCACGGCACCAAGCGGTGACCCGCGGTAACCCGTCACATAACCGGCGGTATTTAACCCCGCCGCTTTGTCTCGCGCCTGCTGCATCATCATCAAACGTACCAACGCTTGCGTGCCGTTGAGTAATATCTGCGATTTTGTCAAATCGTAGCGGTCTTTTAACGAAACATCCTGATGGCTCATCCCGCACCTCCCCGCGCGTCAGACTAGGTGATTCCAGTATAGGTCAAAGAGGCTGACCTACAAACATAAATTTGAGTGATATGCCGTTTGCATCAAAACACCGTTCACGGGTAAGGTAAGCACATTCATCAATAGATCGTTTTGTAGCCGGGGTTTTATGGACTGGGATAAGCTTAGAATATTTCACGCAGTCGCAGATGCGGGGTCGCTGACCCATGCCGGTGATACGCTGCATTTGTCCCAGTCGGCTGTCAGCCGCCAAGTGCGCGCGCTTGAGGAATCGTTGAACACAACGCTGTTTCACCGCCATGCCCGTGGGCTGATTCTTACCGAGCAGGGCGAATTGCTATTCGACGCGACCAAAAGCATGAACAAACGGCTCGAGGCGGCATCAGCACGCATCCGCGACAGCGAAGAAGAAGTGTTTGGCGATTTGCGGGTCACGACGACCACAGGTTTTGGCACACTCTGGCTCGCCCCTCGCCTGCCCGCGCTTTATGAAAAATATCCTGACCTTAAGATCGATTTGATGCTGGAAGAACGCGTTCTGGATTTACCAATGCGCGAAGCAGACGTTGCCATTCGCATGAAAGAACCCAGCCAGGCGGATTTGATCCGCAAGCGCCTGATGTCTGTGCGGATGCGGCTTTACGCCTCAAAAACCTACCTTGAACAGAACGGAACGCCACAAACCCTCGAGGAAATGGGGCCGCACCGTCTGATCTGCCAAAGCTTGAATTCAATTCAGGTGGCAGCAGGTGCGACACTGGTGCAACACTTGATGACCCAAGACATTCCGAACCGGTTTACGGTGAACAACTATTTCGGTGTGCTTCAGGGCATTTTAAACAACATCGGTATCGGCGTTTTGCCTGATTATTTAACCGAGGATTTTGGAGATTTGGTCCGCGTGTTGCCTGATCTTGAAAGCGGCGAAGTACCTGTTTTCTTAGCCTATCCGGAAGAATTGCGACAGTCCAAGCGGATCAGCGCATTTCGCGATTTCGTCCAAGATGAAATCTTTGCGCATCGCCGCAAAATTCGCGAAGCTGCAATGCCCTAACATAGCTCCCCCTTAAGCTATGCAAAAAATGCATATCGGGGTTGCGCCTGTTTATATGATTTTTTCTTGATCGCTTAATTCTCGCACACTATTTCAACTGCGAAGGCAATGATGCTTAGCGCTAATCGTCTTCACCTCCCTGTTGGACTGCGCCGGGCCTTGTGCCCGGCATTTTTTTTGGGCCACGCGCGCTTTGCTTGCCCCGCCGCCTGCCTTGCCGTAAAGCAACGCCCAAGCAGCCCAAGAGGATCACGATGCAAGAGCCAGCCATCACCTACGAACTTATTGCCGCACATGGCCTCTCGCCTGACGAATACGCGCGCATCCTCGAGATTATTGGGCGCACCCCGTCATTCACCGAACTGGGTATCTTTTCGGCGATGTGGAACGAGCATTGCTCTTATAAATCCTCCAAGAAATGGCTGCGCACGCTACCGACCGAAGGTCCTCAAGTTATTTGCGGCCCGGGTGAAAATGCAGGCATCGTTGACATTGGCGATGGCCAAGCCGTTGTTTTCAAGATGGAAAGCCATAACCACCCGTCCTATATCGAGCCTTATCAAGGTGCGGCGACTGGCGTTGGCGGTATCTTGCGCGATGTGTTCACTATGGGCGCACGCCCTATTGCTGCGATGAACTCGCTGTCGTTCGGCGCTCCCGATCACCATAAGACCAAACAGTTGGTAAACGGCGTCGTGGCTGGCGTTGGCGGCTACGGCAATTGCTTTGGCGTCCCGATGGTGGGCGGCGAAGTTCGCTTTGATCCGGCTTATAATGGCAACTGCCTTGTAAACGCGTTTGCAGCTGGTCTGGCTGATACAGACAAGATCTTTTACTCGGCCGCATCCGGCGTTGGTATGCCCGTCGTCTACCTTGGTGCGAAAACCGGCCGCGATGGTGTCGGTGGTGCGACAATGGCATCCGCCGAATTCGATGACACAATCGAAGAAAAACGGCCCACCGTCCAAGTCGGCGATCCGTTCACCGAAAAACGCCTCATGGAAGCCACGCTCGAATTGATGGCAACGGGTGCTGTGATCTCGATCCAGGACATGGGCGCTGCTGGCCTGACCTGTTCAGCCGTGGAAATGGGCGACAAAGGTGGCTTGGGGGTCAGATTGAACCTGAACGCTGTGCCACAGCGCGAAGAGAACATGACCGCCTACGAGATGATGCTGTCAGAAAGCCAAGAACGCATGCTGATGGTCCTCAAGCCAGAGCTCGAGGCCGAAGCCCGCGCTGTGTTTGAAAAATGGGACCTCGATTTTGCAATCGTCGGCGAAACAATCGCAGAAGATCGTTTCCTTGTGGAACACAATGGCGAACTAAAAGCAGACTTGCCGCTCGCCACCCTATCGGGTTCTGCCCCTGAATATGACCGCCCATGGGTGCCCACACCTGCTGCGGAACCGCTGGGTGATATCCCGGGTGTACACGCGATTGACGGCCTCAAAGCACTGATTGGCAGCCCGAACTATGCAGGCAAACAATGGGTGTACGAACAATACGACCAACAAGTCATGGGCGACACGGCCCGCACACCGGGTGCCGGATCAGGCATCGTACGCGTGCACGGGACCAACAAATCACTGGCCTTCACCAGCGATGTAACCCCCCGCTACGTCAAGGCAAACCCTGTTGAGGGCGGCAAACAAGCTGTCGCCGAAGCATATCGCAACCTGACCGCAGTCGGCGCCAAGCCGTTGGCGACAACCGACAACATGAACTTCGGCAATCCAGAAAAACCCGAAATCATGGGCCAATTCGTTGGCGCGATCCAAGGCATCGGCGAAGCCGTCAAAGCGCTGGACATGCCAATCGTCTCTGGCAACGTATCCCTTTACAATGAAACCGATGGCAGTGGCATTCTGCCTACACCCACAATCGGGGCAGTCGGCATCATCAACCACCCTGACGAGATGATCATCGGCGAAATCCGCGAAGGCCACCTTCTGCTGCTCTTGGGTGAAACCCTCGGCCACCTTGGGCAGTCTGCCCTACTGGCCGAAGTCTATGGTCGCGCCGAAGGCGATGCTCCACCTGTCGATCTGGACGCTGAACGCGCCAACGGCGACTTTATCCGCGCCAATCACAGCTACATCAAAGCCTGCACCGACCTCAGCGACGGCGGCCTTGCTTTGGCCGCGTTTGAACTGGCAGAAGCGGCAGGCATCGGCATTACGCTTGACGTAGAAGACACCCCAACCTTGTTTGGCGAAGACCAAGCCCGTTACTTGATCGCCTGCAACTATGACCAAGCAGAAGCACTGATGATTGCCGCAAGCCAAGCTGGCGTCACTTTGGCCACAGTGGGTAAAGTCGGCGGCGATCATGTCACTTTCGGCAACCAAAGCGCGCCACTGTCAGAGCTAGCTCATATTTTCCGCACTGCATTTGAAAAGGCTGTCGCCTAACATCATCTTGCCAAATAAACTCCCGCCGGAGGCTCCCCACTTGTCCGCAGGCACGGCGCGCCCTAGTTTAAGTTGAACAGACCAAAAGGACACCTGATGCCGATCACAGCCCATGAAATCGAAAGCCTGCTGCGCGAAAGTTTCCCAGACGCCACGATCAACGTGCAAGGCGATGATGGCGCGCATTATGCAGCCGAAGTCATCGACGAAAGCTTTCGGGGCAAGAACCGAGTGCAGCAACAGCGTGCGGTTTATGCAGCGCTCAAAGGTAAAATGGACGGCAACAATGGTGAATTGCACGCTTTGGCACTGACGACCAAAGTCCCTGACTGACAAACAAATAAAATCGAACATCCACGCGCAGCGCCCGCGCGTCAAAGCCGGAGACAATAACATGGCAATCGAAGACCAAATCAAAGAAACTGTCACATCAAGCGACGTCGTTCTATTCATGAAGGGCACAAAGTCCATGCCACAGTGCGGGTTTTCATCCCGTGTGGCAGGCGTTTTGAACTTTATGGGCGTTGAGTTTAGCGACGTGAACGTTCTGGCTGACGATGCAATCCGCCAAGGCATCAAGGATTATTCGGATTGGCCAACTGTTCCGCAGCTTTATGTCAAAGGCGAGTTCGTCGGCGGCTGCGATATCATCACCGAGATGACATTGTCAGGCGAGTTGGACACCCTTTTCACTGAAAATGGTGTGACCTTCGACCAAGACGCCGCAGACAAAATCCGCGAAGCAAACGGATAATGGTGTTGGAGGGCGCTTTGCCCTCCATCCCTTACACTGCTTCGATCTGATCGGCCAAAGCTTCGGCACGTGCTGCAAGCTCTGCCAGACCTTCCGCGACATGCGCGGGAACAACCGGCACCTCAACACGCACTGGTTCCGCTTTTGGCTGCGCATTCAGCTTTTCGACATACGTCCGCGCTTCGGCCATCTCGGCCTCAAGTTCGCGCACTTTGTCCTCTAGTCCTGCGGTTTTATCTGCCAACATCAAACCTGCCATCAGCAACATACGTGCTTCGGGCAACCGGCCGATTTGTTCGGCCAAATGCTGCGCCTCAACATCAAGCATAGCCGCAGCAGAGTGCAGGAAGTGTTCTTCGCCCTCTTGGCAGGCGACCTCAAATTTCCGACCGGCAATCGCGATTTCAACCTGTGGCATTGGCGCTCTCCGCGATCAGGGGTTTCAGTTCGGTTAGGATCGCGTCCATTTCGGCAGCGTCTGCTGACCGTTGCGCATGCAATGCCGCGATTTCTGCAGCAACCGCATCACTGTGCAGTTCTGGCGCAAGGCCGGTCGTGACCGTTTCACGCAATTGCGTATTCATTTCACGCAATTGGACGTTGGAGGCCCGCAGCTTCTGCAACTCTCCGTCCAGCTTCATCAATTGGCTACGCTGGGTTTCAACGCGGGCAGTCAATGACGTCACTTGCGTATCTTGACGCTCTTTCAAAATAGCGACCCGCTGAACAAGTTCCGCATTTGCAGCGCGTTCTTTTTCAAGGTCTGCGGTTAAGTTGGCGTCAGACGCGCCTTGAACCAAACGACCATCAAGGCCCTTTCTGATCCGGTCAAGCGCATCGGTAATGCGCCCCTCTAATGCACTAATGTCACTCATCTACCCGTCCTTTCGCAGCAAGGTTTCCCTTTGCGTGCACTTTGCTTGGCGGCCGCCCTACGCGCTTTTCAGCATCGCCAAACCGAATCGTCGCCTTTGGAAAGCAGGTTAAGCGATCCCCCGTGCGCCCGCAAACGGCCATGCGCCTGAAATAAGAAGAACTTAGCCGTCGCGCTTGATCTTGGATGGGGGCCTGATATGACGCTGGGCAAGCATGATGCCCTTCTTTGTTAATAGGATCTGATCACTTTGGATATTGCAGCCCTCCGCTCCGCCCACCCTGACCATTGGAAAAAGGCCACCGCCATTCGCACATTGACGCTGGACGCGGTTGCGGCTGCGAACTCTGGCCACTCTGGTATGCCGATGGGCATGGCCGATGTCGCGACAGTACTTTTTGAAAAGCACCTGTCGTTTGACCCCAAAGCCCCGCACTGGCCGGATCGTGACCGCTTTATCCTGTCCGCAGGTCACGGATCGATGCTGCTATATTCCCTGATGTACCTGACCGGCTACGAAGACATGCCGCTCGCGCAGATCAAGGACTTCCGCCAATGGGGCGCAAAAACTGCGGGCCACCCTGAGTTCGGCCATGCCCGCGGCATTGAAACGACGACAGGTCCTTTGGGCCAAGGCATCGCTAACTCCGTGGGTTTCGCCATTGCCGAAGAAATTCAGCGCGCCACATGGGGCCAAAAAATCGTCAACCACCACACCTATGTGATGGCAGGCGACGGCTGTCTGATGGAAGGTGTCAGCCAAGAAGCAATCGCCCTTGCCGGTATGCAAAAGCTGCGCAATCTGATCGTGTTCTGGGACAACAACAACATCACGATCGACGGCACCGTTGATATTGCGGACATTACAAACCAGCCTATGCGCTTTGAAGCGTCAGGTTGGCACGTGCAGTCCATTGATGGTCACGATCCAGAGGCGATTGATGCGGCCATCACGGCCGCCAAAAAAGACCCTCGCCCTTCGATGATCGCCTGCAAAACGCATATCGCATTGGGCCACGCCGCACAGGACACGTCCAAGGGTCACGGCGCATTGACCAACGCCGACCAGTTAAAAGCCGCAAAGGAAGCTTACGGCGCGCCACTTGGTGCGTTCGAAGTTCCAGCCGACGTCAAAGCGCAGTGGGAAGCAATGGGAACACGCGGTGCCGCCGCACATGCCGAATGGCACGCGCGTTTCAACAACCTGTCTGCAAGCAAGCAAAACGAATTCAATCGCATCTATGCCGGCGACGCGCCAAAGCGTTTGGCGTCAACCATCCGCGCTTTGAAAAAGCAGATCAGCGAGACTGCACCATCGGTTGCGACCCGCAAATCATCTGAAAACGTCCTCGCTGCGATCAACCCGATCATGCAAGAAACCATCGGTGGTTCTGCCGATTTGACGGGTTCCAACAACACGCTGACATCGGACATGGGTGTGTTTCACCCCAATACCCGCAAGGGCCGCTATATCTATTACGGTGTCCGCGAGCATGGCATGGCCGCAGCAATGAACGGCATGGCGCTTCACGGCGGCGCGCGTCCATATGGCGGCACATTCATGTGTTTCACTGACTATGCACGCGGCGCAATGCGCCTGTCTGCGTTGATGGGCATTCCGACAACATACGTGATGACCCACGACAGCATCGGCCTTGGCGAAGATGGGCCGACCCACCAGCCGGTCGAGCATTTGGCAATGATGCGCGCGACACCGAACTTTAACGTGTTCCGCCCTGCTGATACGGTCGAAACCGCCGAAGCTTGGGAACTGGCGCTGACCGCTCAGAAAACCCCCAGCATGCTGGCCCTGACACGTCAAAACCTGCCAACTGTGCGGCTTGAACACAAAGGCAAAAATCTGACAGCCCAAGGCGGATATGTTCTGGTCGATGCGATTGCAAAGCGTCAGGCAATCTTGATGGCAACAGGCTCCGAAGTGTCCATTGCCATGCAAGCCCGTGATCTGCTTGAGGCCGAAGGCATCGGTACACGCGTTGTGTCCATGCCCTGCTGGGAACTGTTCGAAGAACAGGACGAAGCGTACCGCAAGCGCGTCTTACCGGGCGGCCCTGTGCGCGTCGCGATCGAAGCGGGCATCCGCTTTGGCTGGGACCGCTGGTTGTTCGGCGAACGTGGCAAGCGCGAAAAGTCAGGCTTTATCGGCATGCACGGTTTTGGCGCATCCGCACCAGCAGAAGAACTTTACGAACAGTTCGGTATCACTGCCAAAGATACTGCTGCTAAAGTAAAATCTTTGCTGAAATAGATATTAATGAGCGGTCATGGCGCCACGTTTTGCGCTGTGACCGCTCGTCCACGACTTACGTACGCGTGAACAACACCGGAAACCAATCGCTCCGTAGCTTTTGACCAGCTTCCATTCCATGCCCTGGAAATGGCGGAGACGTCGGACCGGGCCGTTCCACATAACGCGCATCATCCCCCAGCAGACGCAGTGAAAAGGCCCGCCTGCGCGCACCTGCTGCATTCCCGCGCGCGCCGTGCAGAATACGGTAGTGAAACGCGACGGCATCGCCCGGTTCCATTTCATATTCGACGATATCCATACCTTCTGTATCCGGATCAGGTACGGGCATGAAATCAGCATCGTCAGGGTAAAAATCCGTTTCTGACAACCAGCGCGTCGGCAAAACCGCGCGCGGCCACTTATGCGATCCCTTAACACAGCGCAGTGACGCCGCGCGTACGGGATCAAGCGGCGACCAGAAACTGACGGTCTGCGCGCCTTCTACGAAATAATAGGGGCTGTCTTGGTGCCAAGGCGTGGGCTTGGACGTTCCCGGTTCTTTGACCAAAACATGATCGTGGAAAAGCTGGCAAGTTTGCGATTGCATGAGATCAGCGGCCACTTCTGCGGCGGGGGACTGGCGTGCTGCAGCTTCAAACGGGGCGATCCGGCTCCAGTTGCAATAGTCATCAAAAAAGCGCCCTGCCTCGCCATCATACAAATTCTCGGCGGCATAAGGTCCGGGTTCGGCCATATTAGTGTCGATCCCTGCCCGTAAAGGTTCCACCCAATCGGCAAAAAGACCCTTTACCAAAACCACCCCGTCGCGCTGGTAAGTATCGATATGTTGTTGCGTGATCAAAGAGTGCATGGGGATGTCCTATTATTGCCGTGATCACTCTATGCATCACTGGATCGATTCGACAGCCCATCAGGTTGTTTGCGGTAACACACCTTGCGCCAGTCGGATTCGTTATCGCTAACAGTATATGTTATCGTTAACATATTGATGCAGCACGCTTTTTGAGTTCCCACATGCTGCACACCCCCGTATACAACCCGTAATCGAACGGACGCGCAGGGATTTAGCCAATGACAGTCACAATCGGGATCAACGGCTTTGGCCGGATCGGGCGTTGCACATTGGCGCATATCACCGAAGCGGCACGCAATGACGTGCAGGTCGTCAAGATCAACGCGACAGGCCCGATCGAAACGAACGCACATTTGCTAAAGTACGACAGCGTGCATGGCCGCTTTGGCAGCCCGATAAAAGTGACGGGCAACACACTTGATTTAGGACGTGGTCCAATTGACGTGATGTCTACTTATGACCCAACCGAACTTGATTGGGACGGTGTTGATGTTGTGCTGGAATGCACTGGCAAGTTTAATGACGGTGAACTCTCTGCGGTGCACCTTGATCGCGGTGCCAAAAAGGTTCTGATTTCTGCCCCTGCCACCAATGTTGACCGCACGGTCGTCTACGGTGTGAACCACCGCGATCTGATCGCGTCAGAGCGGATGGTGTCCAACGGATCCTGCACGACCAATTGCCTCGCGCCACTTGCAAAGGTTCTGAACGACGCGATCGGGATCGAACGCGGGATTATGACGACAATCCACAGCTACACAGGCGATCAACCGACGCTCGACCGTCGCCATAGTGATTTGTACCGCGCCCGCGCGGCTGCCATGGCGATGATCCCGACCTCAACTGGTGCCGCCAAAGCATTGGGCGAAGTGTTGCCGGAACTCGCCGGCAAATTGGACGGCACAGCAATGCGGGTCCCTACCCCGAATGTCAGCGCAGTTGATCTGACATTTGAGGCTGGAAAATCCGTCACCGTCGCCGAAGTAAACGCAATCGTTGCCGAGGCCGCAGGCGGTTACATGGGCATGGTCATGTCCTACGACGCTGAAGCAAAAGTCAGCATCGACTTTAACCATACCACTGAAAGCTGCATTTTCGCAC
>NZ_JAFMHR010000164.1 GCF_017854415.1 Yoonia sp. | reverse complement strand
ACGTGACTGACATGGCATGGCGCCGTGTGAACCACCCATCCGAGATCCTCACAATTGGTGAGACGATCAAGGTGCAGGTTATCAAGATCAACAAAGAAACGCACCGCATCAGCCTCGGCATGAAGCAGTTGCAAGCTGATCCATGGGATGCAGTCGAAGCCAAGTTCTCTTTGGGTTCTGTGCATCAGGGCCGCGTGACCAACATCACTGATTATGGCGCATTTGTTGAGCTGGAAGCTGGCGTTGAAGGTCTGGTTCACGTGTCCGAGATGTCTTGGACCAAGAAGAACGTACACCCGGGCAAGATCGTTTCCACTTCGCAAGAAGTTGAAGTCATGGTTCTGGAAATTGATTCCGCAAAGCGCCGCGTTTCACTGGGTCTCAAGCAGACACAGCGTAACCCATGGGAAGTCTTTGCAGAGCAGTTCCCTGAGGGCACTGAAGTCGAAGGCGAAGTCAAAAACATCACCGAATTCGGTCTGTTTGTTGGCCTCGAAGGCGACATCGACGGCATGGTTCACCTGTCTGACCTGACATGGGAAGGCCGCGGCGAAGACGTCATCGGTGATTTCCGCAAGGGCGACATGGTTCGTGCGAAAGTCGCAGAAGTCGACGTCGAGAAAGAGCGTATTTCGCTCTCCATCAAAGCGTTGGACGGTGATCCGTTCGCAGAAGCTGTTGGCGGCGTAAAGCGCGGTTCGGTTATAACTGTTGAAGTGACCAAGATCGAAGACGGCGGCATCGAAGTTGACTATGAGGGTGCAAAATCCTTCATCCGTCGCTCTGACCTGTCGCGTGACCGTGCCGAGCAGCGCCCAGAGCGTTTCGGAGTTGGCGACAAGGTCGACGTTCGTGTGACCAACATCGACAGCAAGACCCGCAAGCTGGGCCTGTCGATCAAAGCACGCGAGATCGCAGAAGAGAAAGAAGCAGTGGCACAGTATGGGTCATCTGATTCGGGCGCATCCTTGGGTGATATCCTTGGCGCGGCTCTAAAGGGCGACGAATAAGTCTCACCTGACTGGTTAAGAAATTAAGCCCCCGCTGCAGTTTACTGCGGCGGGGTTTTTTCTTTTTGTCATTGCACGATCGTTTCCAAAGGCGGTTTGCGACGGATTTGATGTGTTGGAGTGCCCGAATCGGTGCTGGAACTGGATCGGCGCAGTGACCCCGGTTGGCCCAAGCTTTCCCAGTTTATGCCATTTTGAGTTGAAATAAGCCCTGTCCGCGACGCCAATTTGCGTAAAACGGTGGATCACCGCTATTTCACCATGGCACTAAAATGCCTATAGTCGTTTGAAATGCAGGGACAAACCTGCTTTGTGTTTGCTGAATGGTTGGGAGGCCAAATTATGATCCGTTCCGAACTTATCCAAAAGCTCGCCGACGAGAACCCCCACCTTTATCAACGTGATGTTGAAAAAATCGTCAACACAATTTTTGAAGAGATCATCGAAGCGATGGCAGGAGGCGACCGCGTCGAGCTGCGCGGCTTTGGTGCATTTTCGGTTAAAAAACGTGATAGCCGCGTTGGGCGCAACCCGCGCACTGGTGAAGCAGTCGATGTCGAAGAAAAGCATGTGCCGTTTTTTAAGACAGGCAAGCTTTTGCGAGATCGTTTAAACGGCGGATAAGTATTCGGCACCTTGTGCCTGGCGCTCGCCGGCCTATCTTTGCAGTAAGTGCATGGTTTGTGGATTGTAGTTCACCGTCCCGATGATCTGCGATAAGAGGACCTTATGAAAACTATTCGTTATACATTTTGGGCCATTGTAGGTCTGTGCTTGATCCTTATTGGCCTTGCCAATCGGGACTTTGTAACCGTGCGTGCCATGCCACAAGCAATGGCTGATCTGTTGGGCTTGTCCCCTGATATTCAGTTGCCGCTGTTTGTTGTGATCTTTATCGGCGTTGGTGCCGGTTTGGTGATCGGGTTCTTGTGGGAATGGGTCCGCGAGCATCGCATTCGGTCTGATGCTCGCGCCAAAACGCGCGAGGTCGAAAGCCTTAAGCGTGAGGTCGCGCAATTGCGCGGTGCGGTGGCCACGGCGCAAGGCGATGATGATGTGCTTGCACTGCTGGAAAAGACTGGCTGATGACCACGCCTGCGCGGGTTAAGATCTGCGGTTTGCGCGATGTCGCAGCGATGCAGTCGGCTGTCGATGCGGGTGCAACTTACGTCGGGCTAGTGTTTTTTCCCAAGTCCCCACGAAACGTGTCGATCGCCCAAGCCGCATTGGTTGCAAAGGCAGTGCCTGTGGGTGTCGCCAAAGTGGCCTTGGTTGTTGACGCAGATGATGCGCTTTTGGATTCTATCACGGCAGTCGTCCCTTTGGATGTCTTGCAGCTTCATGGCAGCGAGACGCCGGCGCGCGTGGCCGCAATTCGCGCGCGCTATGGTTTGCCGGTCATGAAGGCGGTGGGCGTTGCCGACGAAAGCGATCTCGCGTCACTCGATGCTTATGCGCAGGTTGCTGACCAAATTTTGGTAGATGCGAAACCACCCAAGAATGCCGATTTGCCGGGGGGCAATGGCTTGTCCTTCGACTGGCGTTTGATTGCGGGCCGCCGCTGGCCTGTGCCGTGGATGTTGGCGGGTGGCCTCACTCCTGAAAACGTGGCTGAAGCGATTGCATTGACAGGTGCTGTCCAAGTCGACGTGTCGTCCGGTGTCGAAGCATCCCCCGGTATCAAAGACCCAGCACGCATGTCCGCGTTTTGCGAGGCAGTCCGCCGCAGCTAAGCGGCTTTACCATTCCCGCACTTGGCGCTAGTTCTGGCGGGCGCAAACTATGTAGGTGTCCAATGGCCAACGATCTTTTTAACAGCTTCATGACTGGTCCCGATGAAAAGGGCCGTTTCGGTGATTTCGGGGGGCGGTTTGTTTCTGAAACACTGATGCCGCTCATCCTTGAATTGGAAGAGCAGTACGAGCATGCTAAAACTGACGATGCATTTTGGGCAGAAATGCATGATCTGTGGACGCACTACGTTGGCCGCCCAAGCCCGCTTTATTACGCAGATCGCCTGACGCAGCATTTGGGTGGTGCTAAGATTTATCTTAAGCGTGATGAGTTGAACCACACTGGCGCGCACAAGATTAACAACGTTTTGGGTCAAATCATTTTGGCCCGTCGCATGGGCAAAACACGTATTATCGCGGAAACTGGTGCGGGTCAGCATGGTGTCGCGACAGCGACGGTTTGTGCAAAGTTTGGCCTAAAATGCATTGTCTACATGGGCGCGCATGACGTTGAACGCCAAGCACCAAATGTTTTCCGCATGCGCCTGTTGGGTGCAGAGGTGGTCGCGGTGACGTCGGGTCGTGGTACGTTGAAGGACGCGATGAACGACGCGTTGCGCGACTGGGTCACAAACGTGCGCGACACGTTCTATTGCATCGGCACGGTCGCGGGCCCGCATCCGTACCCAGCAATGGTCCGCGATTTCCAAGCCATTATTGGCAAAGAAACCAAAGAACAAATGCACGCCGCAGAGGGCCGTTTGCCCGACACGCTGATTGCCGCCATCGGTGGTGGGTCAAACGCGATGGGCCTGTTTTACCCGTTCCTTGACGACAAAGAGGTCAATATCATCGGGGTCGAGGCTGGCGGCAAAGGCGTGAACGCCAAGATGGAGCATTGCGCGTCATTGACTGGCGGTCGCCCAGGCGTGCTGCACGGTAACCGCACCTACCTGTTGCAAGACGATGTGGGCCAAATCCTTGAAGGTTTCAGCATTTCAGCGGGACTTGATTATCCCGGTATTGGGCCCGAGCACGCATGGCTGCATGATATCGGTCGTGCGCAATATGTGTCGATCACAGATGTTGAGGCGCTTGAGGCGTTCCAGCTATCTTGCGCCCTCGAAGGGATCATCCCCGCACTCGAGCCATCGCATGCGCTGGCGCATGTGATGAAAATCGCACCGGAATTGCCCAAGGATCACTTGTTGGTCATGAACATGTGCGGACGCGGTGACAAAGATATCTTCACCGTCGCAAAGCATCTGGGTTTTGACATGACCGCCTAAGGAAACGCGCCCCGACGCAAGTCTGGGCGCAACTTCTGCTTAGCTGTCGAGCGTTGTTGCATGGCCACGCAGCACATCAATTGGCACGATCTCTAATGCGCGCACATGCGTGGCATGTAGGTTGACCCGCGGCGCACAGCCTTCTTCGTGGGCCTGCAAAAAGCGGCTCGCGCAAAGGCACCAACCGTCACCAGCTTTCAGACCTGCAAACCCAAATTCGGGGCGCGGTGTGCTAAGATCGTTGCCGACGTATTTTGAAAACGCCAAGAATTCACCTGTCATTACTGCACATACCGTGTGGCTGCCCTGATCGGCGGCACAGGTATCGCAGGCCCCGTTGCGGAAAAAGCCGGTCATTGGTTCTGTTGAACAGGTCGCCAGCGTGCTGCCGAGTACGTTAAACGAAGGGTCTTTTTCCATATTTATGCCAGCCTTTCATGCGCTACACCAAGATATGGGCGTCTGCCGGAGGGGGTCAAGCCAAGCCGCGCCATTCTACCCAACGCCCGTGGAAATCTGCACGCCCCAATTCAAAGCGAAGATCACCGGGCCAGAGCCGCAGTGTCAGTGCCGCACCATGCGTGCTACCGTCGTTTTCCATCCCAAACCAAGCCAGCGGCGTATCCGCGGTGGCTGCAGTACCTGCAGTTTCAATCATCTTTGTTCCCATGACTTGTTTTTCTGCCGGAAAATATTGCCATGCCACTGTGCTGTAAATCAGATGCAACTGGCCTTGTTGATGCGCGAGTTGCCTTGCGAGCCAATCTATTGCGTCGCCTTTTGTCACAGATGTCTTGGCTGCTGAAATCGCGGCGCGCGTCAAGGCAAGGCGCTCTGGCTGGTCCGGCCAAAGATACGCTTGCAGGCGCAGTGCGTGATCTGGATCACTTGGGTCTAGCGGGTTTAAGTCAACGCCGCTTCGTGACGTAACCGCAAGAGGGGTGCGCGGTGGCAATGGTCCGGACCAATCCGGTGTCAGGGTTAACGCAGGGTCTGGGCTGCCAAAATGCAAATCGCCCAATTGCAGCGCATAGCTGTCCCAATGCAGATTGAGCCCGCCACTGGCCCCCAGTTCTGATGTGCGGATTGGCAGGCCATATCTGTCGCTGAGCAGATGACCGACTGCGATCAGAGTGGCCGCGCGGCGGACCTCGTTGGTTTGCGGCGCGCTGTCCAGCCATGTGTCGATATGGGCGGCGTCATTGACAAGTGTCGTTCTGACCGCGTCCCATAAGGTGTCGTCTGTCACTGTGTGTGGGGGATAGACAGTGGTCAAAACAGGATGCCCTTGCAAACACAGCGCGTGTAATGCACCTGCCAAACGCAGTGGAACGGATTGCCCAAGGGGGCTGATGTCGCCTTGCCACGTGAATATCCGGTCGGCGATCTGCCCCTCAGGCCAAGGCCTTTCGGCACAAAGCTGCATCAGTTTGCCCATAAAAGGTGAGCCGAGACTGGCGCAGGCAGCGGACTGATACGCAAAGGCTTGTTTGATTGCGTCAGGGATCACCTGAACCGATCCACCAGCTTTTGCATTGCGGAACGGTCATCAGCTTCAGGTGCGGGCGCAGGATCGGTTGGCTTTGGTTTTGGCACTGATTTTGAAGAACGTGCCGGCGCGACACGCAGGGCCACGGCGTTTAGGAACTTTGGTCCGTCGCCTGCAACAAGATGGGCAATGCCGTCGCTGATCCCGCGCAGTTCGTCATCAAGCCATTCCGCATCTGCTTTGGGGAAATCGCGTAAAACAAATCCGGGGACCGCGTCCTTGTGGCCGGGATG
>NZ_JAFMHR010000025.1 GCF_017854415.1 Yoonia sp. | reverse complement strand
TTGTGACGACGGGACCGACCACATGTTGGACCGATTAGAAGCAATGGGGATCGTAACCCATGTCAGAAACCACAGTGGCGGCCGCAAATCAGTCCAGTGGCGCGCGCTTAGCAAAGCGCGCCAACACAAAAAGACAAACCGATAGCCGACCAAGTCAACCAATCGACAATCGAAAAAGCTCTAATTCCTGACGGGGATTGGGCCATTTGGCTTGATGCAGATGAGTTCCTAAATATCCATGTCGGAGGAGGCAGAGTTTCTGAGTTAGCTGAGAGCATGGGCGATGCGCGTGGCATGTGCATTTCTTGGAGAGTTTTTGGGGACGCGGGGCAGAGTATCTTTCCTGGTCTTTTCCTTGCAGAACCATTTAGCCGCTGTGCGGCCCCGGGAGAAGCGTGGCAGAACGTGAAAACATTCTTCAGATTTGGTAATGACGTCTCAGACATTTCACAGCACAAGCCAATCCTTGTACCATCCTTCTGGGAGCATGGAGGACACTTCTTATCCTCCAAATCTGTCCAGCTAGACAGCGAAAACAAGTACATGCGCCAGTGGGTAGCAGGTAAAAAAAGAGGGAAAATAGCAGATTCGGAAGCAGGTTGGGAAATAGCGCAAATAAATCATTACGCAGTCAGAACGCGACTACTTTTTGATTTCAAGAAGGCTAGAGGGCGGATTGGAATGCCGAATTTCAATTCGGAAACACGCTATAATCGAAATTATTATAGTCAACTGAACCTTAATTCAGACAAAGATACTTCAATTCTTCGTTGGTCCCAAGCAGTCGCTGACGGGATCGAGCGGCTGGCGCAGAAAATAAAACCCAAGCTCGCAATCGCAAAGATTATTGGTGAGGGTTACCCAGAAGTCGTAATGCAAAACACGTCTTCAAATATTGAGGAATCCAAACAATCGGTGTTCCCGGAGCCACAAGCAACTGCGTCCGCCATTCTGTATAGGAGCATGCATCAAGAGCATCACGCCGAAATAGAGAAACGTAAGTACTCAAACTCCCAGCTTGCTCAAGCAATCGTCGCTACCCTCGGGCCGCAGAGTGTTGTCGACGTGGGTTGTGGAATAGGTCTTCTCATAAGAGAAATTGCTGCCAGTGGTGCTGACGTTCTGGGTCTCGAAGGTACATGGCTGGATGAAGATAGCATGGTACTTGCATCAGACAGTTACAAGCGTCTTGATCTTGAACAGCCTTTTTCTTTAGACCGCCGGTTCGATGTATGTTGTAGCATTGAAGTTGCAGAACATCTCGCACCTGAACGCGCCGACAGCTTCGTAAGTAACCTTTGCTCACTCTCTGATGCTGTCGTGTTCTCTGCGGCTATTGGTGGACAGGGGGGTAAGGGACACAAAAATGAACAGTGGCAAGAATACTGGTGCAAGAAATTCCTTAATAATGGGTATGGTACCTATGATCCGTTTAGGAACATATTTCGACGTGATCCAAACATTTTACCTTGGTTTCAACAGAACGTTTTGCTTTTTCTTCATGACAGGAATCCTGTCTGCGAGAAACTAACAGAAAAGAAGATCGCTCCGGAAATTGCCAACATGATCCTACCGACCTATCACGATAAAATTGTAAGACGCACTCGCCAACACTTGCGCAGACGCTTATTGGCAGAACGGGCAAAGCGAGTTTAGTCGCGGTTGGTCAATCCGGAAACTCCCTTGGTTGCGTTCAGCACTTGTATGCGGTGTTAAAGAGGCAATCATTTTGGTTCAGCCAGATAGAGCTTGTTACAAATTCCACAGGTAAATTTTAGCTGATATTACATAATACTGATTATACGTATTCTGTTTAGATACCCTTAAAGGCCCTTTGTTTGTTGAAAAGTGCAAAACACCAACACAAATCGAAGTTGTTCCTGACCTGTCGCTTTCTTCAAACCCCAATCATCTTTACCAACCCGTCGCGTGCGCCTGCATCTGCCGCATCTGCCAGAATCTGGGCCTTTAGACCGTCCTGTCCCGTTGGCATGACCGCTTTACAGGTCTCCAATGCTGTCACGAAATGAACCATCTCGGCGCGATATGCAGCTGCGTAGCGTTCGAGGAAAAAAGGCTGCGTTGGTGCTTTGCACATCCCTGCAGCGTTCGACAACTCGACCGTTGTTTCCAGCATGTTGTCCGCTCGCAGCATTCCCAGGCTGCCGTGCACTTCGATGCGTTGATCATACCCATAGGTCGCGCGGCGCGAGTTCGAGATTTGGCACAATTTCCCGCTCGCGGTTTTCAGCGTCACAACTGCCGTGTCGAAATCACCCGCCTCGCCTATTTCTGGATCGACCAGACATGACGCGGCTGCCGTCAATGAAACCGGTTCTTCACCCAGCAAAAAGCGCGCCATATCCAGATCATGGATCATCATGTCCCGGAAAATCCCGCCGGATGTTTTCACATAGCCGATCGGCGGCGGTGACGGATCACGTGACAAAATCGTAACAAGTTCAACGTTACCAATTACTTGCGCTTCTATCTGGGCTTGTAGATGGGCAAAGTTGGGGTCAAAGCGACGGTTGAATGCTGTCATAAACGGCACGCCAGCTTTTTCAACAGCAGCGAGGCAATCATGTATCCGCGCGACGGATAGATCGATCGGTTTCTCGCAAAAAATGGCCTTTCCAGCCGCTGCTGCCGCGTGGATCAGATCGTAGTGCGTCGTTGTTGGCGTGCCAATGATGACAGCATCAATGCCAGGGTCATTGATCAATGCGGCGGTGTCCATGACCCGTGCATCCAACGTTGCAGCCAAGCTTGCGGCAGCGGCGGGCATTGCGTCAGCGACCGCCACTGCCCGTGCGTTACGCATACCTCGCAAAGTCGCGCCGTGGACTTGACCGATCCGGCCGCAGCCCAAAATTCCGATGTTAATCAATGCCTTGTCCTCTCAAATTACGCAAGACGACGCGTGCTGCCGCCATGACGGGATCGTGGGTTTCTTTTAGGATGGAAACACGATCAAAGCGCGTAGGATCACTATTCACGGCGTCGCGCAATGCTGCCCCAAAGGCCATGCGCAGTTCCGTTCCTATGTTGAATTTGCAAATATTTGTCTGCGTGGCCAATTGCTTACGCTGTGCAATAGGCACACCTGATCCGCCGTGGATCACCAAGGGCGTGTTGGTGGCAGCCTGAATTGCCGCGATGCGTGGCGTATCCAACCCGCCTTCTTTGTCTTGTTGTAGATGAACGTTACCAACCGAGATCGCCATCGCGTCAACACCCGTCTCAGCCGCAAATAGCGCGGCCTCTGCCGGATCTGTTCCGGCTGACGCCTCGCCGCCGGAATACCCCACAAAACCGATCTCGCCTTCGCAGGAAATTCCAGCTTTATGTGCCATTTCAACGATTTGCAGAGTCTCTTTAATGTTGTCCGCCAACGGTTTGCGCGACCCGTCAAACATCAGCGAAGTAAAGCCAGCGTCCAACGCTTCAGAACATTCATCATAGGTATAGCCGTGATCCAAATGCGCCACGACTGGTACGCTCGCATTTTCTGCCAAATACCGCATCAGTTTTCCCAAAACGGGTAATGGCGTATGTGCGCGACACCCCGGCCCCGCTTGCAAGATCACTGGACAGTTTTCAGCCTCGGCTGCGGCCACAAAAGCGCGCATATCTTCCCAACCCAAAGTGACCAAACCGCCCACAGCGTAGCCATCCCGCAACGCCGGTTGCAACACATCTTTCAGAGTCACAAGGGTCATTTGAATTTGGCAATCATGTCTTTAATGCCGGGAATCGTTTCGATCTGATAGGCATGCGAAGGCTGGAAATACTGCACCAAGCTGCGCTGTGACAAGCCACCCAGAATCGTGAAATAATACATCTGATACCCCGGCAGCACCGCACAAGGGTGATACCCGCTATCAAGGCAAATCGTGGACCCATCAACAATGTGGTAAGCATCACCCGCCCTGCCGTCTTCGCGCTGCAACATCTGCACGCCAGAGCCGTGGTTGGGCTTGAACCGGAAGTTATATGTCTCATCGTGCCGCGTCTCAATCGGCAAACGGTCAGTGTCGTGCTTGTGGCTCGGGAAACCGGACCAACCGCCCTCGCCCACTGTGAACAGTTCAGACACCAGCAAGCGGCCAACTTTGCCGTGGTACTTTGTGCCAAGTATGTGTTTGATTTTGCGGTGGGTTTTTGTGTCATCCGACCCGTATTGGACCATGTCCAGCTCATCCGCACGGACAGCAAACGCATCCAGCACCTTTTCGTAACGCGCGCCACAGATGAAGACTTCGGCCTCGTCTGATGTACATACCATCTGCGCTTTGACGCCGACTGGTACATAAACGCCCTCTGGTTCGCCATCCCAGACGTCTTCGGTGCGCTGACCGATGCCGTTTGCTTTGAAACCTTCGATATCAATATCAACGGTGCCCGTCGCTGGTGCGATGCAGGTTTCATAGCCCGGCACCATATATTCAAAGGCTTGGCCCTTTGTCAGTTTGACGATGTTGAAGTAATTCAGCGGAACGGTCGGATCATCAATATCCACAATCGGTCTGTTTTGGTTGTCGAACGGAGGGATATGCATGTCGTTTTCCTTTTAATGGGCGGTCGGGCCAGGATGTTCGGCCATGAATGTTTCAAGTGTAGGCGTGTCGGCCATCGCAGGTGCGCAGCCGGGCCGCGAAACGGTAATAGATGCACAAGCCGAACCGCGCAAAATCGCGTCGCGCAAGTCTTGGCCTTGCGCTAATCCGGTGACAAGTCCCGCCATAAAGCTATCGCCTGCCCCGGTTGGCTTTAATGCCGTAACCGGCCAGATACCGGTGTGGATTTCTTGTCCATCCGCAAATGTCACAGCACCCTTTTCGCCCATCTTATAAACAACAATAGTGGCTGTGCTTTCGGCCAGTGCGCGTGCCTTAGCCAAGCCCATTTCGATGTCGCCTGCCATGAAGCCAAATTCTTCGTCATTTCCGACAATCATATCAGAAGCGGCGGCAGCGCGGCTTAGCACGTCTTCGGCTTCTTGCGGCGACGTCCACGAGTACGGACGGTAATCAACGTCGAAAATGATCGGTAATCCCGCCGCTTTTGCACGCTCAAAAGCTTCAAACGTGGCGCTGCGCGATGGATCCGCCGCAAAAACCGTTCCTGCAGTGATCAGCGCGCCAAATTTGCCGTAATCCACGGCAGCGACATTGCCTGAATCCATCTGAAAATCAGCGGCACCATTGCGGTAAATCACGCTGCGGTGGCCTTCGACGCGGCTTTCGTAGAATGCCAACGAGTTGCGAAATTCGCCACCTACTGGCGTCACGTATTCGGTGCCAACGCCGTACCGTTTAAGCTGACCTATACAGTAACTGCCGATGCTATCGTCAGAGACACGTGTGACCAGCGACGCCTGCCCGCCCAGCTTGCAAATGCCCGCAGCAATGTTTGCGGATGACCCGCCAAGACCGACGGTGACAGTTTCCGCATCCTCGGTCGCGACACCTGCGTCAGTGTAAAGGTCAATCCCAGCACGTCCAACGACGACAAAGTTATTCGCGCGGATGCCCTTCAAAAGTGCTGACATCTACACGCCCTTCCGCTGCTTGTGGCGTGACGATTCCCAATCAACATGCGCGTCGCGAACTTTGTCCGAAGTCGTCGTATGCGGCGTGCCCACTTCCCACCAAGCATGGCCTTCGGTCGTCCAACCCTCGTATGGGTCGACTTTCATGCAGATGACGTAAGTGCGGTCAGCGGCCTTGGCACGCTTGAACGCACCCTCAAGTTCGGCAGGCGAACTAACCGTTTCAGCCACAGCGCCCATCGCACGCGCATGTGCTTCAAAATCAACGCTTACTTGACGCGTTGCGGTCGGCGTGTCCGCTATCAGATTGTTAAAGCTTTCGTTGCCAGTGTTATTCTGCAACTTGTTGATGACCGCAAAACCACCGTTATCCAGCACAAGGACAATCAGCTTTTTATCCGTTAAAACAGAAGAATAGATGTCAGAGTTCATCAAAAGATAGGACCCGTCACCGGTAAATACGATCGTATCGCTGTCCGGCTCCATCTGCGACTGCGCAATCCGCGCGCCCCATCCGCCAGCGATTTCGTATCCCATGCAAGAAAAACCGAATTCCACATCGACTGTGCCGATATCAAGCGTTTTCCAGTTCGCCGTGACCTCTGCGGGCAACCCACCTGCTGCAGCCACGACGCGGTCGCGCGGACCACACAAGCGGTTCACTTCACCAATCGCTTGCGCATAAGAGGCAGGTCCATTTCCGACGCGTGTGTTTTCGGAAACGTAGTCGTTCCATTTGGCGCGTTCAGCCTGCGCCAGCGCAGTCCAGTCCGAAGGCGCTTTATGGCCTGACATTTCTGTCGCGAGCGTCTCAAGGCTCAGCTTGGCATCACCAACGACTGTCGCCGACATGTGTTTTGCCGCATCATGGCGCGCCGCATTCAAGCCGATAATCTTGGCGTCATGCGCAAAGGCCGTCCATGACCCTGTCGTGAAGTCCTGCAGACGCGTACCAATCGCAAGGATTACATCTGCCTGCTCTGCTACATTATTAGCACTGTCCGATCCGGTCACACCTATAGGACCAATGTTCAACGGGTGAATATGTACCATATTGGCGCGTCCAGCGATGGTTTCGACCACAGGAATATGGGCCGCTTCTGCAAAAGCAGTGAGTTCCGCCACGGCGCCTGAATATTGCACACCACCGCCCGCGATGATCATCGGGCGTTTTGCCGCGCGCAACAGCCTGATCGCATCTGCAATTTCAAACATGTCGGGGGCTTGCCTGCGAATGCGGTGCACGCGCTTGTCGAAAAAACTGACCGGATAATCATAGGTCCAGCCCTGCACATCTTGCGGTAAGCCAATGAATGCTGGGCCGCAATCGGCAGGGTCCAACATGGTCGCCAAAGCTGCCGGCAGCGATTGAAGGATTTGCGCGGGATGCGTGATCCGATCCCAAAAACGGCTCACTGCTTTGAATGCATCATTCACGCCAAATGTCGGGTTTCCGTAGTGTTCAAGTTGCTGCAAAACCGGATCAGGCAGACGCGTCAGGAACGCATCCCCGCACAGCATCAGCATCGGCAAACGGTTCGCATGCGCCAAGGCCGCAGCAGTTAACAGGTTCGCAGTGCCCGGACCAGCAGACGCAGAACAGAACATAAAGCGACGACGCAGCCATGCTTTGGAATAAGCAGCCGCCGCAAAGCCCATGCCTTGTTCGTTTTGCCCACGATAAAGCGGCAGTGCGTCACGGTTGTCGTAAAACGCCTCGCCCAGACAGGTCACGTTACCGTGGCCGAAAATACCGAAGCCACCGCCACAAACGCGGGTCTCAACACCATCAATTTCGATGTATTGGTTCGCCAAATACCGCACAATGGCTTGCGCTGTTGTTAGCGTGACTGTCTGCACAGATTGCCCCATGATGTCCCCCCAGAAACGCACGAAGTGTGCTTTGGCCACGATTGCTTATTGACCTTAGGCATAAAAGAACGATACCAAATTTGCAACCGGTTGCAACCGGTTTTTGAGGAGTGTTCCAAGATGACAGACATCGGTATTGGCATCATCGGCGGCGGTTATATGGGCAAGGCACATGCGGCCGCCTATAGCGCTGTTGGCACGCTCTTTGAAACAACTCTCAAGCCAAGACTTGAGATGGTTTGCGCATCATCACCCGCCTCTGCCATGCGCTATGAAACTGCGTTTGGTTTTGCGCGCAGCACCGCTGATTGGCGTGTGTTGGTGAATGACCCGAAAGTTGAGGCGATTGTCATCGCATCCCCACAGAACACGCACCGCGAAATAGCGTTGGCAGCATTCGCATTGGGCAAGCCAGTGTTCTGCGAAAAACCACTGGGTGCCAGCCTCGCGGATTCAATCGCGATGAATGATGCAGCACAGGCATCAAGTGCGATCAACATGGTTGGCTTTAACTATATCCGCACACCTGCATCACAATTTGCCCGCCAATTAATCGCCGACGGGCGCATTGGCGACGTCACATGGTTTCGTGGCGAACATACCGAAGATTTCTTGGCCGACCCTGCCCTGCCCGGTTCTTGGCGCACGCAAGGTAGCGCCAATGGGACCATGGGTGATTTAGCGCCACATATGATTAATGGCGCACGCGCGCTGATCGGTCCGATTGCGTCCCTTAGTGCAAGCGTTGAAACCGTTCACGCCAAGCGCGGTGATCTTGATGTCACCAACGATGATCAAGCACAGTTTATGTGCCGCTTTGAAAACGGCGCACAGGGGCATCTGTTCTTTAGCCGCGTGGCGACAGGTCGTAAAATGGGCTATGCTTATGAAATACATGGCACAAAAGGGTCGATCCGGTTTGACCAAGAAGACCAGAACGCCCTACATCTTTACACAATGGACGGTCCAGAAGCCGAACGTGGTTTTCGCAAAATCTTGACCGGTCCTACACATCCCGATTACCTGCCCTTCTGCCAAGGACCGGGACATGGCACAGGTTATCAAGATCAGATCATCATCGAAGCCAAGGATTTCCTGACCGCCATTGCCACAAAAACCAACATCTGGCCGACCTTTGACGAAGGCCTTGAAGTGAACCGCATCGTCACTGCCGCCCTTGATTCCAGCGCTAAAGGCGCTTGGGTCAATGTCGCTGATTACTAATTCAGAAAGACCAAACACATGATCAAAATCGGTAACGCGCCTTGCTCTTGGGGCATCGAATTCGCCTCTGACCCCGCCTACCCCACATGGCAGTCCGTGCTTAGCCAATGTGCTGGCGCGGGTTACAAAGGGATTGAATTGGGGCCAATCGGCTACATGCCAGAAGACCCTGCAATCCTGTCAGACGAGCTGGCAAAGAACGACCTAAGCATCATCGGCGGCGTTGTTTTCCGCCCGTTCCACGACGCGGCCAAATGGGACGAAGTCATGGACGCGTCAGTGCGCACCTGCAAAGCATTGGTCGCACACGGCGCCAAACATCTGGTGTTGATCGACAGTATCTCGCCGCGCCGCGCACCAACCGCGGGCCGCGCAGATGAAGCCGAGCAGATGGATAACGCGGAATGGTCCGCATTCCGCGACCGCATCGCGACAATCGCCAAAATGGGCACCGAAGAATACGGCCTGACCGTAGGCATGCATGCCCACGCTGCAGGCTTTATCGACTTTGAACCCGAGCTAGAGCGTCTTTTGGATGAAGTCGACGAAAGCATCCTGAAAATCTGCTTTGATACGGGCCATCATTCCTATGCTGGCTATGATCCGGTCGCGTTCATGAAGCGGCACATTGACCGCATCAGCTATATGCATTTCAAAGACATTGATCCGGCCGTGAAAGCCGATGTCGTGGCAAACCGCACCGATTTCTACAAAGCTTGTGGTCAGGGCATTTTCTGCAACTTAGGCCAAGGCGATGTCGATTTCTCTGCCGTCCGCCAAGTGCTGCTGGACGCCGGATTTGAAGGTTGGTGCACTGTCGAACAAGACTGCGATCCGTCCTTGCCCGGCACTCCGCTTGAGGACGCCGAAAGTAACCGTAAATACCTTGAATCAATCGGCTTTTAAGCCCCCTTACGAAAGACAAAGCCATGACAAAACTTAAATGGGGCATGATCGGCGGCGGTGAAGGCAGCCAGATTGGACCCGCTCACCGCCTTGGTTCGGGCCTCGACAGCCTTTTCGAATTCACCGCAGGCGCACTGGATCACCGGCCTGAATACGGCATTGATTACGGCAAGCGACTTGGTCTCGGCGACCGCGCATATGGCGGTTGGCAAGAGATGCTGGAAGCCGAGAAAAAGCGCGATGACCGCGTTGATCTGGTTACGGTTGCGACACCGAACTCTACCCACTTTGAAATCACCAAAGCCTTCCTTGAAAACGGTTTTCACGTCTTGTGTGAAAAGCCAATGACCATGACGGTTGAGGAAGGCGAAGAGATCGTCGAGATCGCCAAGAAAACCGGCAATATCTGTGCGGTAAACTATGGCTATACCGGTTATTCGCTGGTGCGCCACATGCGGGCAATGATTGCGCGCGGCGACATCGGTAAGGTCCGTGTCGTGAATGCAGAGTTTGCACATGGCCACCATGCTGATGCTACAGATGCCGACAATCCACGTGTGCGCTGGCGCTATGATCCGGCGCAGGCTGGCGTATCGGCGCAGTTTGCTGATTGCGGCATTCACGCGATGCATATGGCAAGCTTTGTAACCGGCCAAGAAGTCACGAAACTGTCTGCCGATACGGTGTCTTGCATCGATGTACGCACGCTCGAAGACGACGCGATGGTCAATTTTCGCATGGATGGCGGTGCTGTCGGGCGGCTTTGGACCAGTTCTATCGCGATCGGGCGTCAGCACGGGCTTGGTATACAGGTCTTTGGTGAAACGGGTGGCTTGCGTTGGAGCCAAGAGCAGCCAAACCAGTTGTACTATATGCCCTTAGGCGAACGCCTGCAGGTTATCGAGCGCGGCGAGGCGAACTTGTCCCCCGAAGCAGACCGCACCAGCCGTGTGACCATCGGCCATGCAGAAGGTATGCCGCTGGCATTTGCAAATATCTATTGCGATTTGGCCGAAGCGATCAGCGCGCGCAAAGAAGGTCGTACGATGGACCCTGCGGCGAACCTTTATCCACGTGCCGAAGACGGCTTGCGGTCAATGGCGGCAGTTTATGCGGTGGCACAATCTGGCAAAGCAGAAGGCAAATGGCTGGACGCACGTCCGCCCATGTTCCGCTAGTTACGGCAAGGGGCGCAGCGTGCCCCTTTCCACGATTTGGCAATCAAACAGCCGCGCCTCCGGGTCGCGGCTGTCGTCTTTCAAGGCGGCTTCGATTAGTTCGATTGATGCTGCAACGATATCTTTGATCGGATTGCGCAATGTCGTCAGATTTATGTTCGCCCAACCTGCCATTTCCATGTCGTTCAAGCCGATGATTCCGAAGTTTTCTGGCACGCGCAGCCCCGCAGACTGGATCGCCGACAGCGCCCCGATGGACAGAACATCATCACCGCAAAAATAAGCCTCTGCTGGGTTTGACGTCAAAAGACGTGACATCTCTGCACGGCCTGCATCAAACGAATAATTGGTGGCGTAACTGACGCTCAAGGTCAGGGACGGATCGGCCAGAACGACTTCTGCAAAGCCTGCCAAACGGTCTTGGGTCGAGGTCGCCATTTCGGGGCCACCCAAGAATGCCAACCGCTTATAGCCCCTTGCGATCAATGTTTTAGCAGCCAAACGTCCAGCGGCGCGGTTGTCGATGCCCAACACATCGACCTGAGGGTTAACGGATTGCCGCCCGAAAGAATGCACGACAGGCACCCCTGCGTCTTTGAACCCTTCGGCAAAGCTTGCAGGTAACGTCGAAGATGCGACGATCACCCCATCCACCGAATAAGCGCGCAACATGCGCAACGAATTTTCGGGGCTCACTTCATCCGTCAGGTTCACCAGCAAAGGCCGCAACCCGCGTGCTTGCAGGCCCTTGGTGAACAGATCAAAGACCTCTAGAAAAATCGGGTTGTGAAAGTTGTTCGAGACCAGACCAATCAGTTTGGTGCGGCCCGTCGTCAAGGACGAGGCAAGCGCATTAGGGCTATAGCCCAAGGCATCGGCGGCCTTTTCAACCTTGGCGCGGGTTTTATCAGAAACCGACGCACCTTCGGTATAGGTGCGGGAAACGGCGGACCGTGAGACACCAGCGCGTTTCGCTACATCCTTGAGTG
Source organism: Yoonia sp. (assembly GCF_017854415.1). Lineage (GTDB taxonomy): Bacteria > Pseudomonadota > Alphaproteobacteria > Rhodobacterales > Rhodobacteraceae > Yoonia. Next base: position 14,574 of record NZ_JAFMHR010000025.1, on the reverse strand, counting down.
TCACCGCCACTGTTCGCGCCCCTTACGTGTCTTCTTTTGCCTTCGCGGCCTCTGCTGCAACAGCTTCCCAGTCCGCGATCCGAAACTTATACGCGGCAATCCCGCCAAGGCCCATAAAGATCAAGCCCCAGAAGTAATTCGCCGTCGAAAATTCTAAGAACGACCAAAGAATTGGCACTGTGACGGCGAGAACGCGCCGCCACATCGGTAAAAAGAACGGAACCGCCAGGTCAAATAGCTTTGCGCGACTAGGCGGCGCCTTCATATTCGGCCCCTGTCTTCGCGCCTGTGATATAAGCAACAACATCTTCGCCATTGGTGTCTTCTTTGTTGAGGTTGGCCACCATGCGGCCGCGCCGGAACACGATGATCCTGTCAACAAGATCAAACACTTGGCGCATGTTGTGCGACACAAGGATCAAGCTTTCGCCTTGTTCTTTGAGTGTACGGATGATGTTTTCAACCTGTGCAGTTTCCTGCACACCCAAGGCCGCTGTCGGCTCGTCCATGATCGTCAACTTTGACGCAAAAGTCGCTGTACGCGCGATCGCTACACACTGGCGTTGACCGCCCGACATGTTGGCAATCGTGTTTTTGATGTTGGGAATTTTAACGCCGGTTTTTACCAGACCCGCCATCGTGTCTTCGCGCATCGATTTATAATCCAACAGGCGAAACGGGCCAAGCCAGTTCCACTTGGTCTTTTCACGGCCCAAGAACAGATTGTCGGGCACGTTCAGATCATCGGCTAGCGCCAAAGTTTGAAATACCGTCTCAATGCCTGCCTCGCGCGCATCCAATGGTCCTGCGAAAGACACTGGTTCACCATCAAAAATGACCTCGCCACGGGTGCGTTGTTCGACGCCGGTGATCTGGCGCACAAAGGTCGATTTGCCCGCCCCGTTGTCACCCATAATCGCGACGTGTTCACCACGTTTGAGGATAAAATCCGCGTCCTCAAGGGCATGCACGCCACCATAGTGTTTGGTCAGGCCTTTGGTTTCCAGAATGATATCTGACATTGCTTAGTCCCCCTTACGACCGCGACGCAGCGCGTTGTTGTTGCCATTGATCAAGTGCGACCGCACCGACGATGATACAGCCCAAGACCATTTCTTGGTAAAAAGCACCTAGCCGCAGGAAGGTGAAACCAGAGGTGATCACCCCGATAATCAGTGCGCCAATAACAGTACCGATGATCGAGCCGCGCCCGCCAAAGAGCGACACGCCGCCAATAACGGCCATGGCGATCGCCTCAAGCTCATAGGATAAACCCATGCCCGACTGCGCGGTCAGGTTCTTGGACGTCAGGATAACTGCCGCTAATCCTGCAAGGCCCCCTGCGATCATGTAAACCAGCATCAAATGACGCGGTACGTTGATGCCGGACATACGGGCTGCAGCCTCGTTTGATCCGATGGCGTAAGTGTGTTTGCCGTAAACGGTGTAGTTCATGATAAAGTGAAACAGCACTGCCAGCGACAAGAAGATGATCACAGGCATCATGCCAGCGCCGATTTTCGCGTAGCTTTCGGTCGGGAACGACACAGGGTTACCCAAGGACCACCACTGCGCGACGCCGCGCGCAAATAGCATCATGCCAAGCGTGGCAATAAAAGGGGGAATGCGGGCGTAGGCCACAAGCAGACCGTTGATGGCCCCCGCCAGCGTGCCAACCGTTAAACCAACAATGATTGGGATCACCACAGGAAGGTCAAGGAAAGATGGGCCGAAAATGGCTTTGGGGTTCATTGCGCCGTTCACTTCGGCGACTTGGGCGAAACTCATCGCGATCATTGCCGTGGCACCGACGACAGATCCTGAAGATAGGTCGATGCCCGCCGTAATAATCACCTGCGTGACGCCAAGGGCAATAATGCCGATGATCGCGACTTGAATAATAATAATGCGCAGACGTGCTTCATTGAAAATACTGTCAAAGCGGTCGCGTGTGTCAAACAGCAAACTTTGCTGCATAAAGATTGCACCTAAGACTTCAAAGATGATGATGATCAAAATCAGCGCGCCGAAGACGTTCAGCTCATTTGGCCAACTGCGTTTTGATTTGTCGAATGTAAGGCCGCCTGTGCCTTCGCTTCCATCTGACATCTGCCAGCTCCCTTTTGGTGCAATGGGGGGAAACGGGGCAACGCATGCTGCCCCGTAACTTTATAGTTTGATCAGTAACTTACTGGAAGTCAGCAAGGTTTTCTGGTGTGACCAGCTTGAACGGGATGAAGACGGCCTTATCGACCGCTTCGCCATTCACCAGCGCCATTGCTGTCTCGATGGAACCAGCGCCCTGACCTGCAAGGTCTTGGAATACTGTCACGTCCATGTCTCCAACGGACATCGCCAGCAGCGCGTCTGAAGTCGCGTCAACACCACCGACGACGACGTCATCCATGGAAATGCCGGATGCTTTCATCGCTTGAATAGCACCAAGTGCCATTTCGTCGTTGTTGCCAAAGACTGCGTCGAATTCATCGCCAGAGGACAACCAGTTTGTCATCAGGTCGTTTGCTTCGTCGCGTGACCAGTTTGCTGTCTGCTCATCGATGATGGTGATGAAGTTACACATGTCCATGCCGATCACGTCATGGAAGTCTTTTGTGCGCTGAACAGCCGCTTGGTTGGACAGCTGACCGACCAGAACATATGCACGTGCACCACCAGCTTTGCCTTCAGCGCGCAGCTGACGACACATCTGGAATGCGGCCAATGTACCGGATTCGATTTCGTTTGATGCAACGAACGCTTGGCCTTCTGGCAGTGTCGCCATGTTGATAGGCTGACGGTTGACGTAAACCAGTGGCACGCCAGCCGTTGCTGCTGCATTCGACATCGCCTCAGTCGCGTTTGTGTCGACTGCGTTCACGATGATCGCATCAACGCCAGACGCGATGAAGTTATTGATCTGGTCAAGCTGCTTGGCCACATCGTCAGTAGCGTCTTCCATCTGCAAGCTGACTTCGTCGCTTGCATCGTCAAAAGCGGTCATGCCGTTGCGCATAACTGTCAGGCCGTTGTCGTCAAAACGCGCAACGGACACACCGATTTGTAGTTCTGCCATTGCGGTTGTGCCCATCATGAGCGTTGTAAGGCCAGCGGCCATAAGGATCTTTTTCATTGTTTTCCTCCCAATGATCGTGCCCGGCGCACGTTTATGAATACCGGGAGCCTCTGAATGAGGCGATTGGTTCATCACGCTGCACCTGCTGATGTTTCAGTCAGCTGCGACGTGATGAATGCGATGGACCCGGCCAAAGCGGTGGCCGGATCAGTCATGTCGTGAATTTCTGGCGCGAAGGCCTCGAATGACGCGGGACCAGTAAAGCCAACGGCCTGAAAACTGCGCAATTGTGCGATGTTTCCCAAGCGGTCATTTTCGTCAACCAAAACGCGGTGTGCATCGGTCATTTGATCTGTGTTTGGCCGTTGATCAGTTACGCCAGAGATATGAACAAGTGCCGTCAGGTCGGGGTAAATCGTTGTGTCACCGGCAAGGTGATGATGAAATGTATCGTGGATCATTTCGAAACAATCCGGTCTGCCCATTGCGTCCAACACAGCAACCACATCATCTTTGTGGCGCAAACTGCTTTGGACGAAACCCAAGGGTTCGATCAAACCAACCATGCGGTGATCGGTCAAAATTGGCTGCAAAACATCCAAAGCTTCGCGCAGTGCGTTGCGTTGATCAGCACGTGAAATCATGGTGTCCGCGACCAAAGGGATCAGTGCGACACCCTCTGCCCCGCAAGATGCGGCCGTTTTGATAAGTGCCGTTGCGGCGTCACGATTATCTAGTGGGTTCGCGTTAAAGGCTTTGACTTCGGCCAATGCAAAAATCTTTATACCTGCCTGTTTTGCTGCATTCCCAAATTCAGCAGCATCTTCACCATCAAATAACGGTCGGCCCAAATCATTGCGTAGCTCAACACCCGTGCACCCGAGCGAAACCGCCATATCCAGCATATCCCGCGCTGAAAGACACGGAACTGTCATGTGATTTAGGCCAATTGGCAGCATTGGATGCAGTTTCCCCCCGGTTGTTGTCCCTCACTCTAACCGCGATTCCTTTATTTGCAACCGGTTGCAGTAATTTCGTGAACGTAGCGTCAACACGCGAATTTGCGCCGGTCAATCAAGCAAAATAGACGATTGTAAAACAATGCGCCCCTGCCGCATAAATGGCGGATGAATTTGTCCCGCCACCGCATCTTTGGGTTTGTCGCAGCCATCGCCGTTCTAACCGGGTTGATTGGTGCTGCGTCATTTCCAGCCCTTGAACGCCATTACATGCGCCAGCAAGCTGCCCAAGACGCGGTTCCTCTCAAGCTTGCGGTTGAAAGCCTGCGGGCCACTTTGGACCGGTATGCGCCCCTGCCCGCTTTGATCGGTGAACGTCCGCAACTGTCGGCTCTTTTGCTGGACCCTGAAAACCTGACGCTGCGCGCGGTGGTCAACGAGGATTTGCGCCAGACTGCTGCGACAGTCAAAGCCACGGATGTTTATCTGATGGATATCTCGGGGCGGACAGTTGCGGCTGCATCATACCGCGATGCAGGCAGCTACGTTGACCGGAATTTTAGCTACCAGTCTTATTTCAACCAAGCTTTGAACGGTGATCTGTCCAGTTTTTCGGTCTATGGCACCACCACCGGCGAACGTGGCTACTTTTACGCGGCCCCCGTGGAAGAAGGCGAACGTATTGTCGGCGTGCTGGCGATCAAGTTTAACATCGCCGCCTTTGATAGCATCTGGCGCGGCGCGCAAAGCGATCTGATGGTGATTGATCGCAATGACTTTGTGTTTATGTCGTCGCGCCCGGACTGGCACTTTCGGGCCATACGTCCCCTTAGTGATGCGACATTGCGGCTGATCGCGCAGAACCTGCAGTACCCGATTGACCGGATCGACATCTTGCCAATTACGGCAACGCCGCTGTCCGCTGATGCCCAGTTGATTGATATCGAAGGCGCGCAACCCGAGAGCTTTGTGCGCACGTCGCAGCGGCTGACCGATCTGGATTGGACGATGTCATCCCTGACGGCCACGCGGCCCGCGACGCTGAATGCACTTAATACGCTGCTCATCGCGGGGCTCATGGCACTTTTGACGCTTGCAGCACTTTTGGCTTATCTGCTCAAGCAGACCCGCCAAACAGAAGCCATGGCCCAAGAACAAAAAGCAAAACGCATCTTGGAAGCAGCCGTTGTCGCACGGACGTCGGACTTGCAAGCAGCTTTGGCAGATTTGAAACAAACCCAGACGGATTTGATCCAAGCCGGCAAGTTGTCAGCGCTGGGGCAAATGTCTGCCGCACTGAGCCATGAATTCAATCAACCCCTTGCGGCCGTGAAATCATATGCTGACAACGCTGGTGCATTTTTAGATCGCGATCGCGTCCCAGAGGCCCGCGACAACCTTGACCGCATTTCCAAGATGGTCGACCGGATGGCGACGATATCGTCGCACCTGCGCAATTTCGCCCGCCGCCCACAACAGGCCACAGGGCCGCTTTTGTTGAATGCGGTCATTCAAGACGCGCTTGCCGTCGTCGAAATGCGTCTTGGGTCCGAAGGCGGTGAAATCATCTATGATCCACCCAGCAACGAGACATGGGTGACGGGCGGGCATGTGCGCTTGCAACAAGTGATCGTGAACCTGATTAACAATGCGCTCGACGCGATGGAGGATCAGTCACACGGGCAAGTCACGATCACAGTTGCAGGCCCCACGATAAGTGTGCGCGACACGGGCGCAGGGATAGATCCCGACCATGTGGCCAACATTTTCGATCCGTTCTTCACCACCAAGGCCCCCGGCAAAGGTCTTGGGTTAGGGTTGTCGATTTCGTTCAATATTGTCTCTGATTTCGGAGGGGTACTAAGCGCGCAAAACCACCCCGACGGCGGGGCGGTGTTCACGGTAACGCTTCAGGAAACCACCCCAAAAGAGGTCGCAGCCCAATGACACAGACCGTCCTTTTTGTTGACGACGAAGAAGAGTTACGCACAGCGACCGGACAAACGTTGATGCTCGCTGACATTCCAGCGATGATCTTGGACCGCGCCGAACCTGCATTGGCACAGATCAGTCGCGGCTTTGACGGTGTGCTGGTCACCGACATCCGCATGCCCGATCACGACGGTCTGTGGCTGATGCGCAAAGCGCTTGAGATTGACCCCGAATTCCCTGTGATCCTTGTTACAGGTCATGGAGACGTTAATCTGGCCGTGCAATCGATGCGCGAAGGTGCCTATGACTTTCTTGAAAAGCCTTTTGCTCCATCGCGTCTTGTCAGCATCATCCAACGCGCCTTGGACAAACGCAGACTGACGATCGAGAACCGTGCGCTGAAACGCGAAGTCGGCGGGCGTGACAAGTTAGAGGCACGATTGATTGGCCGGTCCGACGCCATGGTCGGTTTAAGAAAATCGGTGCGGGCAATTGCGGCGACTGACGCCGATGTATTGATCACAGGTGCGACGGGTGTCGGCAAAGACCTTACCGCGCGGGCTTTGCATGATCTGTCTGCGCGCGCGCCACATCCGTTCGTGCATATCAATTGTGCCGCCCTGCCAGAGGGTCTTGTCGAAACCGAATTGTTTGGCCATGAGGCCGGCGCATTTCCCGGTGCGATGCGGGCGCGGTTCGGAAAATTCGAATTTGCGCGCCAAGGAACGGTGTTCTTGGACGAAGTTGACAGCTTGCCCGTCCCAATCCAAGCCAAGCTCTTGCATGCCATCCAAGAACGGCAAATCACGCGGTTGGGGGCCAATGATCCCATCGCACTTGATATTCGTGTGATTGCTGCTGCGAAAACCGATTTGGAATTCGCCGTCGCCGCAGGGAGTTTTCGGGCAGATTTGCTTTACCGTCTCAACGTTGTCACCGTCACCGTGCCACCATTGTCGGCGCGGCGCGATGATATTGCCTCGCTGTTCTTGAACCTCGCAGCGCAAGCGGCAGCCCGTTATTCCAAACCAGTGCCAGACGTCCCGCCTGCGGTGCTGTCACAAATGGCAACCCAAGCCTGGCCGGGCAATGTGCGCGAGTTGCGCAATGCGGCGGACCGCTTTGTACTTGGCCTTGATCCGGCAGCAAACCAAAGCGACGACGCAGTTCAAAGCCTTGCAGCCCGCGTAGCCGCACACGAGAAATCCCTCATTGCTGCCGCACTCACGGCCCATGGCGGCAGCCTCAAACAGACCTACGAAGCGTTGGGTTTGTCGCGCAAAGCGCTTTATGAGAAGATGCAAAAGCACGGGCTATCGAAGGCGGATGCAGACAGCGGTGCCTAAAATGTACCCTTTGCGACCCACGAACTGACCCGTTTGCCCCCTTTCCGACCCATTGCGCGAATTATTTACATTCTGTTATCGCAAACATTCCCCCCGCTTGGTTGTTTGGTCAGCATGGATCATGGACCAACCCGCCATGCGACCTAATTACTCACCCAGTGATTATGTCACGACCCGACCCGGGAGAGGTCGGTTAAATTTAGTGGAGGGACCACACATGAAACTAGTAGCGCTTATTGCGACAACCGCATTGACGGCCACAACAGCATTCGCAGACGGCCACATCGACAAGACAGATTGGCCAACCAGCTTTACAGTTGGAACAGCTTCCCAAGGCGGCACATACTTTGCATACGGCTCCGGCTGGGCAAACTTGGTAGCAGAAGAACTGGGCCTGACAGGTGGCGGCGAAGTCACTGGTGGACCAATGCAGAACATGGCGCTTGTCCACACAGGCGACGCACAGTTCGGCATGACCACAATGGGTCCAGCAGCTGAATCCATCGCCGGTACAAACCCGATCGCACCAGGTCTGCAAATGACCAACGCTTGTGCAATGTTCCCGATGTACCAGACACCGTTCTCGGTTACTGCACTGGCATCATCCGGTATTACATCGATCGCGGACATCCCTGATGGCGCACGCATCGGTTTTGGCCCAGCGGGCTCCACATCCGACACGTACTTCCCACGCATGATGGAAGAACTGGGTGTAAACTTTGAGCGCCGCAATGGCGGTTGGGGCGACCTTGGTGGCCAATTGCAGGACGGCCTGCTGGACGTAATTGCGTTCGCAGCTGGTGTACCTGTTCCTGCTGTTAGCCAGTTGGAAGTGCAAACTGACGTAAACATCATCGAGTTTACCGAGGCAGAGCAAACAACGATTATGGCAGCGTTCCCGGTTGCGTCTTTCGACATCGCAGCTGACACATACACAACATTGGAAGCACCAGCGCGTTCCGTTTCCATGTGGAACTTTGCGATCGCAAACTGTGATCTGCCAGCATCCTTTGTCAAAGCAGCGGTTGATGTCGTCATGTCCGACAACGAGCGTATGGTGAACATCCACCGTGCAGCCCGTTCATCAGTTCCAGAGAACTACACAAAGAACGCAGGCGTCATGATGTGGCACCCAGGTGCGGCTGAATGGTTCATCGAAAACGCAGGCGCCGACATTCCTGCTGACCAGATCTTCGGCAACTAAGCCCGGATCATGTCCGAGGCCGCGTTTGAAATGCGGCCTCGGCACTTTTGACTTTTTCCGATACGTTTGATGCAAGCTTACAGCCCGCAAGGGTATTCTAGCCGCATGCGAGGACATTATTATGACAACCGATACCCAAAAAGATGATTTGACAGAAGGTCCCGTTTTGGCGGAAGGCGTGGATGAAGAACCGGTTGAACATAACCGCCGCATCTTTGAAGGCCGTACCTATCTGCTGATCGCAGGGGTTTCAGCTTTTTACGCACTGTTCCACATGGCGGCCTTGAATGGTTGGTCTATTCGTGGATGGACAGGCATCGATATCCCATTGCTCCCTGTTTTCCCGATGGAAACTTGGAACTTCCGTATTGTTCACATCGCAGGCGCATTGATCTTGGGCTTCCTGCTTTATTCCGCCCGCGCATTTCCTGACGCGGATGAAGACAAGCAAAGCCCGCTTGACTATTTAGCATATGCCGCACTGATCCCTGCCCTATATGCCTGTTACACAGCACTTTCATTCGCCGCCCAGATTCAAGGCGGCGTGATGTGGAATGGCATGGATGCTGGCATCAGATCAGCCGAGATTTATCATTACGGCGTGCCACTATTGATCGCTACTACAGCAGGTATCGTCCTTGGTTGGACGCGTGCCCGCGTGCGCGGCACCATTGCCCCTGCCGATCTGGTCTTGGGTGTTTGCGGTGTTGCAGTCGCGATGTACCTGATCACTATCTTCGGTACGTTGATGCGCAACTCTACCGGCACACCATTTGCACCCATCGGGATGAGCCTTGCCGCAGTTGCAGGTACAGCTTTGATTATGGAACTGACCCGCCGCGTCGCAGGTCTAGCGCTGATCATTATTTCGGGCGTGTTTCTTGTCTACGTGTTTGTAGGCGATCTGCTGCCGGGCTTCTTGAATTCCCCTGACATCACATGGCAACGGTTCTTTAGCCAAGTCTATACCGACGCAGGTATCCTTGGACCAACAACGGCCGTTTCTTCAACCTACATCATTTTGTTCATCATCTTCGCGGCCTTTCTGCAGGCCTCAAAGGTTGGCGATTATTTCGTGAACTTCGCTTTTGCAGTTGCGGGTCGCTCCCGAGGTGGTCCAGCGAAAGTGGCGATCTTTGCATCGGGCCTGATGGGTATGATCAACGGCACATCGGCAGGCAACGTTGTTGCAACAGGTTCATTGACGATCCCGCTGATGAAAAAGGTAGGCTACAAGCCAACAACCGCAGGTGCAGTTGAAGCAGCGGCATCCACAGGTGGTCAGATAATGCCGCCGATCATGGGTGCTGGTGCATTCATCATGGCCGAAATCACAGGCATTCCATACACAGACATCGCAATCGCCGCGATCATCCCTGCGATCCTGTATTTCGTGTCGATCTACTTTATGGTCGACTTTGAGGCAGCTAAGCTTGGCATGCGCGGCATGCGCGAGGACGAACTGCCTAAGGTCAAAGACATGATCCGCCGCGTGTTCTTGTTCCTACCAATCATCATTTTGATTGCAGCATTGTTCATGGGCTACTCGGTCATTCGGGCAGGTACATTGGCCACGGCCTCTGCCGCTGTGGTTAGCTGGTTCACGCCCTACCGCATGGGGATCAGATCGGTGACCAAAGCATTCGAGCTGGCGGGCATCATGTCGATCCAGATCATCGCGGTTTGTGCCTGTGCAGGTATCATCGTGGGTGTGATTTCGTTGACAGGCGTTGGCGCACGGTTCTCGTCCGTTCTACTGAACATCGCAGAAACAAACCAGTTGATGGCGCTGTTCTTTGCGATGTGTATCGCGATCATGCTCGGCATGGGTATGCCAACCACTGCCGCTTACGCTGTTGCTGCTTCGGTTGTTGCGCCGGGTCTTGTGCAACTGGGTATTCCACTGCTGACCGCACACTTCTTTGTCTTCTACTTTGCGGTAGTGTCGGCGATCACACCCCCCGTTGCGCTCGCCAGTTATGCGGCGGCGGGCATATCGGGGGCCAATCCGATGGCCACATCAGTTGCATCATTCAAGATTGGCATTTCGGCGTTCATCGTGCCGTTCATGTTCTTCTACAATGGCGCGATTTTGATGGATGGCACATGGCCGGAGATCATCCGTGCAGGTGCGACAGCTGTCTTTGGCGTGTTCTTGCTGTCTTCTGGCGTTCAAGGCTGGTGGGTTGGCGACCGTGCGGCGTGGCCAATCCGGATCGGCCTTTTGCTCGCAGCGCTTTGTATGATTGCGGGTGGTTTGGTGACTGATCTGGTTGGCATAGGCCTGGCCGTTGGCCTTTACTTTCTGGCGCAAATGACGCGACCAAAAGCGATCGCTTAAGCAACTGATCCTATGACTTAAAAGAGCGGCGGCAACGCCGCTCTTTTTTATGTTGGCCCCGCATCCTACGTACAGACAAGCTGCAACAATACCTATTACACTTCGCCTTGAAATCAGCTATTCGACCAAGACCCGCACGACGCATCTGATCACCACCCAGGAAAACACACTTGTTTGAACTTAGCACCTACGAGCTTTTTGTATTATCCGCAGGTGCAATGGCATTCGGTCTGTATCTGCTGATCAAAGGCGGCGACTGGATGATCGAAGGCGCGGTGTTTTTGGCCAAAAGCACCGGACTTTCGCCTTTATTCATCGGGGCCACGATCATTTCGTTCGGTACATCGGTGCCAGAACTGTTCACATCCGTAAACGCCAACCTGTCCGGGTATCCGGGCATTGCGTTGGGCAATGTGCTTGGCTCGAACGTTGCGAATATCTTGTTGGTGCTGGGTGCCACGGCCTTTATCTTTAACGTCACAGCCAACCCAAGACATTTGGCCAAAGACCTTGGCATGATGTTGGTCGCGACGGCCATTTTGACAGTGGGTATGCTCACGGACAGCTTTAGCCGGTCGTTTGGTCTAGGCATGTTCGCGATCTTGGTAACGTTTGTTTACTATCAATACAAAACTGACAGCCTGCCCTTGGAAGACGATGACGATGCAGACGATGCCCCGATGATCGAGACCATGAAGGGTGCAGTCTTGGTACTGCTAGGCGGTGTTATTGCTTTGGCTGTGGGGTCTGAATTGCTGGTCCAAGGTGCCGTGCAAACCGGTACAGCCCTTGGTGTGCCAGAGGCCGTGATTGGCATGACTGTGGTGGCGTTTGGTACATCTTTGCCAGAACTCTCAACCTGCATCGCCGCCGCCCGCAAGCAATCCGTCGGTTTGATCTTGGGCAACATCATCGGCTCCAACACGTTCAACATTCTCTCTATCGTGGCCCTCACGGCCGCAATTCAGCCGTTGGCGGTTGATCCGGTCCTTTTGGGCATGGAGTTGTGGGCAACGATTGCTGTCACCATTCTTTTTGCAGTCTGGATGATCAGCGTCGGCAAACTGACCAAGCCGATGGGCGTCGTCATGATGATAGCCTATGTGGCCTTCATCGCAGTCCAATATCTGCAACCACAAATGATCAGCTAAACGACCAATCCCCGAAAAGGAGCGCCAATGAGCAACGCAGAGATAGGCCTGATCGGTCTGGGCACGATGGGTGCGGCAATGGCGCTGAATATTGCGGACAACGGGTTTGACATCGCGGTCTGGAACCGGACAACGTCGACCACACAAAGCTTTCACAAAGATGCGGGCGATCTGGCAAACCGGATCAGCCCGACCGAAACGCTGAAGGATTTTGTCGCCGCAATCAAAGCCCCGCGCGCCATCATTCTGATGGTCCCTGCAGGCGAAGCAGTGGACGAACAAATCGCTGCGTTGCGTCCCCTTTTGGGCGCAGATGACCTGATCATTGATGCTGGTAATGCAAACTTCCACGACACCAACCGTCGCGCCCGCGACGCAGGCGATCTGCCGTATCTAGGCATTGGCGTGTCAGGTGGCGAAGAAGGTGCACGGTTTGGGCCGTCGATTATGGGTGGTGGCAAGCGCGCCCACTGGGACCGCGTGTCACATATCCTCCATGCGATCTCGGCCAAACACAAAGGCCAACCATGTGCCACATGGATGGGCGAAGAAGGCGCAGGGCACTTTGTCAAAGCTGTGCACAACGGGATTGAATACGCCGATATGCAGATGATTTCTGAGGTTTACGGGATCATGCGCGACGGTCTGGGCATGACAAACCCTGCAATTGCGGAAACATTTACTGCGTGGGATCAAGGCCCGCTCAAAAGCTACCTGATCGAGATTTCAGCCAAAGTCGCCGCGGCCACCGATCCCAAGACCGGCGCACCCATGCTGGATGTAATCGTTGATGCTGCAGGTCAAAAAGGCACCGGTCGCTGGACAGTTATCGAAGCGCAGCATCTGGCAGCACCGATCCCCGCAATCGAGGCTGCCGTCGTTGCGCGCAACTTGTCTTCACAACGCGCGGCGCGTGCCGCTGGCGAGGACTTGTTCGGTACAGCCCCGCGGCACATGCCACACGAAAGCCTCACATTGGCGGCCCTTGAAAGCGCGCTGATGGCGGGCAAAGTGCTGTGTTATGCGCAAGGTTTTAGCATGATCTCGAACGCTTCTGATGACTTTGGCTGGGCGCTGCCCCTGCCCGAAATCGCCGAGGTCTGGCGTGAAGGCTGCATCATCCGTTCTGCAATGTTGGACGATATGGCCACAGCTTTGCGCGATGATGCAGAACGCAATTTGATGATGGCACCGAAGTTCACAACGATCCTAAAAGAAACACACGGGTCTTTGCGCCAAGTCGTCGCTCAGGCCGCCTTGCACGGTTTGGCCCTGCCCGCGCTATCATCAGGATTGGCGTATTTCGACGCGATGCGCACCGCGCGCGGCACCGCCAATATGATCCAAGGCCAGCGTGATTTCTTTGGTGCACACGGGTTTGAGCACATCGATGGCGCGACCGATCAAAACGGGCCATGGGGCAGTTGATCTAGCCTAAAGCGTAACCTGCACCGCGCACTGTCCGTACCGGATCAGCACCACCGTTTTGCGTCAAGACCTTGCGCAAACGTCCGACATGCACATCGACGGTCCGCGTATCAACATAGATATCGCGGCCCCACACACGGTCCAATAGCATGTCGCGCGACCAAACACGCCCAGGCTTTTCCATCAATGTCGTCAGCAAGCGGAACTCTGTTGGACCAAGCTTGAGCAACGCATCAGCGCGGGTCACGCGGTGGGTTTCAGCGTCTAAAACAATGTCCTCATAGGTCAATAATTGGCCCACCGTCGCAGGCCGCACGCGCCGCAATTGCGCGCGCACCCGAGCCATCAATTCGGACACAGAGTAAGGTTTGACGACATAATCATCAGCGCCCGTTTCCAAACCCCGGACTTTGTCGACCTCTTCGGACCGCGCGGACAGCATAATGATTGGAATGCCGCGCGTCTCGGTGCGGGTTTTCATCTGACGACAGACTTCGATACCGGACAAGTTTGGCATCATCCAATCAAGAACCATCACATCCGGCGCATCTTCTGCGACGCATAACAGCGCCTCTTCACCATTTTCTGCACGCGTGATGCGAAAGCCCTCTGCCTCTAGATTATAGGCGAGAACCTCGCGCTGCGCTGCCTCGTCTTCAACAATCAAGACATGGGGTTGTTGCGCCATCTCTCTTAGCCCGGCGTCACTGCATAGGCCGTCTTATCACCCTTAGGGCGGGCTTCTTCCGGCATTTCGCCAGTAACAAGATAGATAACCTGTTCGGCCATGTTCGTGGTCAAATCGCCCATACGTTCGATATTTTTTGCCATGAAATGCAAGTGCATGCATGACGTGATGTTGCGTGGGTCCTCCATCATGAACGTCAGGAATTCGCGAAACAACGCGTTATACATCTGGTCAACTTCTTGATCGCGCTGGCGCACGTCTTCGGCCAAGACGGCATCACCGCGCACATAGGCATCCAGCGTATCTTTGAGCATTTGTTCAACTTCGCGGGCCATCCGGCGCAACGCCGCATCCGCGCCGCTGACCGGGCTCATCTCGACCAACACACTGGTGCGCTTTGCGATGTTCTTGGCGTAGTCACCGATCCGTTCAAGCGACGCGGCAAGACGCAA
>NZ_JAFMHR010000024.1 GCF_017854415.1 Yoonia sp. | reverse complement strand
TCGGCGAATATGGAACGCGGGATTGCGATGGGTTTAGTGCTTAAAGGACCGGACCGGATGGGTGAGGTGCTGGAGTTCAACAAAGTTGATGGCACGACTGTTGCCGCTAAAATCGTTGATCCGGTGTTCTATGATAAAGAAGGGGCCAAGCAAAATGTCTAATGCTGTCAGCGCATTGAACGGCCGCATGGCCCCCGGAGAAGTCACAATCCGCGAGGCAGGTTTGCGCGGCATGATCATCCTGCGCGGTGATTTGAATGACAAAAAACTACGTGCTGTCTGCAAGAAACTGTCCGGTTTAGATTTCCCCGCGCAAGGGCAAGCGCTCAGCGACGGTGACAAAGGCCTGTGCTGGATGTCGCCTGATGAAATACTGGTGCTGGTGCCTTACGCGCAGGTCGCAGACGCTGTCGCGCAGATCGACGCCGCACTTTCGGGTTCGCATTATCTGGCTGAAAACGTATCCGATGCGCGTGCGCTGATCTTGGTTGAAGGACCATTCGCGCGCGAGGTCATCGCGAAACTCGCCCCAGCGGATTTGCATCCTGACAGCTTTGGACCAGGGGCTTTTCGTCGGACGCGTTTGGGCCAGGTGGCAGCTGCGTTTTGGATGCGGGATACGGATACGTTCGCTGTGATCTGTTTTCGATCGGTGGCTTCGTATACGTTTGATTTATTGGCGGCCTCCGCAAAAGCAGGAGAAGTTGGCCACTTTTGAGTGCGGTGCACGCAGGCGCGATTTCATCGATCAGGTCAGTGGTGTGGCAGCGGGTGCGAGGTCATGAAGCTGCCTTACAGGGACGCGAAACTGCTTAAAATTGCAGCCAGTTACCGCAAATCGCGGCCATTGTTTCCAAATTGACGTCATAAGCCCTTAGTTACCTATGCTTTTGGGGTCGTCAAACGCCGTGCGGCTCCGCTATGATGTCATTACAAATTTCGTCAGTATTATTGTTGATTAGTTGGGCCGAGGGGTGAAAAGATGACCATCAAAGAAATTAACTATGCGCTGCATAGCTTCAAGAATGGCAAAGGCAATTATGCGGGATTGGTGCACAAGCTTTATAAGCTGGAATGTTCTGATGAGCTGATCAAAGCGATCGTTGTCGGTGCTTTTGGTGAAAAATTGCAAGACCGTGTGTTGCCTCTTATTGCCATGGTGCGTGCCTATGAGCACCTGTCGTCCTCCGAGCAAATTGATTTGTTGTATTCAATCGTCAATGATCAAGATGGAGACGTGGAAAGCGATGCCCTCAAGCAAAGAGCGGCCGGCTAGGGCGCACTTCGTTCAAAACTGGCGTTGGACAACGCAGTCCTGAACCCTTGACCTTCGCCGCGCATGTGACATGTACAGTTGTATCCTCGGTCCTCAATTCAGAAAGACACTTGATATGGCATTTTCACTTCCCGATCTTCCTTATGCACATGACGCTTTGGCGTCCAAAGGCATGTCCGCAGAGACACTCGAGTTTCATCACGACCTGCATCACAACGCTTATGTGACCAATGGCAATAAGGCGATTGAAGGCACTGAATGGGCGGACAAGTCCCTTGAAGAGATCATTGTTGGCACGTACGACAAATCGTCCGTCGCGCAGAACGGTATTTTCAACAACATCAGCCAGCTTTGGAACCACAACCAGTTTTGGGAAATGATGGGCCCGAATGGCGCAGCAATGCCTGGTGAGTTGGAAAAAGCTTTGGTTGAAAGCTTTGGTTCTGTCGATGATTTCAAATCCCAGTTCAGTGCAGCTGGCGCAGGCCAATTCGGTTCCGGCTGGTGCTGGTTGGTCAAAAA
The DNA here is from genome assembly GCF_017854415.1 of Yoonia sp. GTDB lineage: Bacteria > Pseudomonadota > Alphaproteobacteria > Rhodobacterales > Rhodobacteraceae > Yoonia. The sequence goes on along the minus strand of NZ_JAFMHR010000024.1, from coordinate 24,505 downwards.
CGCTGACGGGTCTTTGGCTGTGACCAAGACCGAAAACGGTGTGAACCCACTTTGCTTTGGTCAAACTGCGCTGCTGGGTTGCGACGTATGGGAGCATTCCTATTACATCGATTTCCGCAACAAGCGTCCTGTCTATCTGACCAACTTCCTTGATAACCTTGTGAACTGGGAAAACGTTGCTTCGCGCATGTAATCCTTGATCATCTGGACAATTCCAAAGGCCCGTGGGACATCTGTTTCACGGGCCTTTTTCTATAGGAGAACACGATGATCGGACCAACACTTGATGCGATTATCGCGGCCCGCGCGCAACTACAGGCGGACCTGATCGAGACGCCGATTTTACCCCTGACATCAGCGCGCTGGGATGGGGTTTTGCCGGACTGCGCAGGTGTGACAGTCAAGCTAGAGCTGTTTCAGCAAGTCGGGTCATTCAAGGCGCGCGGTGCCATGTTGGGTATGCGTGGCTTGACCGATCAACAGCGCACGGCTGGCGTCGTTGCCGCCAGTGGGGGCAATCATGCGTTGGCAGTGTCTTGGGCGGCTAAGGCTGCAGGCGTTGATGCGCTGATCACGATGCCCAAGGCGACGGACCCAGCTCGCATTGCAGGTTGCGAGGCGCTGGGAGCAACTGTGCAGCTTTATGACGACATGGCTGCAGCATTCGTTGCAATGAATGATGCGGCTGACAAAGGGCGCGTATTGATGCACCCGTTCGAAGCCGCGCATATGATCCTTGGATCAGCCACCTGCGGCTATGAATACGCGACACAAACGCCAAAAATAGATACTTACGTCATCCCTATCGGCGGGGGCGGCATGATTAGCGGCATGGCCTGTGCAATCAAACAGATGAACCCTGAAGCCCAGGTGCTCGGTGTTGAACCGTTCGGCGCTGACAGCATGACCCAAAGTTTTGCTGCCGGCCGTGCGGTACCTATCGGTAAAGTGGCCACAATCGCGGACAGCCTTGGTGCGCCCTTAGCGATGCCGTTAACATACGATGTCGCCCGCGCGCATGTGGACCGCATTGTGCGCATTACGGATCACGACATGCTTGCCGCGATGGATATTTATCAACAAAATCTGCGCATCACAGCAGAGCCTGCCTGTGCCGCATCGCTCGCGGCGATCCTTGGACCATTGAAAAATGACCTGAAGGGGCGGCAGGTCGGGATTATTGCGTGTGGATCCAACATCTCGTTGGAGCGATACGCGCAGCTTATGGCGGCGCTATAAAGCGGCTTTCAGCATGGTTTCCAGCTCTGCCACGTCTTCTGCCATTTGCACAAAAGACAAGATATTATCGCCCGCGAACCCGCTATCGACGACATGCTGCAACAGATCACACAATGGGTCCCAAAAACCGTCGATATTCAGCAAGATCAGTGGTTTTTCATGCAGTCCAAGCTGGCGCCATGTCAGCGCTTCAAAGAATTCATCCAGCGATCCTGCACCACCGGGTAGAACCACGACCGCGTCGGCGTTCATGAACATAACCTTTTTACGCTCGTGCATTGTTTCAGTGATTACAAATGTATCAAGGTCGCGTTTGCCAACTTCCCAATCCATCAAGTGGGTCGGGATAACGCCGAACGTGGCCCCGCCTGCCGCTTGAACCGCGTTTGCGACACGGCCCATCAAGCCCACATCACCTGCGCCATAGACCAGTCGCCAGTTATTCGCCGCGAGCATAGCGCCAGTTTCCAACGCAGCTTGGGCGAATTCGGGGCTATTGCCATCGCGAGAGCCGCAATAAACACACACTGATTTTTGAAATGTCGACATTGGGCACCTTTCGCCAAGCTTCGCTTTGACCGGTCATAGCCGCGTTGCTAAGGTGGCTCAACCACAAGCGGTGCAGGCCGCCGCAAAAGGCGTGACGATAGGGGCAAGTTGTGACTGAAAACGTGAAATCCGGCGTGAAGCCGATTGTGTTAGGTGGTGGCTTGGCCGTTGTTGTTGGGCTGGCAATCGTTGCATTCTTGCCCGAACCGCAAGTGGCGCAAGATGTACCGGCGCAAGTGACATTGCCTGCTGCCCAAGACGTGGCGGTCGTTGCAGAGCCTGAGATTGCCGTGATGCCCGTTGCCGCCGAGACGCCCGTCGTTCCGGTACTGCCAACCGGGCCAGAGTTCGATACCTTTCGCGTTGAAATTGATGGCAGCATGGTGATTGCTGGCCGTGCAGATGCTGGCCAGACTGTTGCGATTATTCTGTCTGGCGAAACACTTGATTTGGTCACCGCAGACAACAGCGGAAACTTTGTGGCGTTGCCGCTTGCTGGCCCGTCTGACCAGCCGCGCAGATTGTCTTTGCTGGCTGATCCCGATGGCGCAGCGATTCCGTCCGAGACAAGCTTTATGGTCGCCCCGATTGCTGCGCCGGTTATTGTTGCAGCGTTAAGTGAACCGCCAGCAGCTGTCGAAGGCACCGCGACAGCGGCCTTGCCAGAAGCGCCGCCCGAACCTGCGGCCCCCGTTGTTGCAGATAGTCCTGCCGTAGCACCGACGGTTTTGCAGGCTGATGCGGATGGCGTGCGTGTTGTGCAGGATGCGGCAGGGGCGGGCGCAGGAAACGTCGCACTTGATGCGATCACTTATGATCCCGATGGCGAAGTCCAACTGTCAGGCCGCGCAACGGGTGATGGTGCTGTGCAGGTCTATATCGACAATGAACCGGTGACGACGTCAGTGGTGACGCAAGGCGGCGATTGGCAGATTGAATTGCCGCAAATCGACACCGGCATCTACACGCTCCGCATTGACGAGGTGAACGAAGACGGCGCTGTTGTGTCGCGGCTTGAAACGCCGTTCAAACGCGAAGAACGGGCCGAAGTCGCGGCGGTCTTGGCCGAGGAAACAACAGTTGACGGGTTCGAAGTCGCAGTCAAAACAGTGCAACCTGGTGCTACTCTTTGGGCGATTGCCGAAGAAAATCTTGGGTCCGGCATTTACTACATTGAGGTATTCGAAGCCAATAGCGATCTTATCCGCGATCCTGATCTCATTTACCCCGGTCAGATCTTCAGGATCCCTGAAATCTCGCAATAATCCATCTGCCTCTGGTCATCGCCTCTGCGGCCTCCTAAATAGAGGGGCCGCAATTCGGAGTTCTTATGCGCAGCCTCACTAAAACTGCTGAAAATCTTGATGATGCCAAAGTCCAAGGCTGGGGCGTGATCAAACGCGTCGTACCTTATCTGTGGCCCGAGGGTGAAACTTGGGTCAAGCGCCGCGTCGTGATAGCCATTGCCGTACTTGTCCTGTCAAAGCTTATCGCTGTTAGCACACCTGTTCTTTATAAGCAGGCCGTTGACGCGCTGGCCCCTGACGGGGCTTCTGCTGCGACAATTCTCGGGTTTGGCGCAGTTGGTCTAACCCTGGCTTACGGTTTAGCGCGCTTGATGACAGTCGGCTTCCAGCAATTGCGCGATGTGGTCTTTACCAAGGTAGGCCAGCGCGCCCTGCGGCAACTGGCACTAGAGACATTCACGCATATTCACCGCCTTTCGATGCGCTATCATATCACCCGCAAAACCGGTGGTTTATCGCGGATCATTGAACGCGGGGTCAAAGGCGTTGATTTCCTTTTACGTTTCTTGTTGTTCTCGATCGGGCCTTTGGTGCTTGAGCTGTTGATGATCGCTGTTATCTTGTTTTTCTTGTTTGATGTCTGGTATTTAGCTGCCGTTGTCGTGACGATCGCCCTTTATGTCTGGTTCACTTTCAAAGTGACTGAATGGCGCGTCAAAATCCGCAAAGAGATGAACGACCAAGACACAGACGCCAATCAAAAGGCCATCGACAGCCTGCTCAACTTTGAAACGGTGAAATACTTCGGCGCAGAGCGTTGGGAAGCGGATCGCTATGACGTTGCGATGGCGCAGTATGAAAATGCAGCGATCCGGACCAATTATTCACTGGCCTTCCTGAACTTTGGCCAGTCGGTGCTGATCACTGGCGGTTTGGTTGTCGTGATGGTCATGGCTGCCGTTGGCGTGCAGCGCGGTGATCTGACTGTTGGCGATTTTGTGATGGTGAACGCTTATATGATCCAGATCACCATGCCGCTGAACTTTTTGGGCACGGTTTACCGCGAAATCCGGCAAGCTTTGATCGATATGGGCGACATGTTTGACCTGCTCGAACAACCTGCAGAAGTGAATGACAAACCGAACGCCAAGGATTTGGTGGTGAACGGTGGCCGCGTGTCATTGCAAAACGTAAGCTTTGGCTATGATGCCGCGCGCCCGATCCTAAAGGGTGTGACGCTTGAGGTGGAGCCGGGGCAAACTGTGGCTATCGTGGGCTCGTCCGGGTCTGGCAAATCGACCATTGGGCGGTTGTTGTTCCGGTTCTATGATGTGGGCGGCGGTGCATTGCTGATCGACGATCAAGACGTACGCGACGTCACTCAAACAAGCCTGCACGCGTTGATCGGCGTGGTCCCGCAGGACACCGTTTTATTCAATGATACGGTGCATTATAACATCGCCTACGGCCGCCCGACAGCGGGCGAGGACGAGATTATCGCCGCCGCAAAATCCGCCAAGATCCACGATTTTATCCAAAGCCTGCCTGACGGCTATCAAACCACCGTGGGTGAGCGTGGATTGAAGCTCTCAGGTGGTGAAAAACAGCGTGTCGGCATTGCGCGCACCTTGCTTAAGAACCCGCCGATCCTGCTGCTGGACGAGGCGACTTCCGCGCTCGACACTGAAACTGAGATGGAAATTCAGGCAGAGCTGAAGGCAATGGGCGAAGGGCGCACTGTGATCACGATTGCACACCGACTTTCGACAATTGCCGATGCTGACCGGATTGTCGTGCTCGAGGACGGTGTGATCGTCGAAGAGGGACGGCACGATGATCTGCTCGCTGCTGACGGGCGCTACGCGCATCTTTGGAACAGGCAGTCGGAAGAAGAGGAACTGGTTTAAGGTTGGTCAGATTTTGATCACAAAAAAGGCCCGCATCACTGCGGGCCTTTTGTTTATTCTGCCGCTTGCATCGATGACTTAAGGGGCACCGCAACTGTTGCGGGTTCGTCTTCGGTCCATATGAATTCTGGCGTTTTGATCCGCGACGCTTGTTTACGCAATGCCCAATCGCGGGCGGCGCGGCTGCTGCGGCCCATAGATAGTTTGGCAAACAGTTGTGCGAACCATTCCAGATAGGTCACAAACCAAACCCGTGCGGCTAGCATGGATGGGGTGAACACCAGCGTCAGCATCGTCGCGATCCCAAGGCCAAATACAACGGCAGTCGCCAGTTGTTTCCACCAAAGTGCTGTCGGGCTGTCGATCGAATAGCCACCGTTCATGAAATCAAGACTAAGCCCAAACATCATCGGCGCAAGGCCCGCCATTGTGGTGATTGTGGTTAACAAAACAGGACGAATACGCGCTTCGGCGGTCCGCGTAATCGCCTCTGCCTTAGGCATGTATTTGCTGAATTCTTGATACGTATCAATCAAGATGATGTTGTTATTCACCACGATCCCGGCCAAGGCCACGATCCCCGTACCGGTCATAATGATCGAGAACGGTTGATCCATGACCAACATACCGACCAGTGATCCGGCCGTCGACATCACAACCGCCATAAGCACCAGCAGCGAATTGTAAATGCTGTTAAACTGCGCCAGCAGGATGATGAACATCAGACCCAGAGCGCCTGCAAAGGCGGTTTGCAGGAACGCGCCGGATTCGGCTTGGTCTTCTTGGTCGCCGGTCCATTCCCAATCGATTGAGGCGGGAAGGGGGCTGGTGTCCAGCCATTCAGTTAGGACTGCGATACGCTCGTTGGCGTTCAATGGGGCTTCTATCACGTCGCCTGCATCGACCAATGCCGTCAGATCAGCAGACGTGGTTTCGCCCAAAAGCGTTTCGACGGCATAGCGGTCCATGCCAATGGCCTCTTCGCTGACAATGCGCACAACGGCGACGGCATCACCGTCGACGACAAGATTGGTAAGGCCAGCCGTCACACCTGCTTTGACGTCAAAGTAGCGCTGCTGTTCAATCCGGTCGATCTGGGCCAGCTTTTTGACAGGGGTGCGCGTGATGAAGTTCGACAGTGGTATCAGCCCTTCGTTCGTGCGGACCTTGAGGCTATCAAGTGTCGACAAGACGCGGTCTTCATCAGGCAATCGAACGCGGATTTCGATTTCCTCGTCCGATGAATCGACACGCATCGTATCCAGCAAGATACCGCGTGTGACCATCTGCACCATCGCACCGACGGACGCGACATTGGCGCCGTAGCGCCCTGCTTTTTCAACATCGACGTTGATCTGCCAATCGATACCGGGAAGAGGCAATGAATCTTCTATCTGGGTCAGACCGGCTGTCTGCTCAAACTGCCTGCGTGCAGTTGTCGTCGCTGCCTGCAGTTCGTCCCAGTTGTCGCCTTTCAGCCGCAAATGCACAGGTTTACCCGATGCAGGGCCGCGCGCTTGGGCCAATATTTCGGTCTCGATGCCGGGGATCGTGTTCAGTTGTTCCTGGATTTCCGCCAGAACCACATCACCGTCAAGCTCGGCAATACCTGCGCGGTCTTCCCATGGGATCGTTTCAAGCTGGACCTGACCCACAGTATCAACGGGTGTGCTTGCCCCACTTGCATCCGTATTCAGGCCGCCGTCACCCGCAAAGGAAAACGCTGTGATGACGCCGGGATGTGCCAGCACGATTTCTTCGGCTTGGCGGACCAGATCGTCTTTTTCTTCCAGTGACAGGTTGCCGCGTGCGCGGACGTAAACGATAGCTTGCTCCGGCTCTGATTCCACAAAGAACTCAACGCCGTTGTTGTTCGCGCCATAGTAGCCAAAGATCGAAATGACTGTGAAAATCACAGCCCCGATTGTGACCAATGGCATCACAGGGTTGCCGACAATGAAGTGCATGAAGTAGCCAAAGGGCGAACGGCGATAGCCGGCTTTGATTGTCTTTTGTGCCCGTTCAATGCGCGCTGCACCGACGGTGATTGACAACAGGAAAGCACCAACAAGAAACAGCATGATCCCCGGCAGGCTGTCGCCGAACCCGCCGGTTTGCACGGCTTCACCAGAGAGATAGCCAGGGTTGAGTGTCAGCATCGCGCCCGTAAAGACGACCATGATCGCAGGGACCACCAATGCCGCACAAACAACCCAAGGCAGGCGTGCGCGCAAGCCATCAGATGCATTGCCGAACATGCGGCTCATCCGGCCTGTGACGCCGCCCATGACGGGCAGATAGATCAGTGCTACGACCAGCGATGCGCAAAGAACGAAGATCAGTGTGACGGGCAGCATGCCCATGAATTGCCCCGGCACACCCGGCCAGAACAACATCGGCAGGAACGCACAAAGTGTTGTCGCTGTTGATGAAATGATCGGCCAGAACATACGCTTTGCTGCTTCGACATAGGCCTCCATCGGGCCAGAGCCGTCGCGGATACGTTTATCGGCGTATTCAACGACAACAATCGCGCCATCCACCAGCATGCCCACAGCAAGGATAAGTCCGAACATCACAATGTTCGAAATGGTGATTTCCATGACCGCGAGCAGTGCAAAACACAGCAAAAAAGACGTAGGGATCGCAAAGCCAACCAGCAGTGCAGGACGGGTGCCCAGTGTGGCCAATACGACAATCATCACCAGCGCAATCGCTGTCAGAACCGAGCCTTCAAGCTGGCTGACCATGGATGCCACGTTGCGTGATTGGTCATTGGATGTGCCGACTTGGATCGCGGATTGCAGTTCAGGGGACCAGCTAGCGCGTTCCTCTGCCACGACTTCTTTGAGCAACGCAGTCGTGTCGATCAGGTTATACCCCTTCCGCTTGACCACTTGCAAAGCCACCGTGTTCACACCGTTAAAGCGCGCAGTGCCGATGCGGTCTTCGAATGTCAGGCGGATCGTGGCCAAATCACCCAAGGTAATCACGCGGTCGCCATTGGTCTTGACCGGCAAGTTATACACGTCCTGAGGTTCATTGAACGACGACGGTATTTTGACCGCGAATGTGCCTTGTGCGGTTTCGACCTCGCCTGCCGCAATCAGCAGGTTGTTGTTGGTCACAACACCGATCAGTTCGCCTGCAGTAACGTTATATGCCTCGAGCCGCAGTGGATCGATGACAACTTCAAGCATCTCGTCGCGCTGTCCGGCAAGGCCTGCCTCAAGGACAGCATCCATTTCTTCGATGCGGTCCTGCAAATCTTTGGCGACGCGCAGCAATGTGCGTTCGGGCACGTCACCCGTCAGGTTCACGATGATGATGGGGAATTCGGAGAAGTTAATCTCGTTGATGGAATATTGGTCTGCGCCACTGGGAAACTGCGCTTGGGCGTTGTTCATCGCGGACCGGATGTCAGCGAGGACTTTGGTTTTGTCCCACCCAAATTCAAATTCGAGGGCAACGCCTGCGTAGCCTTCTGCGGCTGTTGCAGACATGGTTTTTAGGCCGTCCAGATCGGACAGTTCCGATTCCATCGGACGGACCAGCAGTGTTTCACTGTCTTCGGCGGAAATGCCTGGGAAGGGGACAGAGACGAAAATCGCTGGGATTTCGATGTCCGGTTCGCCCTCTTTGGGCAGGCCGACATAGGCCATGCCACCCGCCAATAAAGAGAGGCCAATAAAGGCAAGAACCATGCGGGCGCGTGAGGCGGCCCAGTCAACTAAACCTGTCATCCCTTAGCTTCCGTAAATGTTGGTGCGACGCGCACACCGTCTATGACAAATTCTTGGCCGACCGTGATAATATCCACGGCCTCTGGCAGGCCTGCGACCCACACGCCTTGTGCGGTGTCACGCAACAAGGTGACCGGCATGAACGCCACAATATTGCCTGCGGCAACCGTGCGTACGCCCAACACGCCGTCATCGTCCAGCGTGAGAGAGGATTGCGCGATCAGATGTGCGGTTTGACCATCCGAGGCGACCAGAATTTCGGCTGTCTGGCCGTCACTGATGCTTAGATCATCGTTGGCGACAGTAACTTCGACGCGGAATGTACGGGTCAATGGATCTGCACTGCGCGACAAGAACGTAACGCGACCGCGGACTTCTTGGCCGCTTGTTAGACGTGCCCCAGCCATTGCGCCCACGTTAACTTTGGCGACGTCAGCTTCCGGCACGAACCCAACCAGTTTGATCTCGTTGAGCTGAATGATCGTGGCACATGGTGTGCCCATCTGCATCAACGCGCCCAACTCAACTGTGTCCGTTTCCAACAAGCCCGAGAATGGTGCGACGATTGTAAGCTTGTCGATCTCGCGGGTTGCCGCGGCGACGCCTGCTTGGGCGGCTTCTATGCCCGCCTGTGCAGACGCAATTGCCGATTGGGCGCGTAAGACGCCTGCGGTTGCGGCTTCCATTGCGGCCTCGGCGCTGACAACGCGGGTTTCAGAGGCGAAACCGTCCTCTGACAATTTCTGGGCTGCGTTCAGGTTGACCTCTGCTTCGCGCACGCGAGCATTCGCCTCGAGAACTCCTGCTTCGGCTTCGGGGGCGCGGCCTTGGGCTTCGGCCAATCTGGCACGGGCTTCGGCCAAGGATGCTTCGCGTGTGCCGGGGGCAAGGCGGCAGACGACGTCACCCGCGTTCACAAAGGCGCCTTTGCGCAGGGGTTCTGAAATCACAAGACCTGTTGTCTCGGATGCGACAGTGACCTGACGGGCCGCTTCGGTGCGGCCGCGCAAGATCACAGCGCTGTCGATTGTTTGAGCAACGGAATGAATTGCGACGACGCCGACAGTCGAATCGCGGACGACAACATCCGGCGTTTCCGCTTCGGCCATGTCCTGCGATTCTTCGGCGGGTGCGGGTTGCGCAAAATCAAACAGGCGATCGCGTTCAAAAACCAACAAATAGAGGCCTGCGGACACCAAAAGCGCGGTGAGCACCGGAATGATTTTCATATCGTTCTTCCTTTGGGCGATCAGCCGTTCAAATAGACTGACGTTCTTTTCTAAAGTCTTTACGGGACCTATAGCCCCTCAGATCACATTTATGTACTAAACTACTTAGTTCACTTTACCGACTAGGCTCCCTTACGGCAAGTCTACAATTCCGCGTGAGAACGGGGATCATTGTGGGGTTTTGCGGCTCTGCTCTTGTTCATTGTGCTGGCTTCACGATATGTACGCCAAGAACAGAATGATAACCTGACAATATTGGGGACTAAGGTGAGCGACACCGACAGTTTTATTAACGAAGTCACCGACGAAGTGCGCCGCGAAAAGCTATTTGGCTATTTGCGCCGGTATGGATGGATCGGTGTGGCTTGTGTGCTTTTGCTCGTGGGTGGGGCGGCGTTCAATGAGTACCGCAACGCCCAAGTACGGGATACGGCCCAAGCGACTGGCGATGCCTTGCTTTCTGCCCTGGAAGAGAACGACGCCGCTGTGCGTGCAGCCGCCCTTGAGAGTGTCGAAGCCCAAGGCAATTCAGCTGCAGTGACGTTGTTATTGCGTGCCGCGACCCAACAAGAGGCGGGCGACATTGCTGCGGCAAGTGAAACGCTGAACACATTGGCCGTCGATCCCGATGCTCCGCAAATGTACCGCGATCTGGCTGCGTTCAAAGCTGCCGCTTTGCCGTCGGACGACACTGCTGCACGCAAAGCTGCGCTAGAGGCTTTGTCTGCCCCCGGCCTGCCGTTCAGCCTTTTGGCGTCAGAGCAGTTGGCATATGTGGCTCTTGCTGACGGTGACACCGACGCGGCCCTTGCCATTTTGCGTCGCATTGAAGAAGACGCTGCCGTATCGCGCGGCTTGCGCGAACGCGTCCAGACCATCATGGTGGCTTTGGGCGAACCGTTGCCCGAAACTGTGAACCAGTAAAAGCGCAGATTGGATCTGATCGTGACAATAAAAGTAACGCTTGCCGCCGTGTCTTTGGCCTTATTGGCAGCATGTGGCGAAGATGACCTGATTTTGCCTGGTGAACGGTTTGACGTCCGCGAGCAGGCCGTTTTTGCAAATCAAATTGCACCTCTTGCGCTGCCTGCCGCGCAGGTAAATACCAGTTGGGGGCACCGCAATGGCAACCCAAGCCATAGTATCACGCATCCCGCACTCGGATCTGATCTAAGCCCTGTGTTTGTTGCAAATATCGGCGAAGGTGACAGCCGCCGCGCGCGCATAACGTCCCATCCGGTTGTTGCGAGCGGTGTCGTATATACGATCGATTCCCTTGCTTTGGTGACAGCAACGTCGGTTGATGGCGCGGCCCTTTGGTCACGTGATTTGACCCCGTCGGGTGGTGATCGCGGCGATGCGTCCGGTGGTGGTATTTCCGTCAGCAACGGGCAGGTTTATGTCACTACCGGTTATGGCGAAATATCGGCGCTTGATGCGTCAACAGGGGCGACCGTTTGGGTGCAAGACCTTGATGCGCCGGCCAATGCTGCGCCAACTGTGCGCGGTGATCTGGTTTATGTTGTGGCGCGTGATAGTACTGCTTGGGCGCTTGATATCAGCAATGGTCGTGTGCGCTGGCAGCAAGCTGGCGTGCCGTCGTCTGCAAACTTTGGCGGCGGGGCATCCCCTGCGACCAGTGGCGAATTTGTCGTGTTCCCGTTTCCGTCGGGTGAAGTACTGGCAACATATCCTTTGGGCGGCATCCCGCGGTGGTCGACTGTCGTATCTGGCGACAGGGTTGGCAGTGCGGCATCCGTAATCAGTGATATCGCAGGCGATCCGGTGATTTCCGGTGACCGCGTCTATATCGGCAACTTTGGCGGCCGCAGTGTTGCGATCAACCTGACTGATGGTACCCGCCTTTGGACGGCTGCAGAAGGGGCGATCAGCCCGATCTGGCCAGTTGGTAATGCTGTGTTCTTAATAAATGATATCAACGAGTTGACCCGATTAAATGCAGATACAGGTCTGCCTGTTTGGCGCGTCCAGCTCCCTACTTTCGAGGGTGGCGAACGCACGCGCAATCAAAGCAGCATCTTCACCCACTACGGGCCTGTTTTGGCCGGTGGGCGCTTGATTGTGACGTCCTCTGACGGTGTGATCCGGCAATTTGATCCGACCTCTGGCGCGCTGATTGGACAGATCGCATTGCCCGGTGGTGCCGCCTCTGGGCCGGTTGTTGCAGGCGAGACGCTTTATGTCTTAAGCAAAACAGGTCAATTGCACGCTTTCCGTTGACATAGAATTGGTGTAGCCGCGCAGGTCTAGACCCGTCAGGAGCATATCATGAGTTTTACCCTTGCCATTGTGGGGCGTCCAAATGTGGGCAAATCCACTTTGTTCAACCGCTTGGTTGGCAAGAAACTGGCCTTGGTCGATGACCAGCCGGGGGTGACGCGCGACCTGCGCGAAGGCGAGGGGCGCATTGCGGACCTACGCTTTACTGTCATCGACAGTGCCGGTCTGGAAGAGGCGACCGACGACAGCTTGCAGGGCCGCATGCGCCGCCTAACTGAGCGCGCGGTCGAGATGGCCGATGTGTGCCTATTTATGATTGATGCCCGTGCAGGCGTTCTGCCCGCCGATCAGGTGTTTGCGGATATTCTGCGCAAAAAGAACGCCAACGTGATTCTTGCCGCGAACAAAGGCGAAGGCCGCGCGGCTGACGCCACAATCCTAGAAGCCTACGCGTTGGGTCTGGGAGAGCCTATCCGCATGTCCGCCGAACACGGTGAAGGCATGGGAGAGCTAATGGACGTTTTGCGTCCGCTCCATGATGCGATGGCCGAAAAAGCCGCCGCTGATGCACCAGAGATTGACGTCGATGTCGGCGAAGATGACGAGGACGCACCGCGCGTGCCGACCAAGTCCAAGCCATTGCAGATTGCGGTCGTTGGCCGTCCGAATGCCGGCAAATCCACGCTGATCAACAAGATCATCGGGGAAGAGCGTCTTTTGACCGGACCAGAGGCGGGCATCACCCGCGATGCGATTTCCGTCCAGCAAGATTGGGACGGGGTGCCGATGCGTATCTTTGATACGGCAGGCATGCGCAAAAAGGCGAAAATCCAAGAGAAGCTGGAAAAGCTATCGGTTTCTGACGGCTTGCGCGCGGTAAAGTTCGCCGAAGTTGTCGTGGTTCTGTTAGACGTCGAAATTCCGTTTGAACAGCAAGACCTGCGCATTGCCGATCTGGCCGAACGCGAAGGCCGCGCGGTCGTGATTGCAGTGAATAAATGGGATACCGAGGACGACAAGCAAGACAAGCTCAAGGATTTGCGCCAAAGCTTTGAACGTCTGTTGCCCCAGTTGCGCGGCGCACCTTTGGTGACGGTTTCTGCCAAAACGGGCAAGGGCCTTGATCGTTTACAGCAAGCCATTATGCGGGCGCATGATGTGTGGAACCGCCGGATTTCAACGGCGAACCTGAACCGTTGGTTGATTGGCATGCTTGAACAGCACCCACCACCCGCACCGGGCGGCAAGCGCATCAAGATGCGTTACATGACCCAAGTGAAGACACGACCGCCTGCGTTTGTTGTGATGACGTCACATCCGGACATGATGCCGGAAAGCTATAAGCGCTATCTTGTCAACGGTTTACGCGTCGACTTTGACATGCCTGGCACGCCGATCCGGTTGTATCTGCGTGATCAGGGTGACAAGAACCCGTACAAAGACAAGAAGTCGTCGCAGCCGTCGCGCCTATCAAAACACATCAAAAAGGGTGCAGGCGACCGGTAGGACGGGTCAGCGCGATCAGGCTTAGCAAGATTGCGATGCCAACTGCTGCGAGGGCCGATACGGTCGAGACGTCGGCTTGGTTTGCCACGATGATAGCGACCAGCGCCCAGACCACGGTTAGTCCGTAGGACGGCTCGCCAGTGCGCAGCAGGACGGCGGTTGCCACTGCTAGTGCGCCCAAGATGCCAAGGTAGGCCCAGCCCAGTTGACCCGTCACGATGCCATAGCCAGCAGCTGTGCTGCCCAGTGAAACGAAAGATGCTGCTGTCAGCCAGCCAGCGTAGATTCCAACCGGGACTTTGAACAGCCAATAGTCTGCTTTGGGTGCGCGTATCAGTGCCAAGATTGCGCCGACCGCCATCACAAATATCAAAACTGTCGCCCAGATTGCGCTGTTATTGGCAACGGCAAGCCACGGCGTGCCAACCCCGAGGCTGACAATCAGAGGCAACCGCGCACGATCCCATGCCGGATCAGCGCCACGCTTCCAGATGCCAAAACCAGCCGATACAACGAGCCCACCATAGATCAGCCCCCAGATCGCAAAGGCATAACCCGCAGGCTGCACGGGTGGGTTGATTTGCGGTATAGGCAGTTGATCAGGGCTAAATCCGCTAAAGGGCGAGGTCAGGGCAGGTGACACCACAAACGTGAGTGTCAGGATCAGTGTGATCAGTGCATAAAAATGTTTCATACCAAACCAACTAGCCCGCCTTTGGTAAGTTCCACAGTATTCACGCGGCCTTGATGGTTCAAATCATCTGCCCGTCTGCATTGATTTTCGTTTTGCCGCGCAAATAGGGGTGCAGGGCAGTTGGCAATACCACTGACCCGTCTGCTTGCTGGCCGTTCTCGACGACCGCAATCAAGGTGCGCCCGACCGCAAGGCCAGAGCCGTTCAGCGTGTGCACAAACTGCGGTTTACCGCCGCCTTCGGGCTTGTAGCGCGCGTTCATGCGGCGTGCCTGATAGTCACCTGCCAGCGAGACAGAGCTGATTTCGCGGTACGCACTTTGCCCCGGTAACCACACTTCGATGTCGTGGGTTTTACGCATGCCAGCGCCCAGATCGCCGGTGCACAAAACGACGGTGCGGTAAGGCAATTCTAGCTTTTCAAGGATCGCTTGAGCTTGCGACGTCATGCGGTCATGCTCCGCGGCACTTTCTTCTGGCCGCGTTATGCTGACCATCTCGACTTTTTCGAACTGGTGTTGGCGCAGCATGCCGGACGTGTCGCGGCCTGCTGATCCCGCTTCAGAGCGGAAACATTGCGTATGAGCCACATAACGGCGGGGCAGGTAGCTTTCTTCAACGGTTAGGCCGTTTACGATATTGGTCAGCGTGACCTCTGCCGTGGGGATCAGCCACCAGCCGTTCGTGGTTTGATAGCTGTCTTCGCCAAATTTCGGCAATTGACCCGTGCCGTACATCATTTCTTCGCGCACCAGAACGGGGGTGATCGTTTCAGTCAGGCCATGTTCTTCGACATGCACATCAAGCATGAATTGCGCTAAAGCGCGGTGCAGACGCGCGACAGCGCCAGAGAGCAGCACAAAGCGACTGCCGGAAAGTTTGGCCGCCGTTTCAAAATCCATGCCGGGGCGGATGGCGGGGATGTCGAAATGCTCGATCGCAGGAAAATCCAGCGTTGGCGGTGTGCCAAAGCGGTGAATTTCGACGTTATCGGCTTCATCCGTGCCATCCGGGATAGACGGGTCTGGCAGGTTGGGAATACCCATCAACAGATCGGTGAGGGCGGTATCCTCGGCTTTTGCTTCATCATTAAGTGCTGCGATTTGCGATTTCTTTTCGGCGACCAGTGCGCGCAGGCGCTCGAATTCAGCGTCATCACCGCGCCCTTTGGCGGCGCCGACTTCTTTGGCGGCTTTGTTGGCTTCGGCTTGCGCACTTTCTGCTGCGAGGATTTTTGCACGGCGGGCTTCGTCCATCGCAAGTATCCGGGACGATACCGGTGCAATCCCACGGCGAGACAAAGCTGCATCAAAAGCAGCGGGGTTGTCACGGATTGTCCGAATATCATGCATAGCATCTGTCCTTTTTGCGTATTTGGTGCGGCCCATATGCCTGATTAAGCGGGCCAAGTGAACTGCGAAATGATCCGATCAGGTGCTTGTCGATTGCTTTTGGGGGCATCCTTTCCCATATGGGTAAAAAGACCGTGTCGTGGCACCGCAATCGTGGTTGCCATTCAAGGGGAGCGGACATAATGTGCCGCGACTTTCTAAGGCATTAAGCCGCACTGAATAAGGGATGGAATATGAGACCTGCTGACCTGATTATGCTCCTGTTAATTTTCGGGATCATGTATTTCCTGTTAATCCGTCCACAGCAAAAAAAGCTGAAAGAGCACGCAGCCATGCTTGCGGGCCTGCGCCGTGGCGACCAGATCATCACCCAAGGCGGTGTTGTCGGTAAGATCGTCAAGGTTAAAGAAGACGACAGCAATGAAGTCGAAGTCGAGATTGCAAAAGGCGTGAACGTGCGCGTGGTGAAATCGACAATTGCGACTGTGATGAACAAGACCGAGCCGGCAAAAACCTAAAACACGGCCGGAAAAGGCGCGCTTTATGCTTAATATCTCGTTTTCCAAGCTGGTGATGATCTGGTTGACGGTCATCGTCGGCTTGGCGTTTGCTTTGCCCAACGGCTTTTACGGGCGGGTTGAAACGCACAATGACGCGATGGCGATCATTGATGCGGGCCAGACCAATGCAGAACTGGAAGCGGATGCCGCGCAGTGGCCCAGCTTTTTGCCGTCGAACCTGGTGAACCTTGGCCTTGATCTGCGCGGTGGCGCGCATCTGTTGGTCGAAGTGCAGGTCGAAGACGTGCATGCGTCCTTCCTAGAAGGTTTTTGGCCATCGGTGCGCGATGCGCTCGCGGCAGAGCGTGATACCGTCGGGTTTGTTACCCGCGAGGATAGCCCCGCCACCGAATTGCGCGTGCGTATTTCAGAGCCAGAGGGCGCGACACAAGCGTTTCAGATCGCTCGTGGCCTAGGATCGCCAGTTGCGTCGTTTACTGGCGCCGCATCAACGAACATCGACGTTGAAATCGATGGCACGCTTCTGACGATCACGCTTAGCGAAGCTGAAATGGTGGCAATGAACGAGCGTACGATCATGCAAACGCTTGAAATTATCCGCCGCCGGATCGACGAGGTTGGCACGCGTGAGCCAACAATCCAGCGCCAAGGTTCCGAGCGGATTCTAGTGCAGGTGCCGGGTGTCGGTTCCGCCAACGAAATTATCGAATTGCTGGGCACAACCGCGCAGCTGACGTTCAACCCTGTTCTTGGGCGTGCGGCAGATGCAGATGCGTCACCCGGCACGGGCAACATCCTTGTGCCTGCGCTGGATGAACCGAATGTCTTCTATATTCTTGAACGCCGCCCCGTTGTCACAGGAGAAGACCTCGAGAACGCGCAGTTGGACTTTGATCAAAACGGCCGCCCTGCGGTTGCCTTCCGGTTTAATACCTCTGCCGCGCGCGAATTTGGTGACTATACGCTTGAAAACATTGGCAGTCCTTTTGCGATTGTGCTGGACAACCAAGTGATTTCGGCGCCGACAATCCAAAGCCATATTCCAGGCGGGTCGGGCATTATCACAGGCAACTTTGACGTTGAAGAAGCGACAAACCTCGCCGTTTTGTTGCGCGCTGGCGCTCTGCCTGCGGAACTGACGTTTCTTGAAGAGCGCACCATCGGGCCAGAACTGGGTGCTGATAGCATTGCTGCAGGTCAGATTGCCTGCATCGTCGCCGCAATCGCAATTCTTGTTTACATGGTGCTGAGCTATGGTTTGTTTGGCGTATTCGCCAATATAGCGCTGATCATCAACGTCGGTTTGATTTTTGGACTGCTGAGCATTGTAGGCGCTACTTTGACGTTGCCCGGTATTGCAGGGATCGTGCTGACAATCGGTATGGCGGTGGACGCAAACGTTATTGTCTTCGAGCGTATCCGCGAAGAGCTGAAAACCGCGAAAGGCCCCGCACGCGCGATTGAGCTGGGCTATGAAAGGGCGCTTTCATCGATCATCGACGCTAACATCACCACATTTATGACGGCCGTGATTTTGTTCACTATCGGCTCTGGTCCGGTCAGCGGCTTTGCCGTGACCTTAGGCTTTGGTATCGTCACATCCGTATTCACCGCGATTTTCGTGACAAGGTCCTTGATTGTGATCTGGTTCTCGCGCACCCGCCCTAAGACAATCGAGGTTTGATATGCGCCTGAGACTGGTACGCGACGACACGTCCATCGATTTCTTTAGCAAAGCCCGTATTTGGCTGGGCATTTCAATGGTGGCGATGGTCGTCGCTTTCGCGTCATTCCTGATCCAGGGATTGAACTACGGTATCGATTTCCAAGGCGGCACAAGCATTCGGACAGATAGTGCGATTGTGGTTGATGTGGCGCAGTACCGATCTGTGCTAGAGGCGCTTGATCTTGGTGATATTTCTATCGCCGAAGTCGACGATCCGCTATTTGACGAAGATCAGCATGTGGCTTTGGTCCGCGTGCAAGCCCAAGAGGGCGATGAACGCATCGCTTCTGAAACGATTGAAGCTATCCAAACAGCTTTGCGCACAATTGATCCCGGTATGACGTTCCCGTCGGTTGAATCTGTGGGCCCCAAGGTATCAGGCGAATTGATCCAGACGGCGATTATCGCTGTCGCCCTCGCGGTTGTGGCGATCCTGCTTTATATCTGGATGCGGTTTGAATGGCAGTTTGCGGTGGGCGCGGTTGTCGCGCTGGCACACGATGTGATCCTGACAATCGGCATCTTTTCGGAACTGCAGATCAAATTTGATCTGGCGATTATTGCGGCTTTGCTGACAATTGTGGGCTATTCGATTAATGACACTGTCATCGTCTTTGACCGCGTACGAGAAAATCTGCGCAAGTATAAGAAAAAGGACCTCAAAGAGGTTCTGAACCTG
The DNA here is from genome assembly GCF_017854415.1 of Yoonia sp. Taxonomy (GTDB): domain Bacteria; phylum Pseudomonadota; class Alphaproteobacteria; order Rhodobacterales; family Rhodobacteraceae; genus Yoonia. The sequence continues at coordinate 5,873 of NZ_JAFMHR010000024.1, read as the reverse complement.
TCGATTAATGAAACGCTAAGCCGGACATTGATGACATCGGTTACCACGATGTTGGCGCTGCTTGCGCTATTTATCTTGGGCGGCGACGTGATCCGTGGTTTTGTGTTTGCGATGATGTGGGGCGTTCTGATCGGAACGTATTCGTCTATTTTCGTAGCATCTACGATCCTGTTGGTCTTGGGTGTTAAGCGCGACTGGTCCAAGAAAGACCCAAGTGCGGGCACGAAATACGGCCACATCGAAACCTAAGAGGGTTGCCATGCGCCTGAATGAAATCAGCTACAACGACGCCTTGCCAATCGATGGCTATGGGACCGGCTTTTTTCGCGTTGGCGGCAAGAAATGCGAAGGATCGATTGTGGTGCTTCCAACGGGCGTTACGGCGTGGGGCGGGTTCGCGGACACTGATACGCTTTTGGCCGCAGTCAAAGACATCGACGTGCTTTTTGTTGGAACAGGGGCAGAAATTGCGCATCCGCCCAAGGATTTCCGCATCATACTAGAGGACGCGGGCATCGGGGTCGAAACGATGGCCTCGCCGGCTGCCTGCCGCACATACAACGTCTTATTGTCAGAGGGGCGGCGCGTGGCTGTGGCCCTTTTGCCTGTCTGAATGCTGCGCGTTCAAAACTTTGCATGTGCCCGCGGTGGCGTGCCGGTTCTGGCCGGTGTTAATTTTGAAGTTGAAGCAGGCAATGCTCTCATCCTGCGCGGTCCCAACGGGATTGGTAAAACCACATTGCTGCGTAGCTTGGCAGGATTGCAGCCAGCAACCCAAGGCACTGTAGAATTCCCAGATGATGAAGGCGCCTATGCCAGTCACGCTGATGGGATCAAAACCGCGCTGACAGTGACCGAAAACCTGAAGTTTTGGGCGGATGTTCATGGCGCACGCTTACCTGCGGATATCTTGGATACCTTTGACTTGTCTGACTTGCGCGACCGCTTGGGGGGTACTTTGTCGGCGGGCCAAAAGCGCCGCTTGGGATTGGCGCGTTTAGGAGTAATTGGCCGCAAAGTTCTGTTCTTGGACGAACCCACCGTTTCGCTGGATGGGTTTTCCGTAAAGTTGTTTGCCAATTGGCTGCAAAATACACATTTGGCCGCTGGCAGGATTGCAGTCATTGCAACGCATATCGACCTTGGCCTGTCAGCGCCCGAGTTAGACCTGACACCGTTCAAAGCCGCACCCGATGCTGGCGGCGGATCAGATGAGGCGTTCTTGTGATTGCCTTGCTGCTGCGCGATCTGCGCTTAGCGATCCGTGCGGGTGGCGGTTTCGGGCTGGGGCTCGCGTTTTTCTTGATTGTCGTAGTTCTGGTGCCTTTCGGTGTTGGTCCTGACACTGAACTGTTGTCGCGCATCGCGCCCGGGATCTTGTGGGTTGCATCACTTTTGGCGGCATTGCTATCGCTTGATCGAATTTTTGCACTGGATTACGAAGATGGGTCGCTGGCTTTGCTCGCGACATCGCCGCTGCCGCTTGAAGGGGTTGCGATGGTCAAAGCTGCGGCACATTGGATCACCACGGGATTGCCGCTTACTTTGGCAGCCCCGGCGCTTGGTTTTCTGTTAAGCCTTACGCCAGAGGCCTATCCCTATTTGCTGCTTTCTTTGCTGATCGGCACACCCGCCTTGTCGATGATTGGCACGTTCGGTGCGGCATTGACGGTGGGCTTGCGGCGGGGTGGGTTGTTGTTGTCACTGCTTGTTCTGCCGCTTTATGTGCCGACCTTGATTTTCGGGGCAGAGGCGATCCGGCGCGGGGCAGAGGGCCTTGATCCAACCGGCGCGCTGATGTTGATGGCAGGGATCACGGCGGGCAGTTTTGCTTTGCTGCCGTTTGCCACTGCGTCCGTGTTACGCATCAATCTACGGTGATCAGGGATTGAGGGCCGCAATGAGGAAGGATAGATAAGCGCCATGTCGATGTGGGAATATGCCAATCCGAAACGCTTTATGGGCTGGACCAGACCGGTGCTGCCTTGGACCTTTGCGCTTGCAGGGGCTTGCCTTGTTGTCGGTTTGATTTGGGGCTTTTTCTTTACGCCCGATGACTTCCGGCAAGGATCGACGGTTAAAATCATTTACCTGCACGTTCCCGCCGCACTTATGGCGATTAATGCATGGATCATGATGTTGGTTGCGTCTTTGATTTGGGTCGTGCGCAGGCACCATGTGTCAGCGCTGGCTGCGCGTGCAGCGGCGCCTATCGGCGTCGTATTCACGCTGATCGCGTTGTTTACAGGCGGCATTTGGGGGCAACCAATGTGGGGGACCTATTGGGCGTGGGACCCGCGGCTGACTTCGTTCTTGATCCTGTTTTTGTTCTATCTGGGCTATATCGCCCTTTGGGAAGCCATTGAGGATCCTGATACTGCGGCTGATCTGACAGCCGTCTTGTGCATGGTCGGTTCGGTCTTTGCAATTCTGTCGCGCTACGCGGTTTTGTTCTGGAACCAAGGGCTGCACCAAGGGGCATCGCTGTCGCTTGATAAGGAAGAAAACGTTGCGGATGTTTTCTGGTTGCCGCTGTTGGTTTGCATCGCGGGTTTTGTTTTGCTGTTCATCGCATTGGTGCTTATGCGTACCCGTACTGAAATTCGCGCCCGTCGCATTCGGGCCCTAGAAGCGAGGGCGCGCCGTGCCTGATCTTGGAAGCTATGCCATCGAAGTTTTATCCGCTTATGCTGTAAGCATCGCGCTTTTGGCAGGGATCGTTTGGCTAAGCTGGCGACGCTACGCTAAAGTGCGCGCCGCATTGGAACAGGCTGAAAAGAATGGCTAAAATATCGCCCCTGATGATTATGCCGCCGGTGATTTTCGCGGCACTCGCTGGACTGTTCCTATCTGGCATGTTGCGCGACAACCCTGATGAGTTGCGGTCGACCTTTGTCGGGAACCAAGCGCCAGCGGTGCCGTTGGAGGCCGTGCAAAGCACCCAACAATTGACCGACGCGGACTTGCGGACGGGTGATGTGACAATCGTGAATTTCTGGGCCAGCTGGTGCCCACCGTGCCGTGCCGAACACCCCAATTTGCTTGATCTTCAGGCCCAAGGGTACCGGATTGCAGGGATCAATTTTCGTGATCAACAGCCGCAGGCATCAGAATACCTGTCCAATTATGAAGACCCGTTCTTTGCCACCGGCTTTGATTTGCGTGGCAGGGTGGCGATTGACTGGGGTGTGACGGCCCCGCCCGAGACATTCATCGTGGATGGGGATGGGACGGTTTTGTTCCGGTTTGTAGGTCCGCTGGTTGGGTCGGATTACGAACAACGGTTTTTGCCGGAGCTGGCGAAAGCTATGGAGTAAGGCGCCACGCAAAACCCAAGACAAGTAGAGAAACAAAAAAGCCCAGTCACATGACCGGGCTTTTTCGCATTTATGGTCGTTACGCTTAAGAGGCTTTCGCCAGATTGCGCAGCACATAGTGCAGCACACCGCCATTTTCGATGTACTCAATCTCGACCGCGGTATCGATGCGGCATTTGACTGTGATCTCCTTGACGGAACCGTCTGCCATGGTGATTTTGGCAGTCATGTCCTGAAGTGGCTTCACGCTGTCCAAACCTTCGATAGTCACTGTTTCTTCGCCGGTCAGACCTAGCGAATTACGGTTGTCACCGCCCGTGAATTCGAAAGGCACCACGCCCATACCAACAAGGTTGGACCGGTGGATACGTTCGAACGATTCTGCGATCACTGCTTTGACGCCGAGCAAGGCTGTTCCTTTGGCCGCCCAGTCACGCGAAGACCCTGCACCGTATTGTTCGCCTGCAAAGACGACCAGCGGTGTGCCTGCGTCTTGGTGCGCCATTGCGGCGTCAAAGATTGACGTCTGCGCGCCATCGGGGCCTTTGGTATAGCCACCTTCGACACCGTCCAGCATCTCGTTCTTGATGCGGATGTTGGCGAATGTACCGCGCATCATGACTTCGTGGTTACCGCGACGCGATCCGTAAGAGTTGAATTCGCGCACCGGTACCTGACGTTCAATCAGATACTGACCAGCAGGGGTCGTGTCTTTGAACGAACCAGCCGGGCTGATGTGGTCGGTTGTGACCATGTCGCCAAGTACAGCAAGAACCTTGGCGTCGACGACGTTTTTGATTGTGCCTGCGTCCTTTGACATGCCTTTAAAGTATGGCGGGTTCTGGACGTAAGTTGATGCAGCGGGCCAGTCGTAGGTTTCGCTGTCAGTCGTTTCAACAGCTTGCCACTTTTCGTCGCCTTTGAACACATCAGCGTACTTGCTGATGAACGCTTCGCGGGTGACGGTTTTTTCAACAAGCGCGTTGATCTCGGTCGAGGTCGGCCAGATGTCTTTTAGGTAGACATCATTGCCGTCTTGATCCTGACCAAGCGGTTCACTGGCCATGTCGATGTCCATTGTACCAGCCAACGCATAAGCGACGACCAATGGCGGTGAGGCCAGATAGTTCGCGCGCACGTCTGGTGAAATCCGGCCTTCAAAGTTGCGGTTACCGGACAAGACAGATGTCGCGACCAGATCACCTTCGGCGATGGCGTCGGACAGTTCTTTCTGGATCGGCCCAGAGTTACCGATGCAGGTCGTACAGCCATAGCCAACAAGGTTAAAGCCAACCTTATCAAGATCTTCTTGCAGGCCTGCGGCCTCTAGGTATTCAGAAACAACCTGTGAACCGGGGGCCAGAGATGTTTTAACCCAAGGTTTGCGGTTCAGGCCCAAGGCCGCTGCTTTACGCGCCACAAGGCCCGCGCCGATCATCACGTAAGGGTTGGATGTGTTGGTGCAGGACGTGATCGACGCGATAACAACCTTGCCCGAGGACAGCGTGTAATCTTCGCCAGCGACGACGACTTCTTTGTTCATTGGACGCTTGAATGTTTCTTCCATTTCGCGCGTGAATGCGGTCTTGGCGTCGGTCAATGCAACGTAGTCTTGCGGACGCTTGGGGCCTGAAATCGCAGGAACGATTGTCCCCATATCAAGGTGCAGGGTGTTGGTGTAGACTGGTGCATAGTCAGCGCCGCGCCAGAAACCGTTTTCCTTGGCGTAAGCTTCGACCAGCGCGATGCGGTCTTCGTCACGACCTGTGTTACGCAAGTAGCGCAGCGTTTCGTTGTCGATCGGGAAAAAGCCACATGTCGCGCCATATTCCGGTGCCATGTTTGCGATTGTCGCACGGTCGGCCAGGGGCAGAACGTCCAAACCTGCGCCGTAGAATTCAACGAATTTGCCGACAACACCAAGGTTGCGCAACATTTCGACGACTTTCAGCACGAGATCGGTACCAGTTGTGCCTTCGACCATCTGTCCTGTCAGCTCAAACCCGACGACTTCGGGGATCAGCATCGACACAGGCTGGCCGAGCATTGCAGCTTCGGCTTCAATACCGCCAACACCCCAACCAAGAACGGCCAAACCGTTAACCATTGTGGTGTGGCTGTCTGTACCGACGAGTGTGTCAGGATAGGCTACTTCATCGCCGTTCTGGTCTTTGTCGGTCCAAACGGTTTGCGAAAGATACTCGAGGTTTACCTGGTGGCAGATACCAGTGCCCGGTGGCACAACGCGGAAGTTATTGAACGCGCCTTGGCCCCATTTCAGGAACTGGTAGCGTTCCATGTTCCGCTCGTATTCGCGGTCAACGTTCATCTGGAACGCACGCGGGTTGCCAAATTCGTCGATCATCACAGAGTGGTCGATGACCAGATCAACAGGGTTTAGCGGGTTAATCTGCTGGGCGTCGCCACCAAGGGCCACGATCCCGTCGCGCATCGCGGCCAGATCGACCACGGCTGGAACGCCGGTGAAATCTTGCATCAATACGCGGGCAGGGCGGTAAGCGATTTCGCGGGGGTTCTTGCCGCCGTTGTCGGCCC
>NZ_JAFMHR010000163.1:2627-5908 GCF_017854415.1 Yoonia sp. | reverse complement strand
TCGAGACGACAATGACCTGATGCCAAATCAGCCAATTATTCCGCGCATAGGACGTAACACCTTCGGAATGATCTTCGGATACCCAATCTGAGTACAAGCTAAATCAAGAGATTTAACCACATCCTCACCGCGATAATTGAACTTCACATCCAGAGTATGGACGCCTAACGCAGTGCCCGACCTGCGTATTATTGATGAAAATCTTTGGACACGCGTCAAAACACGGCAGGGCAGCATCCGCCACACTATGCTCACCGCCCGCGATGAGAGCCCGAACAGCACCAACCCGCTGAACGGGAGCCACCGCGCCAAGTATCTGTTTTCAGGATTGTTGAAGTGTGGATGCTGCGGCGGTTCATACACCCTCATGAACAAAACCAAATACGGCTGCGCTGCCGCCCGCAACAAGGGTACCTGTGACAACCGTCTCCTGATCAAACGCGAAGACTTCGAAGCCCGAGTGCTTGAAGGGCTCAAAAGCAAGCTGCTTAATCCAGGCATGCTGACTGCCTTCGTCGCTGAGTATCAGCGCGAGTGGAACAAGCTGCAAAGAGAGACACTGTCGGACCGGTCAACGCATGAGACCGAGCTCAAGTCCGTCACCACGCAGGATCGACAACATGGTGGACGCCATCAGCAACGGCATGTTCCATCCGTCGATGAAGGCGAAGATGGACACACTGGAGGCCCGCAAGACGGAACTGGATGCCAAACTCGCGCAAACGCCCGAGGAAGACCCCATTCTTCTGCACCCGGCCCTCGCGCAAGTCTACGGCGCCAAAATCAGAGCCCTCGCTGACAGCCTTAACAATGAGGAGACCAAGGGGGAGGCGATCGAACTGTTACGTGGTTTGGTGTCTGAAGTACGGCTGCACCCTGACGAGAACGCGCCGAGTGGTCATCTCATTGAGTTATATGGGGAATTGGCAGCGATCCTGGAGTTATCAGGTCCCAGAAACGACAAAACCCGCCGTGTTACGGGCGGGGTGTCGGTTTCATTGGTTGCGGGAGCTCGATTTGGACACTGTTTCAAGAAACTTCGAGAAGTGCAGGTCGCCAGATGAAACGAGCCTTTCCTGCGCCATGGGACCGCATGCCGTAGGGCCCAATGAACATAGCCTGCTCCAGAAGCGTGTCCTCTGCGAACCCTGATGGAGGTTTCCATCCCGTCATTCACGGCCCACAGAGGCCATTCAGTTGCTGCCACGATGCTGCGCTGCGACCAGCTCAATCGTACATTCGCCGCATGCGTTCAAACCTCATCGGTTCCATCGTTCAGAATAAAGGCTGTTGCCGCCTTCGGTATCTTCTCCTGTTGTCCTTTAGCTCAATATTGAACAGAAAGTAGAGCACCACTGACAACAAAATGACCTTAAGGCAGGACTGAAGCACCTGAAGGTAGAAGATTTCATCATGGCTGTCGGTGGATGAAGACATCTAAAAGATCTGTGGTGCCAGAATGGTCCGAGATGGCCTCAGTTTGCCCCAAAAGCGCGAACTAGCGTTTGTCGGATACAGGCCAAGGCATGAGCGAGGTGGCCTGTATTCATTTTAGTAAATAAAATCAGTCTCGGCCTTTTCCGCTGCTGTTTCCTCTGTCACCGCCGCCGCTGTTTCCTCTATCACCACCGCCGCTGTTTCCTCTATCACCGCCGCCGTTGTTCCCGCTTTCACCGCCGTCACTGCGGTCTCCGGAGTTGCCATGGGAGTCCGAATCTTTGGTTGAGCGCTCAAGTTGCCCACGTCCGCGCTCCCCAACGGGATCGTCGGACGAACGGACTTCATCAAGTGTCACAATCCCATCCCCGTTTCCGTCAAACTTTGCCAGAGCAACCTGAGCTGCAGGACCAAAGTGATCGAGCATTTCGCCTTTGCTTATCACACCGTCTTCATTGACATCGGCTGTTTCAAACTCCGATTCCGTCAACTGTGGACCGTTTCCATCCTCGGCTGGAAAGTTTGCCTGATTATATGCCACGATTTCCTCAGGCGTAACAAAGGCGTCGGCTGTTTCACCAGCGCCATTGTACGCTTCGAAGTATATTGTTCCTTGCGCATCGCCGAACGCAGCCTGAAATTCGCTCAACTCTAATTGGTTGTCGCCGTTTGCATCAAGGTCGCCAAAAGTTGCTGCATAGGTACTACCTGCCGCCACGCTTAAGGTCATCACTAAGCACATTGTATTTCGGTTAATCAACATCGATCCTTCCTCTCAATTTTCCTCTGGTTGGACATAGGCATTTGCTGACAATCGGGCAAAATTGTGTCGATGTTTTTTAGCCCGCGGATTTTTGCTTAGGGCAGCCATTCTTTGCGAAGCATATGAAGTGGCAGAAGAGCTACTGCGAGGACTTCCAAGAAATAATTTAGTAATTAAATTCAGTAATTTACGCGAATATTAATTTCCAAGAATGTCTGACGTCAGCACCCGTTGGACACCATGGGCGACTTGGATCGCTAGAAATCAGATCAAGCTGAGGTGCCCGACTCAAGCTGGTTAGCTCTGACAAGACTGACCTCGCCCGTCTCAACAAGTCGCTCCTGACCGTACCCCATGAGTGGGTAAACATACCAATCAAGCGTATCCGCCTTCAAAAATGAACACTCACCCGATCGGGGCATCTCCTTGAGATGAGCGGTACTTTCGTAATTCAAATCAACGATCTGCAGGATATTCTGAATTATCATATTGGGTTTGGGGTACGCCTCATGGCTATCGGTCGGATGCCGCGTTGATCCGGTGCGCTGCGGCCAGCATTCTATGTTTACACATTTTTAACATTTGGGTGTCTGAGCGGGCGGTCCGAAAAACTGGCCAGCACCGTGGGGGAAGGTTGAAACATGGTTACAATTGACGGCGACGCAAGCGAGTGGCTTTCTGATTGGAGGCTGGACAGTACGTTAACAGGTGTTCTCGGCTATGGGATCTTCGGAACGTCCGACGAAAGCAACTTTTATTTCGCAATCGCGTCGGATGAGCCTCTCCTAGGCACTGGCGAAGCATCGAACACCGCTATTGGACTCTCAACCACGATCTGGCTGGATACAGACTTGGATCGGGCAACCGGTTATCAAATCTGGGGTTTCGTTGGCGGAGTAGAGTACAATATTGAAGTCATGCCAAACGGAGATGTCCAGTTGTTCAGCGGCGGCCCCGGCGAGACGCTGCTAGCAACTCTGACATCGGCGTATAACACGGACCAGACTTTCCTCGAATTCAGCGTGCCGAAATCCCTGCTTGCAGGTGATCCGGAACGGGTCCGCATCTTTGCCGATGTGAA
>NZ_JAFMHR010000163.1:0-2617 GCF_017854415.1 Yoonia sp. | reverse complement strand
CGAAATCCCTGCTTGCAGGTGATCCGGAACGGGTCCGCATCTTTGCCGATGTGAACGACGCCGTGTTCCTGCCCAACGACTATGCCAACGTGAACCTCATTGTCGGCGCAGAGCAACCGCCGGTTGCCGTCGGTGCCCTCGCGCTGGACGGCGATCTGGGGGACTGGACGCCCGGCACCCGGCTTGACACGCCCGCGACCGGAGCCGCCGGCTACGGGATTTACGGTGATATTCAGGACAACAGTTTTGTTTTCGCAATCAGCGCCGATCCTTTGGACATCGGCAAAGGTACGACGATCTGGCTCGACACCGATCTGGACCGTTCCACGGGGCATCAGATTTGGGGTTTCACTGGGGGCGCGGAATACAACATCAACATCGGCACTGACGGGGTTGCGCGGCTGTATTCCGGCGCGGCTGGCCAGACCTTCGTGGCCGAACTCGACCACGCGATTAGCGCCGATGGCAGTGGCTTCGAAGTGGCGGTCGCGAAATCCCTGCTTGCAGGTGATCCGGAACGGGTCCGCATCTTTGCCGATGTGAACGACGCCGTGTTCCTGCCCAACGACTATGCCAACGTGAACCTCATTGTCGGCGCAGAGCAACCGCCGGTTGCCGTCGGTGCCCTCGCGCTGGACGGCGATCTGGGGGACTGGACGCCCGGCACCCGGCTTGACACGCCCGCGACCGGAGCCGCCGGCTACGGGATTTACGGTGATATTCAGGACAACAGTTTTGTTTTCGCAATCAGCGCCGATCCTTTGGACATCGGCAAAGGTACGACGATCTGGCTCGACACCGATCTGGACCGTTCCACGGGGCATCAGATTTGGGGTTTCACTGGGGGCGCGGAATACAACATCAACATCGGCACTGACGGGGTTGCGCGGCTGTATTCCGGCGCGGCTGGCCAGACCTTCGTGGCCGAACTCGACCACGCGATTAGCGCCGATGGCAGTGGCTTCGAAGTGACGGTCCCGAAATCCCTGATAGGTAATCCTGAACAGGTCCGCATCTTTGTCGATGTGAACGACACCGTGTTCCTGCCCAACGACTATTCCAACGTGGACTTCATTGTCGGCGCAGAGCCGGTTGCCGTCGGTGCCTACACGCTGGACGGCGATCTGGGGGACTGGACGCTCGGCAATTCCGCTGACATAATAGTACCATCTGCAACACTTGCAGAACACAAGGTACGATCCCTACCTACCCTTAAAGCTACTGATTACACTGTATCCGTCTTTGCAAAGGCGGCAGGGTATGATTACTTTGTCTTCAGAGAGGACATTAACGGTACTTTTGTAAATACGTTTTTCAACCTGTCAGCAGGGTCCATTGTGTCAACTGGCGCAGGGCGGACATCGGCAATAGAAGATGCTGGTGGCGGCTGGTATAAATGCTCAATAGCGGCAACCGCGACAGCCTCAGCAAAGGATATTGGTTTTGGCGTCTCCGCGAACGGTACGGACGTTTCTTTTACTGGTAACGGTACATCAGGTATCTTCCTATGGGGCGCACACCTCTATCGCTCCGACCTCGGTGGCATGGTGGCCAACCCTGCCCGTGGTGACAGCTACGTCCCGACCACTGACAGCGCAGTATACCTCCCCCGCGTAGGCCACCACCTCTACAATGGCTCTGCATGGGTAGACGAAGGGTATTTCCACGAGAGTGAAGCGCGAACGAATTTGCTGACTTATAGCAGTGAGTTTGATAATGTGGATTGGACTAAAAATCTAAACGTATCTATTACGGCTAATGCAATAGCTTCTCCTGATGGAACAACGAATGCAGACTTGGCAGAGCAAACTGGTGGCACTTTTACAGCCGTCAGCCAACCCATTACTCTAGTTTCTGGCTCTACTTACACTCTTTCTTTGTTTATGAAGGCCAACACCGCAGCCACCGCCAGACTTCGTGTTATCTCTGGGTCAACAGACGTAAACCTTCTTGCCATTGATCTAGAAAATGGAACGTCCTCTTCATATCAAGCTGAAGATTATGGAAGTGGCTGGTTCCGCTATGCGTTAAGTTTTGTTGCTGATGGCACAACGGGTCTTGTGTTTATTTATCCCGCAGATAGCTCCGCCGATTTGGGTAGCACTGGCATCTACGGCGCTCAAGTCGAAGCTGGCTCCACCCCAAGTTCCTACATCCCCACAGCAGGTGCTACAGTCCCACGCGCTGCGGATGCTATGACAATCCCTGCGGATAACTTGCCGTATTCCGCCACGGCTATGTCTATCCAAATGGAAGGGACAATGACAGGCGTAAGCAGTACATTTGCTAACTGGACTGAAGATGCAAGCAACGGCATACTTATGCAGTCAGGTGCAAGCAACTTTACATTCACGCAAGAGGCGGCAGGTGTTGTTGATACGGTAACAGGCGGCAGCTATACAAGCGGCATCAACGTCCCGTTCAACATCGCTTCCCGTCATGGCTCTACGTTCATCAATGGTGCAGTAGATGGGACAGCACTCACAGCGGACACCACACCAGTGGCTCTACCTGACTTGTTAGCTACGGATATGGATATCGGGTCTACCTTCATGGGTACAATCAAGTTGTTCCGTGTGTGGGCTGATGACTTGACTGATGCTGGCATTGAGGAGGC
>NZ_JAFMHR010000162.1 GCF_017854415.1 Yoonia sp. | reverse complement strand
ATCGTGCTGTCTTCATCAAAAATCTCCTCAGATATCTTGCCGAGAAAATTCTACTTTTGAACACCACTAATTTTAGGGGGGATTACCACTTGGAATGTTGCAAAGCGCGCAGGTCCGCTGATTGCGGCGCGGTCTCTGGGCGACCGTTTTCGGGATTGGCATCCCTATCCGGAAGCGGTGGTTACAATTGATATTGCTCAATGTATCTCGGGAGGTGCTTGATAGATTTGATCAAATCTAAGCCTTCGTAGCGCGAGGATCAGCTCGCCGCCTTTCTTCTCATCGTGGAAGTTCATTTAACTTTTCAGAAATGGTTTTTTCAATGCCAGTCAGGAACCAAATTAGGCAAAGCACCTTGATTTCCACGAACTCAAGCCGGGTGGGATTGGAAAAGTAATGTGGCAAAAAGCACTGGACCGAATGTTGAGAACGATGTTGCAGCAGGGATCGCTCACTATTGTGATGCCTGATGGCAAGCCTTGTCGTTACGGTGATGGCAGCGGTGTGCCGCTGACAGTGCGCTTACATGACACCGCAACAGTTAGGCATCTGGTAATCAATCCCGAGCTTGCCCTTGGCGAAGCCTATATGAACGAGAGGCTCACGATTGAGGGCGACGATGTGCAGGAATTGCTTGGTCTGATCGTCAAAGCCATGCACAATGCCCCTCGCATCTGGTGGCAAAAACCGCTTTTGGAGATGCGTCATGTGTCGCGCAGGTTCACACAGAATAATGTGCTGCCACGTTCCCAACGTAACGTGGCGCATCATTACGACCTGTCAGGCGAACTCTATGATCTTTTTCTGGATGCGGATCAGCAGTATTCCTGTGCCTACTTTCGCGACCAGTCCGACACGCTGGAATTGGCGCAGGCGCAAAAGAAAGACCATATTGCGCGCAAGCTGATGATCGCGCCGGGGATGCGTGTCCTGGATATCGGCTGCGGGTGGGGCGGGATGGCGCTGACCCTTGCGCGGGACTACGGCGCTCATGTCCTCGGCATTACGCTGTCTAAAGAACAACACACTCGGGCGACAGCGCGCGCCGCGCGTGAAGGACTGTCCGACCTGGTCGAGTTCCGGCTTTGCGACTATCGCGGTGTGATGGGTGCTTTTGACCGGATCGTGTCTGTCGGGATGTTCGAACATGTCGGTATACCCCATCACAAGGTGTTTTTCGACACAATCCGGAACAGGCTTGCGCCCGATGGTATTGCGCTTGTTCATACGATCGGCTGGATGGGCCGCCCCAATGGAACAAACCCGTGGATTGCTAAGTATATATTTCCCGGCGGGTATGTTCCCACTTTGTCAGAAACAGCGGTCGCCATCGAGTCTTCGCAACTGTGGTCAGCCGATGTCGAATGCTGGCGACTGCATTATGCATACACGCTGCGACATTGGTTTAACCGGTTCACGGACAAGCAGGATGAAGTTAGGGCTTTGTACGACGATCGTTTCGTCAGGATGTGGCGTTTTTACTTGGCAGCGTGTGAACAGACCTTTCGGCATGGTCCGCAGGCCGTTTTCCAGTTCCAACTGTCCCGCAAGATCGATGCGGTCCCGTTGACGCGGGACTACCTGTACCAGCACTCAAAGCGCGATCTGTTTAAAAACGCCGCTGAGTGAGGATGTAGGGTTTTTGAACCAAATGCGAAAACGCACATATCAAGGAGTTAAAATATGTTTAAGAAAATTCTTATCGCTTACGAAGGGTCCGAAAATGCGCGCCGTGCCCTAGAGGTCGCTTCGGAGCTTTCAAAAAAGCTCGCGGCGGAACTTGTTGTTGTTCATGTTCTTATGCATGGGCGCCCTTCGCAGGAACTGGTCCGCATGGCAGAAGTCGAACATATGATAAAGCAGGCGCACAGGACGGTCCTACCCGATATCGCCTATGCGACAGGTCGACTTGACAATCTTCTGGCGGGTGGCGAGGTCATAGAGCAAACGGCGCGTGTGTTATCTTCTTTGGGCGATCAATTGGTGTCGTATGCAGAAAACAGAAGTAGCGAATTAGGTGCGAACAACGTGAAAACGTTTGTTCGCAATGGTGACTTTGCTGATGAAATTCTTGAAGTCGCCGAAGAACAGAATGTCGATATGATCGTAATCGGTTCGCGCGGGTTGGGGAAGTTCAGAGAGGCCATTCTGGGAAGTGTTTCGCAGAAAGTCCTGCATCACGCAAAGCAAACCGTGGTGATCGTCAAATAGCTACGATCCGATCAAATACGCCCTTGATGGTACATCCGTCGCAAGGCTTGAATGCGCAGCTGCCGGACAACCTGCGATGTTCTGCATTGTGGCCTTGCGTGCTTTTAGGCCGCGTGCGGCGGTCTCTCCAACTCAACTGGGCATAAAGTGAGGGTCGCAGATCTGGCAGGCGGTCATTTCCTCTTGGGTCACTCAGATGTGAGATGCCCAATACGGCTCGTCAAAGTGCTGATTGGACTAGGCTGAGCGGCCCGCTCCGGCGCCTAGATTGAGATAAGTCAAAGCGACTGTCCCTCACTCGGTCACTAAGAACACTGTGTATAAACCCCAAGACTGCTCCTTAATCGCGATGGTTTTGTGGGTGAGGGCAAGGAAGTGCTCGGATTTGACGGGCATAGGTGGCCACATGATTTTGGCAGAGGATAATCAGCTATGACACGATCAAAGGTGCGGACAGCGATTTTTCCTGTGGCGGGTCTGGGTACCCGGTTCATGCCAGCAACAAAAGGAACACCAAAGGAACTGCTTCCGGTGATTGACACACCTTTGATTCAATACGCGATTGACGAGGCGCGAGAGGCCGGCATCGCGCGGATGATTTTTGTCAGCCATCCATCAAAAGCAGCGATCCAGCACTATGTCATGGATGATGCCCAGCTACGGACAACACTGGTCCATCACGGCAAGGCTGAATTGGCACATAAACTTGAGTTGGCAGCGCTCGACAGGCGCGATTGTGAAGTGATTTTCGTTATGCAGCTAGAACCAAAGGGTTTAGGCGATGCCGTCGCTTGCGCGCGACCGCATCTTCTGGACGGTCCGGTCGCGGTCATCCTGCCGGATGACTTGATCCTTGGCGTACCGGGATGCTTGCGCCAAATGATAGATGCATATGACTGCGACATTGCAGGGCATTTGATTGCAGTCATGAAAGTACCTTGGGCGCTGACCTGTGAGTACGGCATTCTGTCTGTCACCGGTCAACAAGGCCGATTGGTCTTTGCAGATAGTATTGTCGAAAAACCAACAGCCGATGTTGCACCGTCGCAGATGGCCGTTGTAGGACGTTATATTTTGGATCCCGCCATTTTTGATACGCTGGCCAAACAAGGTCCTGGTATTGGTGGCGAAATACAACTGACCGACGCTATCGCGCAAAGCGGTTTGATTAAAGGCATTGCCGGTTTTCGCTTTTCGGGCCGCCGCTTTGATTGCGGTTCAAAGCAGGGAATGCTGACGGCAACACTTTTTCTGGCGCAACAGGATCCAGCCTATGCTGAAGTTCTTGCCACCTACAACATACCATAGAATTGTGGGCTTTGGCTTGGCTCAATCTAAGCTGCAGTACGCATGCTATTGGGTCTCGACACTTGTCGCCGCACAGCAGGGCTAAGTGCAATCAGCAAGATCGCGATTGAAAACAAACACCAGATCGCGGGCATTTCGTTAGGGTTTGTTGTCATCGCCGAGGCCAGGATCGGCCCGACGAAAGCATGCATGAGCACAAATCGCCACGCACCATATAGCATCGGCAAGAGAAAAACCGCGATCATATATGTAGGGAACCCCGCATAAATCCCCAAGACACGATCAAGAGGCAGCACCAGTCCGTTGTAAGGTACGTCCCAAGCGATGTGCCAGTCTCCTGAAACCGTACAAAGTCGGTCCGCACACAACGCGCTGCCCGGCAAGCACGACCCGAACTCCGCAATGGGCATAATTTGTAAGAACATTACTATGGTAGAAAGTGCGCAGATGCTAAAAACCAATCTACGCGCCTTTTGTCTGACCTCACTTGGAACCAGTTCCAGTGCAAAGGCATTGATAAATATAGGTTGGACAGCGATGTGCAGATACGACAGCATTGTGACCGACTTGTTTGCGGGCGTCCCGCACTGATCAAGTACTGCATATCCGGCGACTTGGAGCCCCTCCATCACCGTGAAAAAGCCCAGTGTCAGCCAGAACGCCCTTGGGTCCTTGCGTCGATAGCTGATGGCTGTTGCTGCCGTACCGACAGCCACCATCAAGGTTGACACTTCTGCGTTCCAACACATACGGATCTCCTTGATCGCATACGAACTGATACAAAGCAGGAAGTGTTCCAAAGTGCGTAATTGGTTCCATCGAAATGGCGAGGTGAACCACTTTCGAGTTTGCGTCAGGTTCTTTGTTTCTCCGCAGTGCAGGTCGCGGTTCGGGTCTTCTTTTATGGGTGGTAGGACTAATCTGCGGGACTTTTTTCTTTTGCAGGTTTGCCCGGGCTTGCGCTAACGGTTACATGCGCCGGTCGGATCAGCCGCTTTCCCAACACCAGTCCGGGGCGGTGCAGAACGAGGACTTCGCCCGCAGCGGTCTTGTCGGTTTCCTCGATTTGCATGGCTTCATGCAGCATTGGATCAAATGGCGTATTTTTTGGCGCAATCGTTCTGACGCCAAGCGCCTTTAGCCCGGTTTCGAACGCGGTCTTTATGTTCTGCAGACCTGCCAGATGTGCAGTCATCTGCGAGGTGTCGGCGTCTTGGCTGGCATGCGCCGCCTCGATCGCGCGGCAGACCGCATCATATGCAGGCGCAAGGGCTTCAACCCCGATAGCGACGCCGTGATCGTGCCCGTCCATCCGTGCAACGTCCGCGCGTTTGCGTGCATTTTCAGCCTCTGCGAGGGCGCGTTTCCATTTGTCCGTCAGCGCCTCAAGCCGCTTGTCCGGGTCTGTGTCGGCTTCTGGGCTCTCGATCTTAGCGTGATCAACGTGGTCATCGTTCTTGCTTTCGTTCTTGTCCATGTCGAGGTCCTTTTGCGGTTTGAAATGATCACCGTAACAATAGGAAAATCCGTGCTGATCCACGTTGGACCGTGAGCGCAAGTGCGCCGTTGACTGACGCTAATTGTTCGCGCAATTCAGCGACTGATCCGATTGGAACGCGGTTGACAGCCAGAATGATATCGCCTGTTTGCAGACCCGCGCGGGCGGCAGTGCTATTGCTTTCCACTTGCGTCACAACAACACCAGATAGGTTGCCATACTGCGGATCATCTGGTCCTAGATCCCGCAAATCTGCCCCTTGGAGTTTGTTGGTTCCACGACTGATTGGGCGGGTCTGGAGCTGACCACCGTTGCGCAATGAGGCTTTGATCTCGAGCGTCTGGCCATCTCTGATGATGCCGATCTCGACTTGGACGCCAACGCGCTTGAGCCCGATCTGACTGCGCACGTCTGCCGCACCGACCACTGGGCGGCCATCAACGGATACGATCAGATCGCCGGGCTGTAACTGCGCGTCCTCGGCAGCACTTCCCGGCTCGACCTGCGTGATTACGGCACCGACGCTTGTGTCCATTCCCAGCGCTTCGGCAAGGTCAGGCGTAAGGTCTTGCACCATGACCCCCAGTTGCCCGCGCTGCACTTCGCCATATGCAATAAGTTGATCCACAACGGCATCGGCCATGTTTGCGGGCACTGCAAAACCGATGCCCACATTGCCTCCGGATGGCGCGATGATCGCGGTGTTTATACCCACCAACTGACCGTCCAAGGTGATCAACGCGCCGCCGGAATTGCCCGGATTGATTGATGCATCGGTCTGGATAAAGTGCTCGTAGCCTTCGATGTTTAGCCCGCTGCGGCCGAGCGCGCTGATGATGCCAGCCGTTACCGTCTGGCCAAGCCCGAATGGATTGCCGATTGCCAGAACATAGTCACCGA
>NZ_JAFMHR010000161.1 GCF_017854415.1 Yoonia sp. | reverse complement strand
TACGATCCCCATTGCTTCTAATCGGTCCAACATGTGGTCGGTCCCGTCGTCACAATCGTTACTGAAGATTAGAAAGTCAGAGACACCAATATGCCGATGGTAGGCAATCCATTCGAGGAGAAATGGTGCTTCGTTGCGAACCGTTGTGATCGCGAGGACGCGCATACAGAATATTCCAGCTTGCTTGTGTGTGATAGTGGTGCGGTAAATCAACGCAAAGCTCAAGTGATCCTTCAAACGAACGGTCAGCTTGGATGCTTCTATTTGCTAACAAAAGCCAAATCTATTTTGACCTATCGTTGCGCAGTGGTAGAAGCTCTTTATGACTTACTCAATTCTCATCCTGAATGGCCCGAACCTTAACCTTCTTGGCACTCGCCAACCAGAGGTTTACGGGTCTACGACACTTGCCAATATTGAGGCGACGTGTTCTGCGAAAGCAGAACAGTTGGGGGTGTCCCTGACCTTCGCGCAATCCAATCACGAGGGCGAGTTGGTCGATATGATCCATGCCGCGCGCGGCCAACACGCGGGGGTGATCCTGAATGCTGGCGCCTATACGCATACATCGATCGCGCTCATGGATGCCATTTCTAGCACTATGATCCCGGTTGTCGAACTGCACCTCTCGAACATTCATGCGCGCGAAGAATTCCGCAAGATATCCTACATCGCACGGGTCGCAGTGGGTCAAATTTGTGGCTTCGGTGCTGCTGGTTATCCATTGGCAATGGAGGCGTTGGTTTCCCATTTGGAAGCCACGAAATGAGCGATTTGATTGCGTTCCTGGAGAACGTTACAAACGCGCAAACGGTCGAGGAACTTTGGGACCATCACACCCGTCAAATGGCAACTTACGGGTTTGACAGATTGATGTACGGATTTACGCGTTACCGCACATCAAGTTCGCTTGGTGATCCGCAAGACTGGGTTCTTTTATCATCGCAAAGCCCTGAATTTATGAAAGTATTCTTTGATGAGGGTCTCTATTACCACGCGCCAATGATCCGTTGGGCTTTGGCCAATAACGGTGCTTGTAGCTGGGGTTGGATGTTAGATATGACCCGCATGGACAATCTGACCCCTAGCGAATTAAGGGTTATGGAATTCAACAAATCAATGCAGGTCACGGCGGGTTATACTGTCAGCTTTCGTTCTATTTCGGAGCGTTCAAAAGGCGCGATTGCCCTAACGGCAAAGCCCGGATTGACCCAAGATGAAGTTGATCAGACTTGGGCGGAACATGGTGATGCGATTGTCGTGATGAACAACGTAATGCACCTGAAGCTGTTGACCCTGCCCCATTCGGGCGAACGCCAGTTGACCAAACGCCAACGCGAAGTATTGCAATGGGTTGGGGACGGCAAAACGACGCAAGACATCGCAGTTCTGTTGAACCTTACGGCCGCGACGGTTGAAAAGCATTTGCGTCTTGCGCGCTTGTCTTTGGACGTCGAGACCACAGCGCAAGCCGTTCTAAAGGCTGCGTTTTACAACCAGATGTTCATGATGGACGTAGACTTGTAAGCTAAGAAAATTACTTTCGACGCTGGGTCAAAACATCGAATGATGAGCCAAAGGTCAGGTTTACCTGACTTTCTTGACCTAGGGTTAACTGCCAAGGTTCACTTGTTCCGTAAGTTGTGGCCTAAGGCCTAGGAATAGCGCTTTTTAACCCTTGGTATTACAAGGCTCTGGCTATGTGTGCCGGGTAACCGGAGTTGGTGTTTTAAGTTTGCTTAGAATGCCTTCATTGCGATTGATGCCGTCCCTCGTCCCGAAACTGGGCTGGCATATTTCGTCGCGGCGCTGACTTTCTTCCGAGGAAGCGCCGCGCTTTTCTCCCCTGAAAAGTGAGGGTGGCCTGTGTGTGTGTTTGCAGGTCACCCTTAATCTTTGTCCTCAAAACGAAAATAGCCCGCAGGCGCAAACCTACGGGCTATCAATGTAATAGATGAATAGCTTTAGCTGTTCATCTTGGCCACTTCGGCTGCAAAGTCTTCTGTTACTTTTTCGATACCTTCACCGACAGCCAAACGGGCGTAGCCAGTGATTTCGACGCCAGCTTCTGTTGCGGCCTGTGCCACTGTCAGATCAGGGTTCACAACGAACTGCTGGTTAAGCAATGTGACTTCGGCCATGTACTTTTTCATACGACCGACGATCATTTTCTCGATCACGGCTTCTGGCTTGCCGCTTTCGCGGGCGATGTCCATCTGGACCTGCTTTTCTTTCTCGACCACTGCTGGGTCAAGATCGGCTTCGGACAAAGAAACTGGGTTTGCCGCTGCGATATGCATTGCAACCTGACGACCGAATGCTTCGTTATCGCCGGTCATCGCGACCAGAACACCGATGTTGCCCATGCCGGGTGCTGCAGCGTTGTGTACATAGTTCACAACCGAAGCGCCCTCGAGAGCGACCATGCGGCGGACGGACATGTTTTCGCCAATAACAGCGACAGCGTCAGTGACAGTTTGCGCAACAGTTTTGCCGCCCATGTCAGCCGCGTTCAGTCCGTCAATGTCGGATGTGCCAAGCGCAACGTGTGCGATCCCGCTAACCATTTTTTGAAAATCAGCGTTCTTTGCAACAAAGTCAGTCTCGGAGTTGACTTCAACTGCCACACCCTTGCCGCCCGAAACAGCAACAGCCACAAGGCCTTCTGCTGCGGTACGACCGGATTTCTTTGCAGCTTTCGCCAGACCTTTGGTGCGCAGCCAGTCAACCGCAGCTTCCATGTCGCCGTTGTTTTCTGTCAGTGCCTTTTTGGCGTCCATCATGCCTGCGCCTGTGCTATCACGCAGGTCTTTCACCATTGCAGCGGTGATTGCCATGTTACTTCTCCTTTGGAGGTAAAATTGAATGCGGGCAGGGGCGCAAACGCCCCTGCCCTGATAGGTTCTAGTGCTTACTTTGCTGCTGCAGCTTCTTCAGCGACAACTTCTTCGGCCAGATCAACCATGGCACCCATATCAACGCCTGCAGCACCCAGCTGTGCTGTCATGCCGTCAAGGGCTGCGCGTGCGGCCAGATCTGTATACAGCGCAATAGCACGTGCTGCGTCGTCGTTGCCCGGGATGACATAGTCAACGCCTGCGGGGGAGCAATTGGTGTCCACAATCGCGATAACCGGGATGCCCAGCTTATTGGCTTCTGCGATGGCAAGATCTTCTTTGTTGCAGTCGATAACAAAGATGAGGTCCGGCACGCCGCCCATTTCGCGGATACCGCCCAATGATGCTTGCAGTTTGCCCTGCTCACGCTCCATGCCAAGACGCTCTTTCTTGGTCAGACCAGCGAAACCATTTGCGGATGCTTCGTCGATCGCCTTGAGGCGGTTGATGGACTGCGAAACTGTCTGCCAGTTTGTCAGTGTGCCACCGAGCCAGCGGTGGTTCATGTAGAATTGCGCGGATTTCTCTGCGGCTTCCATGATTGGCTTTGCTGCCTGACGCTTGGTGCCGACGAACAAAACGCGGCCGCCTTTGGCGACGGTGTCACGGATGACCTGCAGGGCCTGATCCAGCATTGGAACAGTCTGTGTCAGGTCCATGATGTGGATGCCGTTGCGTGATCCGTAGATGTATGGGTCCATACGTGGGTTCCAGCGCGATGTCTGGTGACCAAAGTGTACGCCTGCTTCAAGCAGTTGACGCATGGAGAACTCGGGAAGAGCCATGTCGTTTTCCTTTTCCGGTTTCAGCCTCAGCGGGGAATTAGCGTTATGCCAACCGGTGGATACTTTGGGATTTCTCCCCATCGTACCCGCCCCCGCCTGTGGGATTAAGTGAGCGCGCAATAGCGTGGCATTGCGCGCTGTGCAAGAGGCAGGATGCCTCCGGCGGGAGTTTTTTTGGCAAGATGATTAAGGCGGAACCTTAGAGGAAGACCCGCTCGATCACCCAATATGCACCTACGGCTGCGATCGCCAATGAACATGGTACCGACACCAAACGGCGATAAGCCTCTGGCTGGTCGCGCAGTTGGATGGACACCATGCAAAGCGCGAAGACAGCAGCCAAAGGTGCGCCAAAGACCCAGACAGGGTTTTCAAGTGCTGTGACCAACGCCGCTGGATTAAGGACCGACAGCGCAACTGCACTGACCAGCAGTGCGAGGTATATCGCAAAACCACGTCCCGCTTCATTGCGCCCCCGATCGACGCGCAGAGCTTGCCAGACACATAGGAACATCACTGCGATGACGGCGAGTTGGCCGACTTCGACGCCGACGTTAAAACCGATCAGAGCTGCAACAAACGTGTCTTCGGGTAGGCCAAATTCACCTAGGACCGACGCAAACCCAAGTCCGTGCAAAAGGCCAAAGCCAAAGATCACAAAGGGCCGCCACCGGCTAATTCCCCGCGCCCAGACGTTTTCCACCGCGATAAACACAATCGAGGCCGCGATGAGTGGCTCCACGATGCTGCCGGGTAGATTGACATAGCCAAGTGCGGCCAAGGCCAATGTGATCGTATGCGCCAAGGTGAACAGCGAGATTTGCAGCAACAATGGCTTGAACTGAGCTGCCAAAAAGAAAAGACCCAAGACGAACAAAATATGATCAAGACCCTTTGGAACAATGTGATCAAATCCAACAGGGATATAGTCGACAAATGTTTCCCAGCCTGTGGCTTGGCCACCGCCAGCGAGTGCGATCACATCAGACACAGCGCCAGCTTCTAGATAGCCATCATAAGGCGCGGGCACGTCCATTTGGCGCAAAACCAACACGCCAAAGCTGCTGTCCCACCCAAACTGAACGCTATCAGCGCCTGCCGGCAAAGGTGCCGTGAATTCAAAGACCGATGAACGCACGACTTCAACGTCGCCAACCGCAGCGACATTGACCTGCGTCAGCGAAGGGGTCAGCGCCACATCACCGGACGTCAGCGTCATCCCCTCTGCCATACGCGGCCAGAAAGCTGTGAACTGTGCCGCTAGATCATCCGGCGAAAGCGCACGTAATTCGTCATAAGTTGCCGCTTGCGCGCTTTCATCGGTGTCGACAGTTTCAGTAAGATCGATACCCGCGATAAAGCTTTCCAGATTTGCGCGGATTTCAATTGTTACCTGGGTGTCGCTGGCGCGCAGATCACCGATGGAGGGCAAAACCTCGTGAGCTTGGGCTGCTGACACTGTCGTGATCCACAACAGTAGGATGCTTGACATCAGGCGCAGAAAGGCCACCTTTACATCAACTCTAGAGGAAATATTCATGCGTATTCTTGCCCTTGTCTTAAGTTTTTTTGCGACCACTGCCAGTGCGCACGAATTCTGGATTGAACCACTTGCCTATCAGGTTGAAACGGACGGTAGCCTCGAGGCGCATCTTGTCAATGGGCAGGACTTTGCAGGGACAAATATTCCGTTTTTACCACGCGGGTTTGCTAACTTTTTGATGTTTACGGATGCTAATACGGCCGCACGTGTGACCGGACGCGCCGGAGATTTGCCTGCATTGCAACAAGATCCACTTGGCGAAGGTCTAAATGTTGTGGCGTATCAGGCGCGGGCATCGTCAATCGCCTACGATTCTTGGGAGAAGTTCCAGAAATTCGTCGATCACAAGGACTTCGGTGATGTGCTGTCGGTGCACCGCGAAAGGGGTTTGCCCGAAGAAGGGTTTAAGGAAGTCTATTCGCGGTATTCCAAAACGCTGATCGGTGTTGGCAACAGCGAGGGCGCTGACACCCGCGTCGGTCTGACCACTGAATTTGTGGCTCTGAACAATCCCTACACCGATGATCTATCAAACGGCATGCAAGTTCAGTTGTTCTATAACAACGCACCGCGCGCGGATGTTCAGGTCGAGGTCTTTGAAAAGGCGGCGGATTTCAGCGTTGAAATCACACTTTATCGTACGGATGCTGATGGGATTGCGACGATCCCTGTTAAGCCGGGCTATAGCTACATGATCGATTCAGTTGTGTTG
>NZ_JAFMHR010000023.1:4011-26507 GCF_017854415.1 Yoonia sp. | reverse complement strand
AAAACCGAAGTCTGACTTTGCAACAATCCCGACCGCGACATCGTCGATACCTGCTCTTGTGCCGCCGCAGGCATCACGCTTGCGACGGTCAAGGATGCACAGATGATGAACGGTTTAAGCACTTGGCAGGCCTTTTCGTAAGTTCACATTGTGCAGTCTTAGCGTCTTTCGGACCAACAGCCAATCCTGTCCGCTTTCATTGTCCCTTAACCTTGTTGCTTCACCCCGTGTCTGTCACAAAAGCACAAATCAGAATCGTGGGAGGTCCAACAAATGGCCGGATCAGTAAACAAAGTTATTCTTATCGGTAATCTGGGTGCAGACCCAGAAGTACGCAGCTTCCAGAATGGCGGCAAAGTCTGCAACTTGCGGATCGCCACATCAGAGACGTGGAAAGACAAGAACACTGGCGAACGCCGTGAAAAGACTGAATGGCATACTGTCGCGATCTTCCAAGAAGGCCTCGTGCGCATTGCAGAGCAGTATTTGAAAAAAGGCTCCAAGGTCTACATCGAAGGCAAATTGCAGACCCGCAAATGGCAGGACCAATCTGGCGCGGATCGTTATTCAACCGAAGTCGTGCTGAACGGTTTCGACGGCACCCTGACAATGCTTGATGGCCGCAGCGACAATGCTGGCGGCGGCGGCGGCGGCGGCTCTTATGGTGGGGGCGGCAGTGGCGGCTCTTACGGTGGCGGTAGTGGTGGCGGCGGCAACTATGGCGGCGGCAGTGGCGGCGGCGCACCGTCGGGCGGCAACGACATGGATGACGAAATCCCGTTCTAGGCGATGCAATTTTCGCCAGAAGCCCAGATACTGATCCTGAACGCGGTCATTGCGGGCGTGGCGTATCTGGGCATCTATCCCAGCCTTCAAAAAAAGACGCTTAACCGCATTATGGCGATTGATCCGGTGTTGACGGTCGTCGCCCTAACCGTGGTCGGTGCCCTTTTTTGGGGATCGCACCAAACCTTTACCTTGCTTTTCTTTCAGACAAATTGGGTCGCCTTCACGCTCATCACACTGTTCGTGATCGAAGCGCCGCTATTCCTCAACTTTGCGAAGCGACATGGGATCAATCTGTTTGATGATCCGGGTGACCTGAACTGAAGGCTAGCCCTTCAAAGCATCATCCAGCACCTTAAGAACGGTGTCGCTAGGCACGTCCGACGTGATAAACGCGTCCCCGATCCCGCGCGCTAGAATAAACCGCAGTTTGCCATCCAGCACTTTTTTATCTTGCCCCATCAGGTCCAGCAAACCAGCAGCGTCCGGCAAATCTCCTGTGATGTCGCGAATATCGACCTTCATCCCCATGTCGCGCAGGTGCGCACGCACGCGGCTTGGGCTTTCTTGACTGCAAAGCCCCATGCGGGCCGACAGCTCAAACGCCAAGGCGCATCCAATCGCAACACCTTCGCCGTGCAACAATCGATCCGAATATCCAGTCGCGGCCTCTAACGCGTGACAAAACGTATGCCCAAGGTTCAACAAAGCACGGTCGCCCTGCTCTGTTTCGTCGCGCTGCACGATATCCGCTTTCATCTGGCATGACCGCGTGACGGCACGCACGCGTGCATCCATATCACCGCGCGCCAATGCAGGCCCTTCGGCCTCGAGCCAGTCAAAGAAAGCCGCATCGCCAAGTAGGCCATATTTTACGACTTCGCCGTAACCCGCTAGAAAATCACGCGGCGTCAGCGTGCTCAGAAGATTG
Source organism: Yoonia sp. (assembly GCF_017854415.1). Classification (GTDB taxonomy): domain Bacteria; phylum Pseudomonadota; class Alphaproteobacteria; order Rhodobacterales; family Rhodobacteraceae; genus Yoonia. The sequence goes on along the minus strand of NZ_JAFMHR010000023.1, from coordinate 24,790 downwards.
GTATCGGCTAAAACAAGGCTCGGTTGATGAAATGCCCCGATCAAGTTCTTGCCACTGGGCGAATTGATCCCCGTTTTACCCCCAACAGAGCTATCGACCTGCGCCAATAGCGAGGTCGGGATCTGCACGAAACGCACGCCGCGCCGCAAGATCGCGGCAGCAAAGCCTGCCAAATCGCCAATTACACCACCGCCAAAGGCCACAACGATATCGCCACGCTCGACCTTTTGGGACAAGAGCCATTCAACCGACCGTTCAAGCTGCGCCCAGCATTTCGTGCTTTCGCCAGCAGGTAACAACAGCGCCTCTGATGTCAGCCCTGCGTCGCGCAACACGTCTTGCAGCGCATCCAAATGCAAAGCGGCCACATTTTTATCCGTCAGGATGCAGACGTGTCGACGCCCTCCCATCGCGGCGATCTTGTGGCCTGCTTGCCCCAACGTACCGGGGCCGATCATGATATCATAGGCACGGCCGGGAAGATCAACGTGAACGGTTGCGGACATTTACAAGGTCTCCAAAATATCGGGGCGTGTCGCCAAAGTATCGACGACCGACTGTGTCGTTTGCGCAATGCTCGCACCGGCATCAACGGTAATTTTCAAACCAGCAAGGCTGTAGGTCGGATTGCGATCCTTGAACAGCTTTGCAAGCGTGGCCTTGGGGTCAGCCGTGCGCAGCAAAGGCCGCGTGTCTTTGTGGCGCACACGTTCCCATAAAATCTCAAGATCGGCATCAAGCCAGACAGCCATGCCCATTTGTTCAATCACATCGCGATTGGCCTCGGCCAGAAACGCCCCGCCGCCTGTCGACACGATGCCGGGCGGACCAGAAAGCAAGCGGCGCAGCACTTCTGCTTCGCGTTTACGGAAAAATGCCTCGCCGTCGCGGGCGAATATGTCCGCGATACTGGACGCGGCAGCCTGTTCGATGGCCGCATCGCTGTCAACAAAGGGGACATTAAGTTGCTGCGCTAAGGCCCGCCCGACCGCCGTCTTGCCAGACCCCATCATCCCTACCAGCACGACCGTGCGTTTTAACTGGTATTGTGGCCCGTCAGACATCGTGTGCACCCCCTCGTTTTCGGCCATTCAGCGCCGAACACAAAATTTATTCAATGAATGCCGTGATCTTGTGCGAAAGGCCATATATAATCCCTTTCATAAGTGGGAAAGAACCCACATATAACGAGCAGATACATCGGATTGGGGCGAACAATGTGGCGACTGATCAAAGCACTCTTGTTTCTTATCGCCGTCGCGGCGGTGGGTCTGGTGGCCTATGCCTATATCGGACCGTTGTTTTTCCCGGGCGATTTCGCGGCCCCGTCACAAGAGGTAACCCAACCTGTTACGCTGGACACAAACTAGCGCAATTGCTGCAGCGATCTGTTTCATAGCGGCTGCGGCAAACGCCCAACAGAGCACCTCTGGTGAACCTCTGTCCGCGATCGAGTGGTTGTCGCGAAGCGTGGAACCCGTGGCACTGCCGGAAGCCCCGATCACCAACACCGCCCGGACACCCGACGTGACCGTCACGACACTGGACCGTCCCTCAAAAGATCCCATAGGCCTTTTGGCGGCAGATATAACAGGACTGCCCCGCGATATCTGGTCGGCCAGTGAAGAAAGCGTACTGGTTGATCTGGTGCGGGCCGAACGCATCGATACATTGCCTGCATTACAGGATTTCCTGAAGGTTTTGATGTTAGCCGCGAGCGATCCACCCCGTGGTGCTGGCCCCGATGGCGCGCTTTTTCTAGCGCGCGTGGACAAATTGCTCGACCTTGGCGCGCTTGAACCCGCCAAATCGATGATCGAACAGGCAACCCCTGATACGCTGCCGTTGTTTCGCCGGTGGTTCGATGTCGCATTGCTGACTGGCACCGAAGACGACGCCTGCGAGGCGATGCGCGAAACACCGTCTATTGCCCCTACATACCCTGCGCGCATCTTTTGTCTTGCCCGCAATGGCGACTGGGCCGCCGCCTCTTTGACACTGAATGTTCACCGTGTTTTGGGCGACATTAGTGCAGCAGAAGAGGCACTATTGATGCGTTTCCTTGACCCCGAACTGTTCGAAGGTGAACCGGCTTTGCCCCCGCCATCGCGTGTCAGCCCCCTGACATTCCGGATGCATGAGGCGATTGGCGAACCGCTGATTACCGCGAATTTGCCGCTGGCGTTTTCGCATGCGGATTTGCGGTTTACGACCGCGTGGAAATCGCAACTCGAGGCGGCTGAGCGCCTTGCGCGTCATGGCGCCGTATCTGAGAATGTACTGCTCAAGCACTATACCGAACGCACCCCTGCCGCGTCTGGTGGCATTTGGGACCGCGCCGAGGCAATCCAGCGCTTTGATGTCGCAATGACCGCGCGTGATCCACGTGCAGTTGCCGCCACATTACCCGATGCATGGGCCGCAATGCAGGCTTCGCGGGCCGAAGTCCAATTCGCAAAGCTGTATGGTGATCAGCTGCAAGACCTGCCCTTGTTTGGTGATGCGGCAAGCATCGCGTTTAAAGTGGGGCTTTTGTCCCCCGAATATGAAGGCGTCGCGATAGAAGCAGCCCAAACCGGTGCCGATTTTGATCCATTCCTGATCGCAATAGCACGCGGATTGCCGGCCGCGGCGCGCACACCGCGCGAACGCGCCATTCAGGCCGTGTTTTACAACGCCCCACCACCAGAAGCGCTTCAATCGTTGTTGGATCAAGGCAAAACCGGCGAGGCGCTGTTGCGTGCAATCGCGCTGTTTGATGCCGGTGCCGAAGGCGATTTACGCTCTGTCACGGATGCCTTGGCAGTTCTACGTGCTGTTGGCCTAGAAGATGTTGCACGCCGCGCCGCACTTCAGTTGTTGATTTTGGACCGCAGCACATGACCCACGCGCCCCAACCAATGACCCGTTGGGTGCAAGTGTTCCTAGAGGCGCAGGCGGCAGAACTGGACGCCGCGACGAATACGCAATTGGCTTATGCGCGCGACTTGCAGGGCTTTGCGGGTTGGCTTGCTCAAAATTCATTGCACTTCGCCACCACCAGCCGCGACCATATCGAGAGTTATTTGATCGAATGCGAGGCAGAGGGGTTGGCAAAATCAACCCGCGCGCGCCGCCTGTCCGCAATCAAGCAATTGTACCGGTTTGCCTTTGACGAAGGCTGGCGTGACGACAATCCGGCGATCCAGATCAAAGGGCCAGGACGCGACCAGCGCCTTCCGAAAACCCTCGATATCGCGGAGGTTGACCGCTTGCTGGACGCCGCCCGCAACACGCCAAAAGAAGCATTGCGCAATAGCTGCTTGATGGAACTGCTCTACGCCACAGGGATGCGCGTAACAGAATTAGTAAGCCTGCCGGTCTCTGCCACGCGCGGCGATCCGCGTATGTTGTTGGTGCGCGGCAAGGGCGGCAAAGAACGGCTGGTGCCACTATCGCCGCCTGCCCGTCTTGCCTTGGCGACCTATCTTGCGGCGCGTGACGCGACCGAAGATGCAGCGCGGGCAAACGGCAAACCACCGTCGAAATTTCTATTCCCGTCGCGTGGCAAGCTGGGTCACCTCACGCGGCACCGGTTCTTTGGGTTGATCAAGGAATTCGCCGTCGCTGGCGGTGTATCCCCCGACAAAGTTACCCCGCACACCCTGCGCCATGCTTTTGCGACGCATTTGCTGGCCGGAGGGGCTGATCTGCGGTCTATCCAAACGATGCTAGGCCACGCTGATGTCGCCACAACCGAGATCTATACCCATGTCCTGGACGAGCGCCTTAAAGCGTTGGTTTTGGATCACCATCCGCTGGCAAAATCCGCCAAGCCTTGAAGCTGGCGGCCGGACCCTACATAACACCCATGATATCGCTTGAAAGCACCTGATGGAAACCGCATCCCTCGACGCCGCATTCTGGATTACATCCGGCGTCATTATTCTACTTCTTATCGCTTCGGCCTTCTTTTCAGGCTCGGAAACGGCACTGACGGCGGCCTCTCGGGGCAAATTGCGGTCAGCAGCCGACAAGGGATCAAAGGGCGCAGGTCAGGCTTTGGTTGTAACTGAAGACAACGAGCGGCTGATCGGGTCGGTCTTGCTTGGCAATAACGTCGTCAATATCCTTGCCACATCGCTGGCCACCGCCGTTCTAACCAAGCTTTTCGGCCAGAACGGTGTGGCCGTTGCCACATTGGTGATGACGCTTTTGGTCCTGATTTTTGCCGAAGTGCTGCCCAAAACCCTTGCGATCACATACCCCGAGACCGTCGCGTCCCGTGTCGCGCGCCCCATTTCGATTATTGTTGTCCTGTTTTCGCCGATTGTGGCTGCGGTGCGCTATCTCGTGCGCGGTGTGTTGTTTATCTTTGGCGTGCGCACTGATCCCGACAGCAACATTCTGGCCGTGCGCGAAGAAATCGCAGGTGCGCTGCAACTTGGCCACTCCGAAGGGCTTGTCGAAAAAGAAGACCGCGACCGCATCTTGGGCGCGCTTGATCTGAACGAACGTACTGTCGAAGAAATCATGCTGCACCGGTCCGGGATAGAAATGGTTGATGCGGCCCTGCCGCCCCAAGACATTCTGGCACAGATTCTGGAAAGCCCACGCACCCGCCTGCCTCTGTACCGTGACGAACCTGAAAACATCATCGGCGTGATCCATGCCAAAGATTTGTTGCGGGCCATGCACAAGCTGCTTGGCGGTGGCGAAGAAGACGCACATGGATTGGCTGCTTTTGACGTTATGAAGGTCGCGATGCCGCCGTATTTTGTACCCGAAACAACGACGCTTGATGATCAAATGCGCAACTTCCTCAAGCGTAAAACCCACTTTGCGTTGGTGGTCGATGAATATGGCGCGCTGCAAGGTTTGATCACACTCGAAGACATCCTAGAGGAAATCGTCGGCGAGATCGCCGATGAGTTTGACGACCACGAAGAGGATCAGATCGCGCCCACCTCAGATGGTGCGTATATCGTCGATGGCGTTATGACTATCCGCGATTTGAACCGTGCGCACGACTGGAACCTGCCCGACGACGAAGCAAACACCGTCGCCGGATTGGTCATTCACGAGGCGCAAATGATCCCCGTCGAAGGACAAGTGTTTTCTTTCCACGGGTTCCGGTTTGAAGTCCTGACCAAAGAGGAAAACCGGCTTGCGTCATTGAAGATCCGCAAGCTTTAACGCCCTTTGAACAAACCACCCAAGATACCGCGTACAAGACGGCGCCCCGTCGTGCCCTTGAGTTCTTTGGCGACAGCAGACGCAAGTGCGCCACCAAAGCTGTTGCTGGACGACCGCCGCGATGTTGATCGCCCGGAATTGCCGCCGTCATAGCGACGTGCCGCTTTAAACTCGCGTTCCTTTTCTTCCAAACGCTCTTCTTCAGCCTCTGCCGCTTCTGCGGCTTTGGCTGCGGTATCAGCACGTTTCCTTAGCATCTCGAACGCGCTGTCACGGTCCAGCGTTTTATCGTATTTTCCAGCCATATCAGAGGCCTGCATGATGATCTTACGAGACTTTTCATCAATCGGACCCAATTGAGACGACGGGGGACGGATCAATGTGCGCTCAACAACACTCGGGATACCTTTGCGGTCCAGAAAAGATGTCACCGCCTCGCCTGTGCCAACTTCTTGGATGGCGGCGGCGGTATCAAAGGACGGATTATCGCGGTAAGTTTCCGCCGCAGTCTTGAGTTCCTTGCGGTCTTTGGCCGTAAATGCACGCAGCGCATGCTGCACGCGGTTACCAAGCTGGCCCAGAACATCATCGGGGATATCACCCGGGTTTTGCGTCACGAAATAGACGCCCACGCCCTTGGAGCGGATCAAACGCGCGACTTGCTCCACTTTGTCGACCAATGCCTTGGGCGCATCATCAAACAGCAAATGCGCTTCGTCGAAAAAGAACACCAGCTTTGGTTTGTCGGGGTTGCCGACCTCGGGCAGTTCTTCAAACAGCTCTGACAACAACCACAGCAGGAATGTCGCATAAAGGCGCGGACTGCCCATCAGTTGATCGGACGCCAGAATATTGATCTCGCCCATACCATCGCGGGTGCGCATCATATCCGCCAGATCAAGTGCGGGTTCACCGAACAATGCACTGCCGCCTTGGTTTTCCAAAACCAGCAATTGCCGCTGGATCGCGCCAACGGAAGACGCAGCAACATTGCCGTAACGCAAGGACAGGTCTTTGGCATTTTGTCCGACCCAAACCAGCAATGCTTGCAGATCTTTAAGATCCAGCAGCGGCAACCCTTCTTCATCGGCCACGCGGAATGCAACGTTCAGCACCCCTTCTTGGACATCGGTTAAATCCATCAGTCGCGCCAACAACAGCGGTCCCATCTCAGCGACGGTCGCACGGATCGGGTGCCCTTTTTCGCCAAATAGATCCCAGAATGTGACCGGAAAGCTGTCATATTGCAGATCAAGCCCAATGGTTTCAGCGCGCGACATAAACGGTTCGTGTAGTTTAAAATCGGGTGATCCGCTGACGGCAAGGCCGGATAAATCGCCCTTCACGTCAGACAAGAACACAGGCACGCCCGCGGCAGAAAACCCTTCTGCCAAAATCTGCAAGGTGACCGTCTTGCCGGTACCTGTGGCGCCCGCAATCAAGCCGTGACGGTTTGCCTTGTCCAGCAAGAGCGATTGGGGCGCGCCGTAGCCATCGCCGCCACCGCCGATAAAGATATTCTCTGACATGGACCCGTCCTTATTTACTGTTTTGATCAAAATACATTTTTAACCATTGCATGCCAGAGTAAAGCACACTGTTCCTGCACTCTTGTAGGGCAGTCATACGACCTCCCTGTTAGACTTGCCGTGCCTTCGGGCACGGTTTTTTTCGTGGGCTTTGCGTTGGACGAAATCAGCGCGATCTACAAAAATGTGGGTTGACCGCCTCAACAGCTTTTCGTAGCGTGCGCTTAATAAGTCGGCAAAGTCCGGCAGGGAGAAAATGAAGTGGGGTCCTTTTTACAAGGGCCCTTCTTCTTTTTGAACGCGCGCAAAAGTGAGCGGAAGATAGCCAAACACTCCATTATTGGCCCTGACAGTCCATCCTGCGCATGCTAGATCGCGTCCAAAGTCAAAAGGATGAAATCCCATGCGCCACATTTTGAAAATGCTAAGTATTGCTGCATTCGTCGTACAGGCAGGTTTTGCGTTTGCCCAAGAAACAACACCCACGGCCGATGATGGCTTGTCGCTTGGCGAACCCGCAGGTCCGCAAGTCGGAGAAACATATATCAGCGCGGAATTCGGTGATTGGGCTTTGCGCTGTATCAAAGCAGCCGAAGGCGAAGTTGATCCATGCAACCTTTATCAGTTGCTGGTCAGCGCCGAAGGTGCGTCCGTCGCAGAGTTCAATATTTTTCAACTACCCGCCGGCGCTCAGGCCGTTGCGGGTGCGACACTTGTCGTCCCGCTTGAAACACTGCTAACCCAGCAGATCACAATAGCCGTCGATGGGCAGAACGCACGCGTCTATCCATTCAACTTTTGTAACCGCGCAGGCTGTGTTGCGCGGATCGGATTTACTCAAGCGGAAATTGACGAATTTAAACGGGGCGTTCAAGCGACAGTCCGGATCGTTCCTGCAGCCGCACCTACACAAGAGGTCGTTCTAGCGTTATCGCTGACCGGGTTCACGGCAGGCTACGACAGCATCGCCATTGCCGAATAAGCAGCGTTAGTGCTTGCGCAATGCAAGCACGGCGTTCATCCCGCCAAACGCAAAAGCATTTGAAAGCGCGACGCTGACAGCGGCGTCGCGTGCCACGTTTGGTACGACGTCCAAGGCGCATTCAGGATCAGGTTCTTCGTAGCCGATCGTCGGGGCGATAATACCGTCACGCAAGGCCATGATGCAGGCCAACAATTCCACAGCGCCAGTGCCGCCGATCAAATGACCATGCATTGATTTTGTAGATGATATCATCAGCTTATCGGCATGATGCCCGAATACATCTGCGACGGCAGCACATTCGGTTTTGTCGTTGGCCGCAGTACCAGTGCCATGCGCGTTGATGTAACCGACGTCTTCTTTATTCAGCCCAGCGTCATTGATTGCCCCTGCAATCGTGCGCGCCGCCCCTTGCTTGGAGGGCATCACAATATCGGACGCGTCAGATGTCATGGCAAACCCTGCAACTTCGCACAGGATGTCAGCGCCACGGGCTTTTGCATGTTCATAATCCTCGAACACGTAGACCCCAGCGCCTTCGCCTTGCACCATGCCGTTGCGCGTCGCTGAAAACGGGCGACAAGCGTCTTTTGACATCACACGCAGCCCTTCCCATGCTTTGATCCCGCCAAAGCACAGCATCGCCTCTGATCCGCCAGTCACCATGACTTTGGCCATTCCGCAGCGCACCATGTTAAAGGCCTGTCCCATCGCGTGGTTTGACGATGCGCAAGCGGTAGCAACTGTGAACGACGGTCCGCGCAGTTTCCACTCCATCGACACATGGCTGGCAGCGGCATTGTTCATTAATTTGGGGACAATAAACGGGTGCACACGGTTCTTACCCTCTGCATAGACCGCGCGATAGTTTTCGTCCTGGGTGTTCAAGCCACCGCCTGACGTGCCAAAAATAACGCCTGATCTATCCGCTAATTCGCCTGAAAAGCTAAGCCCCGATTGCCCGATTGCTTGTCGCGCCGCCAGCAACGTAAATTGCGTAAAGCGGTCATACAGTGCGATCTGTTGACGATTGAAATGTGCTGTCTCGTCATAGTTTTTGACTTGCCCGCCAATCTGAATAGCCAGTCGGTCCACGTCGGGAATATCAAGTGGACCAATGCCGCACCGCCCTTCGCGCATAGCTTCCATCGTGGTGGCGACGTCTGCGCCCAAAGGGTTAATCGTCCCAGCCCCGGTGATCACGACACGGTTCATCTAGCTTGCCTGCGCCGCCTTTAGCTTTTCCACAGCCGCAACAATTGCCGCAACTGAAGAGATATCAAATTCGCTTTCGGTGGGGTTGTTAGCGTTGAACGGCACTGTGATGTCAAAGCTTTCCTCGATGGCAAAGATGCTTTCTACCAAGCCAAGGCTATCGATCCCGATATCCTCTAGCGTGTTGTCCATTTTGATGTCGGAAGGCTCCAACATCGCCTGATCCGCAATGATTGCGATTACCTGGTCTTTGATACTCATTTTGAACTGCCTAGCTGCTTGCAGATGCATGTAGTGTGTCTTGGTGGGTTTGGGAACGGTCTATGACCGCTTTGCCAAATCACGCAGCGTGCGCGGCAATCGACGCAGCGCTTTGTAGCCTTCGATATGCGTCTGCATTTTTGTGGCGGGATAGCCCATCATGACCCGTCCCGCAGGTACGTTTGACAGCACAATGCTGCCGCCCCCCAAAACCACATCATCGCCGATTTTAAGATTGTCCGCCAAGCCCGCCTTGCCGCCAACCACGACACGGTCGCCAACAACGGTTGATCCGGCCACACCTGCTTGCGCACAAAGCAGACAATGCTGGCCCACGATGACATTGTGCCCAACTTGGACAAGGCTATCGATCTTCGTACCGTTTCCGACTTGGGTCGCACGGACTGTCCCTGCATCAACACAAGAATTCGCGCCAATTTCGACATCATCCCCGATGACCACGCCGCCTAGGGAATGTATCCGGTGCCAGCGTGGGTCAGCTGGGGCGGTCATGGCCCCCTCGCCTAACGTGTCACGCGCAAGTTCCACATTTGACGGCTCTGCTGTTACGAACGAAAACCCGTCGCCGCCGATGACAACATTGGGCTGAATGATCACGCGCGCTCCGATGCGGGTGCCACGTTGTAACCGTACCCCCGCATGAATTTGGCAAGCAGGTCCGATTGTGACACCAGTTGCGATGCTCACATGATCGCCAATCCAACTGTTGTCGCCGATCACCGCATCTGGGCCAATCACCGTAAAGGCCCCAACCCGCACATCACGCCCAATCTTTGCCGCTGGATCAATCGCCGCGTGCGCGCTGATACCATCTGCGGGCAACGGCTGATCCAGCATTTGCGTCAATCCTGCCATAGCTAGCCTTGCGCGTGGCGCGATAATAGCTGCTTTTAGGCCCAAAGCCTGCCAGTCCGCACCCGGCCAAACCACCGCCGCCTGCGCCGCACCTTGCGCTAACGCATCGCCATATGCCGGCGACATCGCCAATGCCAAATCAGTCGTGCTTGCTGTCGCAGGTTCCGACGCGCCGTGCACCAAAAGATCAACAGCACCAAAGGCTTGCGCCCCCAGTGCTGCTGCGATTTCTTTGATTGAATGTGCCATCTTACCCTCGGGTTAAAATCCCAAGGACAGATTTAGCCGCGAACGGCCCGAAGAACCACCCCTTCGCGTGCCAGCGCATTCCAGATGCGTCCATCCCGTCCATACACATCGCGTCGGTACTGCATCCGCCCTTCGGCTTGTGTATAAGCGGTGCGGTAGACCAAATGCACCGGAACAGGATCCGCAAGATCGACGCGGCGTTCTACACCGGAACGCAAGTGGGTCTGGAACACTTCTTGCGGGTTGCTTACCTGCTTCGATAGCAGAGCATAGGCAAAATCAAACGGATCAGCCAAGCGGACACACCCATGGCTATAAGCGCGGGTTTCACGCCCGAACAAGCTTTTGGACGGTGTGTCATGAAGGTAAATATTGTACCGGTTCGGGAACATGAACTTCACCAAACCCAAGGCATTACCCTGATTTGGCGGCTCGCGCATGGAAAACGGGAATGTCTCTTCGGTAAAGCTGCTAAAATCTACTGCGTTGCGATCAACCACACGCCCACTGCTATCCGTCATAATCAAGTTGTTCACTGCATTGCGGTTGTTTTGGAGCTGCGGCAAGAATTCCTTGGTGATGATAGAGCGTGGCACATACCAGCTTGGGTTGATGACCATAAACTCCATGACGTCAGAAAACTCCGGCGTAACACGCTCGCGGTCACGTGCGCCGATGACGGAGCGGGTCGAAAAAGTCTCGACACCGTTGTCGATGATTTTTGCAGTGAAATCAGTCAGGTTGACCCAAACGTGTCGCTCTCCGCGGGGGCGGTTGATCCAGCGTTCACGCTCCATTGCCACGATGATTGCTTGCAAACGCCTCTCTGGCGAAGTGTTAATCTCGGCCAAAGTGCCGGTCCCTGCGGTACCATCCGTGGCCAGCCCATGGGCCAACTGGAACTGCTGTACTGCATTCACAATCGTGTCGTCATAGGTCTGTGTCGTAGAGCGTGACAAATAGCCCATCGCCTGCAGGCGGTTGCGCAATACGACAACTGCAGGACTGCTATCACCGCGTTCAAGCTTGCCTCCAGGGACCGTTGGGCCCCAACCGCCATCTGCCAGCAAACGCTCCATCCGGGCCTTTTCACCCATCAGACGGGCGTATTCTGGTGCGCCGGGCGGCAAAGCACGCATGAACGCTGCAGGGCTTGATTGTGCAAACGCGCGCAACGTACTGACGGGAGACCGCAGTGGTACACGCCGTTGGATCGCCTCGTCGATACGCGACGGTACAATAATGCCGGTTTGGATATCGCGTGCGTAATCAAGGAACTGGCGGCTTATCGCAACCTCTAGACGGCCCTGCTCTTGCGGGGTTGATGCCGCTTGCAAGCGCGCAATTAGATCATTTGCATCATAGCGGTTTGCTGGCAATCCGTGATCAGCAGCTGCGTCAAAGGCCGCTTTCAATGCGCCACGGCGGGCGCGATCGTTTGATCCGCTCCAGATACCTTCAAAATTGCGTTCACTGTAAAAGGCCAACAGATCACGGTCACCGTTTGCAGCCTGAGCGACAGCTTGCCGGAATGCAGTGTCTTGCGCTTGGGCTTGCGGGGGAACCGCGAAAACCATGAGGGCCATCACTAAGAGTATAGCAACTTTTTGCGCCAACAGCCGCGCTTGTACGAGATAAGCAGACATCAGTTTAGATCCCTTTGTCGATTGCATTTCACCGCAGATGCGATGTCGTTATGTAGTAGTGAGCATGCATATCTTTACCCGAAGCTGTGTCTATTGACAAAACCGCGAGGTTGACGCGCATTTTAGAAGTGTTGCGCAGTTGCCCGCTTTGCACCTGTGACACATTAGACGCAGTAGCCGTAGTGCGCAGATTCTCGCCAGTTTCCCACTTGTTAATGAAAAAAGTCCAAACAGGTCTTGGTCAACGAATCAAAATATGCCATACACGGCCAACATCTGGGGAGATGATGGCAATCAAATCGCTGTAAAGCGGTATCAGTCGAGCGACGGGACAGGCGCTAAGAACATGGATAAAAAGACCTCCTCTGGGATCACCCGGCGCGGATTATTAGGTGCTTTTGCGGCAACTGCGGTTGCAGCGACACCCACCTACTCTAGTGCGGCAGGGTTTCTGCGCGGCGCGGGCGATATCCGCCGAATCGCAATGCACTCTGGTCGTACCGGCGAGCGATTGAATACAATTTATTGGATTGATGGCGAATACATCGGCGAAGCGGTGCGCGAAATTAACATGCACATGCGCGACTGGCGCACTGGCGAAGCGGTCCAGATGGACTTGCGCACGATTGATATCATGTCCGCTGCATTGAATTTGATGGATACCACAGAACCTTATCTGCTGCTGTCCGGCTACCGGTCTCCGCGCACAAACCAGATGCTAAGTGGGTCGAACCGTGGCGTGGCGCGCAATTCACTACACATGCAAGGTCAAGCCGCCGATCTACGTTTGACTTCGCGCAGCACATCGCAAATGTCGCAAGCCGCATTGGCATGTCGCGCGGGTGGCGTCGGGCGGTATAGTCGGTCAAACTTTGTGCATATGGACTGCGGACCAATCCGCAGCTGGCGCGGCTAAACACAGTTCTGCGACAAGGCGCCCCAGCGGGCGCCTTTTTTGTATCACAATGTCTTAGTCTAGAATGACAGGCGACTTGCCAGATTGCAGATGCTGTCGTGCGGCCTCTTTTACCACATCAGAAAGCCGATCGAACATGACCGGACTAGCGGCACTGCGCCATACCATACCAATCGACCGCATGACCGTACTGCGCCGAAATGGCTTAACCACCACATTACTAGAGCGGCTGTCGATTTCCGATCGCGCATACAAACGCGGCAGAAACGCTACGCCCATGCCCATGCCGACCATTTGCCGGATCGCATCAAGGCTGGTGCCTTCATAGTCGCGCGCAATCATTGCCCCGTGCTGATGGCACAATGCTGCTATTTGCGCATGCAAGGCATAATCCGGACCCAAAGATAGGACGTTCAGATCAGCCAAGTCAGCTTCTGTTACGTCATCGCGCGCAGCCAGCGGGTGATCGTCGGGCACAGCCAGAAGCAAAGGTTCGCGGAACAAACGGCGGGTCGTCAGATCAGCGCCACCTTCCGGCAGTTGTGTCAGGATGACGTCTAATCGACCCATCAACAGTTCTCCGCGTAGGTCACGGGGGACCACTTCGCGGATGTAAAGCCGCAGGTCCGGATAGCGCGCATGCAACCGTTCCACGACGAAAGGCATCAGGTAAGGTCCAATCGTTGGCGTCGTCCCCAACCGGATTGTCCCCGCCAAGCCGGTTCTAAGCGCCCCGGTCAAATCGATAATCCCGTGCACATCGTCCACGATACGCGCCGCACGCGTCAGAACCTCGCGCCCTTCCGGTGTTAAAGTGACGGGACCGCGCCCGCGCTCCACCAGCAGAACACCTAACAGAGCTTCAAGGTTGCTAATCTGAAGGCTCAACGAAGGTTGGCTGATCCCCATTGCCTCTGCGGCCTTGCGAAAGTGGCGGGCTTCGGAAAGTGCGACGAGATAACGAAGTTGTCGCAGGCTAGGTAGGTTTTTCATGGTGCCCTATTGATAGGTTTTTCCTATCAAATAATACAGTTCAATTGTATTCACTACATGAATAGTGCTGCTACATCTAACCTGAGCCGAAAAGTGAATAGATCAAGCGGCAAGGCCTGCCGCGGGGGGATGAAATGAAGTCGATCAAACCTGCGCAGGACGATTATGATTTGGCCAACCGGCTTTGCTTGGCATCTGCGACTTACTGCGTAAACTGTGCGCAACGCGCGCAATAACTATCTGACCGGAATACCAAATTGGATACTTCAACGCCCACCCGCTGGATCACGCCCGCTGGCTTGATCCCTGTCGCCATTGCAGGCAGTCTTTTTGTCTGGTTTGCCCAAATGATTCCTGTGATCGCGGCAGGTGACACGCTGCGTTTCCTTTGGGAATGGGTGCCAAGCCTGGGCGTCAATTTCAGTTTTTATATTGATGGCCTAAGCCTGACGTTTGCATTGTTGATCACGGGGATTGGCGCACTGGTCATGCTTTATTCAGCCCGCTATCTAGCTGGACATGTGCACCAAGCGCGATTTTCGCTATTCTTGACAAGCTTTATGCTGTCAATGATTGGCCTCGTTTTATCCGATAACTTACTGATCTTGTTCGTTTTTTGGGAACTTACTACGATCACATCATACCTGTTGATCGGGTTCAATCACGATACTCTCAAGGCGCGGCGTTCAGCCCTACAAGCCTTGATGATGACAGGCGTTGGCGGCTTGGCCTTGCTTGCAGGGATCATCTTGATCGGCACGACGGCTGGCACATTCGAGATGTCCCAGATCAATCAAATGCCGGGTGTACTGACCCAAAGTGTCATGTACTTGCCGATCCTGATGTTGGTTCTTGCAGGGGCCTTCACCAAATCAGCGCAGATGCCGTTTCACTTCTGGCTGCCAAACGCGATGGCAGCCCCGACCCCCGTTAGTGCCTATCTACACTCTGCCACGATGGTCAAAGCGGGCATTTACCTTCTGGCACGCACGCACCCATCGCTTAGTGGTACGGATGTGTGGCTTTGGACGTTGACGATTGCAGGCGCGGTGACAATGGTTTTCGCGTCGATAATGGCGTTGCGGCAAACTGATTTGAAACTGGCTTTGGCCTACACGACCTTAATGGCGCTAGGCGCGCTGACCCTCCTGCTTGGTAATGAAAGTGGTTACACGATCACTGCTGCGGCTACATTTTTGATTGTGCATTCATTGTATAAGGCGGCGCTGTTCCTTGTCGTCGGCATTATGGATGCGCAAACCGGAACCCGCGACGCCGACAAACTTTTCGGCATGGGCAAGGCTATGCCGATTACTGCAATTGCAGCCGGTATTGCGGCCCTTTCAATGGCAGGTTTCCCGCCCTTCCTTGGATTTATTGGCAAGGAATTGAAATACGCAGGCGCGATCGCTGTCGCATCGGAACCAATCATTGTTGCGGGCGCTTTCTTGATTGCCAGCGCGTTGATGGTTGCGATCGCAGGTATCGTGTCCTTCCGCCCCTTCTGGAGCAAATCAGGCACCCCGATTGCTGGTGTAAAAGAGGCCCCTTGGCCAATGCTGGTTGGTCCCGTCGTTCTGGCGAGCATGGGCGCATTCTTTGGCATTTTCCCTGATGTTCTGGCCAATTCCCTGGTGAACCCCACTGTCGCCGCGATCATTGGTAATGCCGAACCGGCCAAAGAGCTTAAGCTATGGGCAGGCGTGAATTTGCCTCTCTTCCTGAGCATTGCGACATTTATGCTTGGCTTCACACTATACTACTACAAGATCCAGATTCGCACCGCACTGATCCGCATGACGACCGCGGCCCCAAGTTTCGACAATGGTTGGGACACGCTCATGGCGGGCATCGCCAGTGGGTCAAAGGCGCTGACCCGCATGATCCAGACAGGCGTTTTGCGCCAGTACATGTTCGTGACATTCGCCACAGCTTTGGTCGCGATGGGTGCAACCTTGTTCATCCGCACAACGGGCATTCCATCGGTCGGATGGCCAGATATCGAGCTTTGGGACTGGCTGGTTTTCTTGCTGGTGTTGCTGGGCGCGGGGCTGACTGTTGTGACCAATTCACGCATTACGGCGATTGCAGGCCTTGGCGTTGTGGGCATCGGTATGGCGATGATCTTTATCCTGTTTAGCGCGCCTGACGTGGCTATCACCCAGCTGCTAGTCGAGACGCTTGTGGTGGTCTTGTTTGCTGCAGCTGCATTGAAGTTGCCGGAACTGGACAAAGAACGTCTGGGTGCGCGGCCTCTGGACGCGCTGATCGCACTTGGCTTTGGTGTCGTGACCACAATTATCGTGATGAAAGTCACCGCCGGCCCTATTGACCGCGAATTGACCACATTTTTTGAAACTGCCAGCTGGCCCGAAGCGTTCGGTCAAAACATCGTTAACGTGATCCTCGTGGATTTCCGCGCTTTGGATACATTTGGTGAAATCGCGGTAGTGCTGATCGCGGCCATCAGCATCTTTGCATTGCTCAAAAGCAAGCCCGAGGAGGACAAGCCATGAACTCTGTCATCTTGATTGCAGGCGCGCGGTTGCAGGCCGTGCTGCTGCTGGTCTTTTCGGCCTACATGCTGCTGCGTGGACACAACGCGCCCGGTGGTGGCTTTATCGGTGGTTTGATCGCGGCGACCGGATTTGTGGTTTATGCCATTGCCTGCGGCACCCAAGACGCGCGCAAAGCGCTGCGATTTGATCCCGGCAGCATTGCGGGCGCGGGTCTTGGCATTGCGTTGTTTGCCGGTGTCATGGCGGTCTTTTGGGGCGATGCGTTTTTTACTGGCCAATGGCTGTTCATCGGCGCAACCGAAGACAGCAAAGGCTTGCCGCTTTCATCAGTGCTGATCTTTGATATTGGCGTTTACCTTGTGGTTTTGGGCGCGGTCCTATCGATCACCTTTTCACTGGAAGAGGCCGTATAATGGAACAGCTCTTATCCCTGCTCATCGGCGTTTTGGTCGCGGCATCTGTCTATCTGATGTTGGCGCGCAATTTGTTGCGGTTCCTGTTTGGATTGATCCTATTGTCCAATGCGGCGAACCTGACAATTTTCGTAGCGGGTCGCTTGACCCCCGGCGCGCCATCGATCGTGCCAGATGGCGTTGACGCACCTATCGACGTCGTCGCAAACGCCCTGCCCCAAGCGCTGGTTCTGACGGCTATCGTGATCGGCTTTGGCCTGTTTGCCTTTGCCTTAATCCTTGCCTTTCGCGCCTATCAATCGCTTGGCACCCTGAATACCGACGAAATGCGCGTCGCTGAACCAAAAGAACAATAATTACAATGAGCTGGTATCTTTCCCTCCCCCTGATTATCCCGTTTATCGCGGCGATTACCGCGTTTCTGCTACGCCATTCCGCGCTTGGGCGTTGGGTGTCTATTATCGGCTCCGGTTTGGGACTGCTCGCCTCTCTTGCGCTGATGTCGGTGGTGCTTGATGCTGGCGTTCTAGCTGGACAGATGGGCAATTGGCCTGCACCTTTCGGCATTACGCTGGTCGCTGACTTACTCTCGGCGGTTATGGTTTTGATCACTGCAATCACTGGTTTTGCAGTCGCGATCTATGCTTTGGGTGACATAACGGAACGCCAAGAAAAGCTGGGCTATCATGCCTTGTTCCAGATGCTGTTGGCTGGTGTGACCGGCGCATTCCTGACCGGTGATTTGTTCAACCTCTACGTCTGGTTCGAAGTGATGTTGATCGCGTCATTCGGCCTTTTGATCCTGAACGGTGGCAAAGAGCAGATCGACGGCGGCGTGAAATACGTGGCCTTGAACCTGATCTCGACGATCCTGTTCTTGACGGGCATCGGCCTGCTTTACGGCATGACTGGCACGCTTAACTTTGCCGACCTAGCGCTAAAGGTCGAAGACGTCGAAAACCAAGGGCTGCTTACCGTGGTCGCTATGATGTTCATGGTCGCATTTGGCGTCAAAGCGGCTGTGTTCCCGCTATTTTTCTGGCTCCCTGCCGCTTATCACACCCCGAGCTTTGCAGTGTCGGCGATCTTTGCAGGCTTGCTGACCAAAGTCGGCGTCTATGCGTTGATCCGCATGTTTACGATGGTCTTTGATCATGACGTCAGTTTCACGCACACGATCCTGCTCTGGGTCGCTTGTTTCACTATGGTGATTGGTGTTCTGGGTGCCGCCGCACAATCAGATTTTCGCAAAATTCTATCGTTCCATATCATTAGCCAAATTGGCTACATGATCCTTGGTTTGGCGCTCATGACGCCGCTGGCGCTGGTTGGCGCGGTCTTTTATCTAGTCCACCACATCATCGTAAAAGCTAACCTGTTCTTGATCGCTGGTGTCGCACACAAGCTGACCGGCAGCACCGAGGTCTATAAGATTGGCGGGCTTTATAAATCGGCCCCGTTCCTTGCTATCTTGTTCCTGATCCCTGCGTTTTCGCTGGCTGGCTTTCCACCGCTGTCTGGTTTTTGGGCCAAATACATCATCGTCAAAGCAACCCTGGACATCCAGATGTGGTTTGTCGCATTTATCGCGCTGGCCGTTGGCCTTATGACGATTTATTCGATGACTAAAATCTGGGCAGAGGCGTTTTGGAAGCCCCATCCGGACGGGATCGAACCCGAACTCAAAACGCTCCAGAACAAGACGGCACTGCTTTTGCCGATTGCGGGTTTGGCGATCATGACGGTTATTATCGGCCTGAACCCGGAACCTTTTGTTCAATTTGCCGAACGGACAGCGGCACAATTGCTGGACCCAAGCGCCTATATCACCGCAGTTTTGGGGGATGCATCATGAACCCGTTTCTATTGAACCTCTTTCTGGCGATTATCTGGGCCGCACTTTGGGGCAGCTTTACGCTAACGCAACTCGTCACGGGCTTTCTGGTCGGGTTTGCAGCACTTTGGGTGACCCAGCCACTTTTCGGTGGGCCGAACACCTACTACCTGCGCGCCTACCGCATTGTCCGGCTGATCCTGTTCTTCTTGTACGATCTGACCATGTCCAGCGTCCGCGTCGCCTATGACGTGCTGACGCCAACGGACCGCAGCAACCCTGCGATCCTTGAAATGCCATTGGACGTGAAATCAGACATCGAGATTTTGCTGGTGACCAACCTGATCTCGCTCACCCCCGGCACCCTAAGCTTGGATGTGACCCCGGACCGCAAAACTCTGATTGTGCACGCAATGTTTGCCGATGACCCAGAGGCCGTGATCGCGAGCCTGAAATCAGGGATGGAGCGTATGGTCAAAGAGGTATTTGAATAATGACATCTGCTGAATTTCTGGACCTCTCGGTCTATGCGACCTTCGTGATGGTGATGCTATCACTGGCAATCGCCTTTGTCAGATTGGCCCTTGGCCCGACACTCGCTGACCGTGTCGTTGCCCTTGATATGATGACTGTGACGATCATCGCAGTCTGCGGTGTTGCGGCCGTGGCAACAGGTGTCTATGCGCTACTTGATGTGGCGCTTGTGTTGGCGCTTGTCGGGTTCTTGGCGACAGTGGCACTGGCCCGCTTTGCAGAGCGTCGCGAAGCGCGCCAAAAAGGAGACCCGCAATGATCAATATCATCATCTCGGTGTTTTTGCTTTTGGGCAGTTTTTTCGCGTTGATTGCGGCCATTGGCGTATTGCGTCTGCCGGATGTTTTGACGCGGATGCATGCCTCGACCAAGGCCGGTATTTTGGGCAGTAGCCTGATCTTGATTGGTGGTGCGATCTACCTACAAGAGACCGAAATCACGGTCCGTGTTATCGCGATCATTCTGTTCTTGATGCTGACCTCGCCTATTGGTGCACATATGATCGGGCGTGCGTCGGTACGCGATTTGCAGTCCAAGAAAGATATCATCAAAGACAACAGCCAATAGGCTTGCGCATAGGTGGCGGGTGAAGGCAACATAGCCTAACAAAACCAAGGAGCCCGCGCAATGACCGCCTCATTTGACCTTGTGATCACTGGTGGCCAGATTGTCACGCCGGATGGTGTGGTATCGGGCGATGTCGCAGTTACCGGATCAATGATTGCCAAGATTGGCACGGATCTGGGGCCTGCTGCAAAGTCGATTGATGCGCGCGGAAAATGGGTGATGCCAGGTGGGATCGACCCGCATGCCCATATCGAACAGATGTCCGGCATGGGCGTGATGAACGCCGACACGTTTGAGACCGCGACCCGGTCTGCAGCACTTGGCGGGACAACAAGCGTGATTTCATTTGCGGCGCAGGCAAAGGGCGCGCGTTTAGCCGATACCGTTGCAGATTACAGCGCGCGCGCAGCCCGCGGCGCGATGATCGACTATGCATTTCATATGACGGTGACGGACACAGATGTCGCGGATTTTAATACCGATTTGGCGCAGCTTATCGCGGCAGGCAACCGGTCGATCAAAGTATTCACCACGTATAATATCCAACTGACCGACGCACAGATCATCGCCACAATGAAGATTGCCCGCGCGCAGGGTGCCTTGGTCTGTGTGCATGCCGAAACTGATGCTATTCTAAGCGATGCAAAAGCCGCGCTGATCGCCGCAGGCAAGACGGCGCCGCATTACCATGCCGCATCGCATCCCCGAATGGCCGAGATCGAGGCGGTCGAACGCATCTGCCGCTTTGCTGAATACCTAGGCCAGCCTGTCATGTTGTTCCATATTTCAACATCCCAAGGGGCCGCAGCAGTGCGCGCGGCCCGTGCGCGCGGCGCACCGGTTTGGGCCGAAACCTGCCCGCATTACCTGTTCATGACCGAAGATATTTTGCGCCAACCCGGGCTTGAGGGCGGCAAATGGATGTGTTCACCGCCCCAGCGCCTTGCTGCCGATCAAGACGCATTATGGGAGGCGCTTGATGCAGGTGACCTGCAAATCGTCTCATCCGATCATGCGCCTTACAGATTTGACGCAAGCGGAAAACTGTCGAACGGACCGGACGCCGGATT
>NZ_JAFMHR010000023.1:0-3634 GCF_017854415.1 Yoonia sp. | reverse complement strand
CCGTCAGACCAACTGACCCTCAATCCTAAGGACTGCTATGCCCCGCCCTGACGCACCAAACACCCTTGCCATCACGTTCTTTTACTACCGTGACTTGCCCGCCGCGATGCGGTTCTATGAAGATATCCTGGGACTATCGCTCGCGATTGATCAGGGCTGGTGCAAAATCTATAAAATCTGCCCCGGTGCCCATGTCGGCTTGGTCGACGAGGCCAAGGGCATGAACAAATGGCAGGCTGCAAAACCTGTCCAGCTGTGCATTCGTGTACCAGACGTCGACGCGTGGTACGCCTATGCAAACGAAGCAGAATTGAACGGCTTGTCAGAACTTTTTATCAATGACCAACTTGGCATACGCGCCTTTGTATTCAACGACCCAGAAGGCTATCAAATTGAGATTCAAACAGCGACAAGGCCGGGCGCATGACTGCTGACACGCTCATTATCATCAATCCCAATTCATCGCAGGTGGTGACAGATGGCATTGACGCCGCTGTTGATCCGCTGCGCCGTTTCGGGACACCTATCGCATGCCTGACGCTCGAACATGGGCCGCCCGGCATCGAAAACCAACGACAAGCAGACCTTACAGTCGCACTGACACTGCGCCTTGCTGCCGCGCAGAAACATGCGGCTGGCTATGTGATTGCCTGCTTTGGTGATCCGGGCCTGCACGCGCTGCGCGATCAAACCGCCCTGCCCGTTGTCGGCATTCAAGAGGCAGCAGTGATGACCGCCCTGACACTGGGCCAACGGTTTGGCGTCATTGCGATCCTGCCTGCGTCAATCCCGCGTCATCTGCGCGCATTCGGGGCGATGGGCGTGCTGGACCGGCTGGCCGGTGATCGCGCCTTGGGTCTGGGTGTTGCTGATCTAGCCGATGAAGAAAAAAGCCTGTCGGCTATGGTCACCACTGGCAAACGCCTACGCGATGATGATGGGGCAAATGTACTGATCATGGGATGCGCAGGCATGGCCCAATACCGCGATATTCTAGAAGCTGAAACAGGCCTACCCGTCGTTGAGCCGACCCAAGCCGCCGCTGCAATGGCACTGGGTCAGATTGCGCTTGGCCTAAGCCACAAGGGAACACCCGATGCTTGATGAGACCGCCCGAGGCGTCTTTACCATCGCTGTTACACCGTTTCTGCCTGATGGCGCGATCGACTGGAAAAGCGTCGACACAATGGTCGATTTCTATATCGCGAAAGGTGCGACTGGTCTCACGATCCTTGGCATGATGGGCGAAGCAGGCAAGCTGACAGCAGCCGAATCTATTGCGGTCGTCAAACGCGTGATCGCCCGCAGTACCGTGCCTGTCGTTGTTGGTGTCTCTGCCCCCGGCTTTGCGGCGATGAAAACGCTGAGCGATGCGTCAATGGATTTGGGCGCAGCAGGCGTGATGGTCGCCCCACCCGGCAACTTGCGCAGTGACGCGCAAATCGTAGCCTACTACCACAATTCTGCAGAGGCCTTGGGCGCGGCACCCTTTGTGCTGCAAGATTTCCCCTTGGTAACCAATGTTGTGATCCCGGTTTCGGTGATCCTCAAAATCGCGGAGGACTGTCCGACTTGTGTCATGCTCAAGCATGAAGACTGGCCCGGCCTGGAAAAAATCAGCGCCTTACGGGCGGCCTCTGACGCCGGTGCGCGACGGATTTCGATCCTTTGCGGCAACGGCGGATTGTACTTGCTCGAAGAAATGCTGCGCGGTGCAGATGGGGCCATGACGGGCTTTGCTTACCCTGAAATGATGGCACAAGTCATTGCGGCCTATCGGTCCGGAGATCTGGACCATGCGCGCGATATCTTTGATGCTTATATGCCGATGGTCCGCTATGAGGCGCAGCCGGGATTGGGCTTGGCAATCCGAAAGTACACATTGGCGCAGCGCGGTGTGATCGCGCATGACACGGTCCGCAAGCCGGGCGCTGCATTAAGCACCGCGAGCAAAGCAGAGATCAATGCGCTGGCCACACGGCAAGAAACCGCGTTAAGCAGGCTGCTTTGACAAACGGTGATGGGCAAATGCACCTAGATGCACTTTAAGCGATCTTGGACAGAACCTTATCATTGAAAGCCATGAAATGACCCTGAACAGACGCGTTTTTCTTGCAACATGTAGCAGCTTTGCCTTTGCAGCATGTGCACAAAGCTCGCCCGCGACGACGCCTTTGCGCAACAGCAATCTACCCGAAAACTATCGGCCTGTTGCGAACGCTGATTTCGATAGCTGGGTCAGCGCATTTCAATCACGGGCCCGCAATGCGGGCATCTCGCAAGGCACACTCGATCGGGCCTTTGCCGGTGCTGGCTACGTGCCTTGGGTGATTACACGCGACAGAAACCAAATCGAGGTAACACGCACATTCGAAGATTACCTGTCCATCGCCGCATCAGATGACCGAATTGCGCAAGGTCGCGCGGTCTATGCGCGGTATGCAAGTACGCTTTCTGCAATCGAGGCGCGCTACGGCGTCGATGCACGCATCGTCACAGCAATTTGGGGGCTAGAAAGCCGATATGGCGAACGGCGCGGGGACATTCCCGTAATCTCGTCAACTGCAACATTGGCGTTCGACGGACGACGTGCGACATTCTACGAGGCACAATTGATCGCCGCTTTGCGCATCTTGCAGCGCGGTGACACCACCCCTGACCAGATGATTGGCAGTTGGGCCGGTGCCATGGGCCACACGCAGTTCATCCCCACATCATTCGAGGCTTTGGCTGTCGATTTCACTGACGACGGTCGTCGCGACATTTGGGGCGATGATCCGACCGATGCGCTGGCATCTACTGCCAATTATCTGGCGCGAAACGGGTGGCGTAGCGGTTTGAAATGGGGTGCAGAGGCCGGAACCGGCGGGCCTGCTGGCCGCATGATTACACCGCAAACTGGCGGTATCACGTTTGAAGTGACCCGTAATTTCGACGTGCTGAAGACCTATAATAATTCTGATTTCTATGCGATCGGCGTTGGGCATTTGGCCGACCGCATCGGCGGTGCGGGCCCCCTGCAGGGCAGTTTTCCGCCCGATGCAAACGGCATGACCAAACAAGACCGAATGGCCATCCAACGGGGGCTTCTTGCGCGCGGCTACGATATTGGCACGGTCGACGGGGTAATCGGGACCAAAACCACAGAAGCGATTGCGGATTTTCAACGCAGGGCAGGATTGCCAGTTTCAGGCATCCCTAACTCTGACGTTCTTGCGAATTTACGGTAGCGCCTAAATGGTAAAGACGCGGTGCATTTCGGATTTGGGGATGCGGGCGCCAAAATGACAGATGACTTCGCCTGACATGCGCTGGCCTTGAAGCACAGCGTTTGATGGCGCCTGCCCCAACAAACGCGCTGCAAGATAGCCTGCGTTAAAAGCATCTCCGGCACCGGTTGTGTCACAGATACCCTGAACAACCGGTGTCGCTACTTCCGCCCTTTGGCCACCGGAATACCAAGATAACGGTTGATCGCCGTTCTTTACAACGACCTCGCGGACGCCGGCATCCACAAAGCGCGTCACCGTGGCGTGTGGCGTTGCGTCTTTCCAAAAAGTCGCCTCGTCATCAAAGCTTGGCAATGCAATGTCTGTCACATCCAGAACCCGCTGCACCGTCTGTGTGATCTCTT
>NZ_JAFMHR010000022.1 GCF_017854415.1 Yoonia sp. | reverse complement strand
CGGTCGGGGGGACTCGAACCCCCACGAGTGTTACCTCACAGCGACCTCAACGCTGCGCGTCTACCAATTCCGCCACGACCGCAAGACCAAAGGCTGGTAAGTGCGGCACTCATAGACGAGCGGATTTGTGATGCCAAGAGGGAAAACACCCCCTTTCCATTGCAGTGACACAACGCTACCCCAAGGATATGGTGGAATGGATCACAACGAGCGGTTTGACCGACTACGAAGACGCTTTGACCTTCATGGAAAATCGCGTGGCCGGGATTGTCGACGGCACGGCAGACGAGTGCATTTGGCTGGTTGAGCACCCCCCGCTTTATACATCAGGAACGTCTGCCAAACCCGCAGATTTGGTCGATCCCGATCGCTTTCCGGTCTTTGATGCCCGACGCGGTGGTCAATATACCTATCATGGTCCCGGCCAGCGTGTGGCATATGCGATGCTGGATGTCGGCAAACGCGGCCGCGATGTGCGTAAATTGGTTCAGGACCTCGAACTTTGGATTATTGCGACGCTGGACACATTCAATGTGAAAGGCGAAATCCGTGACGGGCGCGTCGGAGTTTGGGTGCAGCGTCCTGATAAACCGCGCAACGCGGACGGGTCAGTTGCCGAAGACAAAATCGCAGCACTTGGGATCCGCCTGCGTAAATGGGTGTCGTTTCATGGGCTGTCGATTAATGTAGAACCTGATTTATCCCATTTCGACGGCATAGTCCCTTGCGGCATTCGCGATCACGGAGTCACGTCGCTGGTTGATCTGGGCTTGCCCGTCAGTATGGATGACTTGGACGTCGCGTTGAAAACCTGCTTTGAGGCGCAGTTTCAGCAGTAGCTTTACAAATCTGCCTGAAATTCACTGATCAAATGCTGCACAACCGCATTTAGCGCCTCTTGACTGTTTGCCCCTGACGCTTTCGCTTGTTCAAAGACACTGCGCTGTTGATCCGCACTCGTGCCGGTCGTCAATATATCGCGGGCTGCGGCAACCTCTGGCATACAATCCAAGGCTTCGGCGTCTTGAGCGATCAGTTCAATCAACTCATCCACCGCCTGCGCGAATGGTATAAGCGATTTGCGTCCAAAATCGATAAACCCTTCGGACACGCCGTATCGCTGTGCGCGCCAGCGGTTTTCGGCGACCATAAAGTTCTGCACGATCCGCCAGCCGTCATTTTCCACAGATTTGCGCCACAACATACGTGTCAGGCATTGCGTCAATGCGGCCAGCGTCAGCGTGACCTCCATCCGCGGTGCGACGTCGCAAATCCGCGATTCAATTGTCGGGAACTTTGAGGAAGGCCGCAGGTCCCACCAGATTTTTGATGCGTCCTCGATCAAACCGAGTTCACTCAGAGTTTGTACGGTAGAGGAAAACTGTTCCCAATCCTTCATAAAGGGTGGCAAACCAGTGCGCGGCAGATTGTCGAAGACGGTCAGGCGGTAGGACTGCATGCCCGTATCTTCGCCCTGCCAAAACGGAGATGACGTCGACAGCGCGTGCAGATGCGGCAAGAAATACTTGAGCTGATTGACCAAGTTGATCCGCATATCCTGATCCGGAATGCCGACATGCACATGCATCCCGCAAATTAACATGCGCCGCGCAACCCCTGCCAGATCACGGTGCAGCTTGTTATAACGTGCCTTGTCGGTGTGGTGTTGATCTTTCCAATCGGCGAACGGGTGGCAAGACGCAGCAATCGGGGCAAGACCATGTGCCGCTGCATGCCGCGCAACTGTGCGCCTCAAATTGCCCAAGTCGTCGCGGGCTTGCCCAATGGTTTCACAAATGCCTGTACCGACCTCGACCTGACATTGCAGGAACTCTGGGCTGAATTTGCCAGCAAGTTCATCGCCACAAGCCGCTATCAAATCATCTGGCGCATGCGCCAAAGCAAAGGTTTCTTTATCAACGAGCAGGTATTCCTCTTCGATACCTATCGTGAAGGGGGGCGTCGTTGTTGCCATTTCATGCCTCCTGAACTTTCCCAACTTTAACGTCTTTGCGGCGGCACACCAGTGTTTTGACACCACTTGCAGTTTGTTCAAGACTTCGCCTGCGCCAAATTAACCCAGCAAGAAATACGTATCCTTAGTTGCCCCTTTACCCCCAAGCGACTAGAACCGTTTCAAACGACCGCCTTGCATCGACTCGGCGGCGTGAAAAAGTAGCCAATACGAGGAGAGCCACAATGGCAGACGCAGCCATCCACGGCGACGCACACGAGGACGAACGGGGTTTCTTTACCCGTTGGTTTATGTCCACAAACCACAAAGACATTGGTATTTTGTACCTGTTCGCGGCAGGTATTCTTGGATTTGTCTCGGTCGCCTTCACAGTTTACATGCGCCTAGAGCTGATGGAGCCTGGCGTGCAATTCATGTGCCTTGAAGGTGCGCGCATCACTGCCGCAGCTGCAGGCGAATGTACGCCTAACGGACATCTTTGGAACGTTTTGATCACATACCACGGTGTGTTGATGATGTTCTTTGTGGTTATTCCAGCGCTTTTCGGCGGTTTTGGTAACTACTTTATGCCATTGCAAATCGGTGCTCCGGATATGGCGTTCCCGCGCCTGAACAACCTGTCTTTCTGGATGTTTATCGCTGGCGCGTCGCTTGGTGTGGCATCTATGCTCGCTCCCGGCGGCAACGGTCAGGCCGGTTCTGGCGTTGGCTGGGTTTTGTATCCACCGCTATCCACTTCTGAAAGTGGCATGTCGATGGACCTCGCGATCTTTGCGGTTCACCTATCAGGAGCGTCTTCGATCCTTGGCGCGATCAACATGATTACGACGTTCCTGAACATGCGCGCACCAGGTATGACGCTGCACAAAGTGCCCCTGTTTGCTTGGTCGATCTTCGTGACTGCGTGGCTGATCCTGTTGGCCCTGCCCGTTCTGGCCGGTGCAATCACAATGTTGCTGACAGACCGCAACTTTGGCACGACTTTCTTCCAACCAGAAGGCGGCGGCGACCCGATCTTGTACCAGCACATCTTGTGGTTCTTCGGTCACCCTGAAGTTTACATCATCATTATCCCTGGCTTTGGTATCATCAGCCACGTGATTGCGACGTTCTCTCGCAAGCCGATCTTTGGCTATTTGCCGATGGTTTATGCCATGGTTGCAATTGGTGTTCTTGGCTTCGTTGTTTGGGCGCACCACATGTACACCGTTGGCATGACGCTGACCCAGCAGTCCTACTTTATGCTGGCGACAATGGTCATTGCGATCCCGACAGGTGTCAAAATCTTCTCATGGATTGCGACAATGTGGGGCGGCTCGGTTGAGTTCAAGACACCGATGCTTTGGGCATTCGGCTTCTTGTTCTTGTTCACCGTTGGCGGCGTCACAGGCATCGTTCTGTCACAGGCTGGCGTCGACCGTGTTTACCATGACACCTACTATGTTGTGGCGCACTTCCACTACGTGATGTCGCTAGGTGCTGTGTTCTCGATCTTTGCGGGCATCTACTTTTACCTGCCAAAGATGTCAGGCCGTATGTATCCTGAATGGGCTGGCAAGCTGCACTTCTGGGCGATGTTCATCGGTGCAAACCTGACATTCTTCCCACAGCACTTCTTGGGCCGTCAGGGTATGCCACGTCGCTACATCGACTACCCAGAGGCATTTGCTTACTGGAACTATGTCTCAAGCTGGGGCGCGTTCTTGTCCTTCGCATCATTCTTGTTCTTCATTGGCGTCCTGGTTTGGACACTGACAAAGGGCAAGCGCGTCACCGAGAACAACCCTTGGAACGAGTATGCTGACACACTGGAATGGACACTGCCGTGCCCACCACCAGAGCACACATTCGAGACGCTTCCAAAGCAGTCCGATTGGGACAAGCAACATTCGCATTAGCGCAAGCTGAACTGAATTAGAGAAAGGCCCCGTCAGAAATGACGGGGCCTTTTTTATTGCCCCTCATCTACGGCGTAAATTTATTCCAGCCGTAGAGAAAGCATTGGTCAATCGCGTTTGACGATCCCGCATGACAAGCTAAAACCATGGTATGCCTTATGAATGGACACCAGCCCAACCCGCGCAAGAAAGCCACTGGCAACTTAGCCTTTGGCCCTATCGGTCTTTGTTACGCAAAGATTTTGTGTTGTTCATCGGAGCCACGGCAGCACTGGTCGCCTTGCCATTGCTGACCCTGCTTGGCAAAGCCGTTCTATGGGGATTGTTGCCGTTCTTCTTGTTGATGATCGCAGGCGTTTGGTACGCCTTGCACGTCAGCTACAAGCGCGGTGAAGTACTCGAAGAACTGATTGTTGATGACACAGAGGCACATCTGACCCGCCACAACCCGAAGGGCGACATTCAAGAATGGCGCGCGAACCGCTATTGGGTCACCGTGCATCTGCACCCCAAAGGCGGACCGGTAGAAAACTACATTACATTGCGTGGCGGCGACCGCGAGGTCGAAATCGGCGCGTTCTTGGACGTCGGCGAACGGTTGGCCCTCTATGACGAACTCAAAGGCGCATTTCGCAATTGATCCATCTAGCCGAGGTGGTTCTTGACCATTGGACCGGCTTTGCCAAAATCCATGCGTCCGGTAAATTTGCCCTTTAAAACAGCCATCACCTTGCCCATATCACGGATGCTGGTCGCACCAACTTCGGCAATAGCGGCCTCGACGGCGGCGGCTGCTTCATCTTCGCTCAACTGTTTGGGCAGGAACTCTTCAATGATGGTAATTTCTGAAAGCTCTTTTTCCGCCAATTCCAGACGACCGCCCTCTTCGTAGGCGCGCGCGCTTTCTTGCCGCTGTTTTACCATGCGCCCCATGATCGCAAGGATATCATCATTGGTCACACCTGCGGTGTCATCAGCGGTTCCGCGCAAGGCGATGTCTTTGTCTTTGATCGCCGCATTGATAAGTCGCAGCGTCGAAAGACGGTCCGCTTCTTTCGCACGCATGGCGTCTTTAAGGGCCGCGCCGATTTTTTCGCGTATTAGCATTGATGTATCCTGTGGATATTGCGTCAAAGAAACGCAAACATAGTGTGACAATGCACAACTGACAAGCGCTGCTTGCGCAACGCCACCCTTGTTTGCAAGGCTGTGATACGGCCTTGACCATGGCGGCGGTCCCTCGTAAACCCAGCCCAGTTTGACGGATGGGAGAGTTATCATGACGCAGAAACCGACGGCCTGTTTGGCACTTGCGGATGGTACGATCTTCTATGGCATGGGCTTTGGCGCCACTGGTGAAACGGTCGCCGAACTTTGCTTTAATACCGCAATGACCGGCTATCAGGAAATCATGACAGACCCGTCTTATGCGGGCCAAGTGGTCACCTTTACCTTCCCCCACATCGGCAACACCGGCGTCACACCCGAAGACGACGAAAGCAACGATCCGATTGCCGAAGGCATGATTGTGAAA
Source organism: Yoonia sp. (assembly GCF_017854415.1). GTDB lineage: Bacteria > Pseudomonadota > Alphaproteobacteria > Rhodobacterales > Rhodobacteraceae > Yoonia. The sequence goes on along the minus strand of NZ_JAFMHR010000022.1, from coordinate 21,100 downwards.
TGGGATCCGACGCTTGCCTCTAACTGGCGTGCGACCGAAGAACTGACAACATGGTTAGCAAGACGCAATCGCATCGGCATGGGCGGCGTTGATACGCGCCGGTTGACGCGGGCAATCCGCCAGCAAGGCGCGCCACATGTGGCCCTTGCCCATGATCCTGACGGCAACTTTGATATTGCGGCTCTTGTGCAAAAAGCGCGGGCCTTTCAAGGACTTGAAGGTTTGGACCTTGCAAAGGATGTGACCTGCGCACAGTCCTATCAGTGGAACGAAATGCGGTGGGCTTGGCCCCAAGGTTATGCCCCGCAGACCGACGCCAAATACAAAGTCGTCGCAATTGATTTTGGCGCAAAGCGGAACATACTGCGCTGTCTGGCAAGTGCTGGCTGTGATGTCACTGTCCTGCCTGCAACCGCAACTGCACAAGAGATTCTCGCGTTGAACCCAGACGGCGTTTTCTTGTCAAACGGCCCCGGTGATCCAGCGGCAACTGGCGTTTATGCTGTGCCCATGATCCAAGGTGTGTTGGCCGCAGATCTGCCGGTCTTTGGCATCTGCCTTGGACATCAAATGTTGGCCCTTGCTGTTGGTGCAAAAACCATCAAGATGAACCACGGCCATCACGGTGCGAACCATCCTGTGAAGGATATGGAAACCGGAAAAGTCGAAATTACATCAATGAATCATGGCTTTACGGTTGATAGCCAAACCTTGCCCGACGGTGTTGTAGAAACACATGTATCGCTGTTCGACGGTAGTAACTGCGGTATCCGCATTGCAGGACGCCCCGTATTCAGCGTGCAATACCACCCCGAGGCAAGCCCGGGACCGCAAGATAGTTATTATCTGTTTGAACGCTTTACCGAAGCGATGCGCGCCTAATTACTCAGCCGCTTCAACCGCTTGGGCGTCCAGTTTTAGACGCGTGACGAACGCCTCAGAGATATGATCGCGCAGCGCCTGATATGCTGCGTCACCATCACCTGCTTCGATGGCAGCGACGATCGCTTCATGTTCTTGCAAGGTCTGATGACCGCGCCCTTCGGCAGCGATCGATGTCGTCGCCAAAAGCGCCATAGACCGATGTACAAGATCCAGTTGCCGCACCAAAAAACGGTTGTGCGACGCGAGGTGAATTTGCTTGTGAAAGCGACGGTTGGCGCGGCTCATGGCGTTGGGATCGCTTACTAATTTGGCATCCGCGGCCATCAAGTCGCGCAACACCTTTATCTCTTCTGGTGTCGCATGTTGGGCGGCAAGCCTGGCCGCTAGCCCTTCCAATTCACCCCGCACAACATACAGTTCCGAGAGCTGTGAATGATCCAGTGACGCAACAATCAAAGACCGCCCGTCGCGGGTCAGCAAAGACTGCGTCTCCAGCCGCTGCAACGCCTCGCGGATCGGGGTGCGCGAGACGCCAAATCTCTCCGCCAATTCACTTTCCACCAAGCGGTCACCCGGTTTGTAGACATGACTGTCGATTGCCTCAAGAATAAGGGCATAGGCGTCTTTTTGTGAACCGCGCGCGTCGTGCATCAATCTGTCCTTTTTAGCATCGCGACAGCATAGTCCCCTGTCCCCCAAAGGATCAACCCAAACCGATTGCACAGCACCCACCCCGGGCATATTGTCCGCGTATGGTTGCACAGTATTTCGCACATGTGGATACATGGGTTTTTGACCTCGACAATACGCTTTATCCGCCGTCCGCCGATCTTTTTGGGCAGATGGACGGTCGTTTTTCTGCCTATGTTGCGCGGTTGACGGGTTTGGATCACACCGCAGCGCTTGTCTTATGCAAAGAGTATTGGAACGCCTATGGGTCGACCCTGACAGGTCTCATCGCACATCACGATGTCGATCCGCATCATTTTTTGGCTGATGTGCACAATATTGATATTTCGCACCTACAAGAAGACGCCAGCCTTCAAGCTGCTATCAAAGGGCTAAGTGGCCGGAAAATCGTATTCACCAACGGGTCGCATAATCACGCCAAACGCGTTCTGGCCGCCCGCGGCCTCACGTCGTCGTTCGATGCCGTCTACGGTGTAGAACATGCCGATTTCAAACCAAAGCCAAGCCATGATGCCTTTCGCAGTGTCTTTGCCAAAGACGGTCTGGTTCCTCAAAAATCTGCGATGTTCGAAGACGAGGCACGCAATCTCGCGGTTCCGCACGCATTGGGCATGCGCACGGTGCATGTGCATCCACAGGCGGAACCAGATCACTATATTCATCACCACACAGATGATCTTGCGGATTTCTTGTCGCAGTTGGCCCGCTGACCCTTTCCGCCTTTGTAGAACAGCCCTATGTCTTATCTTATGGAACGTATTTCGACCGATATTTTGATTGCAGGCGGTGGTGTTGCTGGCCTGACCGCGGCGGCCGCTTTTGGCACTGCGGGATTTCGCGTGGTGATCGTTGACCCTACCCCACCTATCACGACCAGTGATGCCGCAGGGGCCGATTTACGCACAACCGCGTTCTTACAGCCAGCCCAGCAGTTTCTAGAGGCTGCGGGCTTGTGGAGCAAACTCGCCCCCTATGCGACACCCTTGCAGGTGATGCGTATTGTTGATGCGGGTGCAGATGCCCATGTGACCCGCGATTTCAACGCAGCTGACATTTCCGATAAACCCTTTGGCTGGAACCTACCCAACTGGCTTTTGCGCCGTGAAATGGTAGCGCGACTGGTAGAATTGCCCAATGTCGACTTTCGCCCCGGCACCGGGTTTGCCCGCATGTTGGCGCGCGACGCCGCAGCCATTGTGACGCTCACGGATGGCAGCCAAGTCGATGCACGCTTGGTAATTGGCGCGGATGGTCGTGGATCAGCCGTACGCAAAGCCGCAGGTATCGACGCGAAGATCACGCGCTATGGACAAAAGGCACTGACATTCGCAGTGACCCATGATGCACCCCACGATAATGTCTCGACCGAAGTGCACCGCTCTGGCGGACCATTCACACTCGTCCCCCTGCCAGACCATGAAGGGCGACCTTGTTCTGCCGTGGTCTGGATGGACAGCGGCACAGAGGTGCAGCGCTTGGCAGCACTTACAGACGACGCTTTTGAAACCGCTGCCAATGATCGATCTGCTTTGCTTTACGGGCCACTCAAACTGGCTTCGCGACGCAGTGTCTGGCCGATAATCAGCCAGATTGCTGATAGCCTGATCGCCCCGCGCACAGCACTTGTTGCCGAAGCAGCACATGTCATGCCGCCAATTGGCGCACAGGGTTTAAACATGTCGCTGCGTGACTTGGCGTGCCTACTAGACCTAGCGACGGCGCAACCTGATCAGTTGGGCGCGCCTTCGATGCTGGACGCCTATGCGCGCAAAAGACATGCAGACATCAAACTTCGCGTGACTGGTATCGATGCACTGAACCGCGCGTCAATTGCAGGAAGCCCCGTGTTCCAAACGCTCCGGTCCAAAGGGATCGAAGCGCTTTATGGGGTTTCCCCGGTGCGTCGTACGTTGATGCAATTGGGTCTGGGTGCTGGCTAAAGCACCCTGTCCAAAACCGGCACCAAACGTGCCAATGTACCATCTACATCATAAAGCTTATCAAGTCCGAATAGACCCAAACGGAAAGTGCGGAAGTCAGCAGGTTCATCGCATTGCAGCGGAACACCGGCGGCAATCTGCATGCCTTCGGCTACGAATCTTGAACCGTTTTGGATTGCAGGATCATCAGTATAGCTGACCACAACACCCGGCGCGCCAAACCCTTTTGCCGCAACCGACTTAACGCCTTTATCGGCCAGCACCTTGCGCACAGCGTCACCCAGGGCCCATTGCGCATCCTTTAGGCGTGCAAATCCATATTTCTGCGTCTCTAGCATCGTATCGCGAAACGCGCGCAAGCCGTCGGTTGGCATCGTCGCATGATAGGCGTGGCCACCGTTTTCATACGCCTGCATGATGCTGTGCCACTTTTTCAAATCCATTGTGAATGAATTCGACGACGTATCTGCCATGCGCGCAATTGCGCGATCAGACATCATCACCAAACCCGCTGATGGGGTCGATGACCAGCCTTTTTGCGGAGCAGAAATAAGCACATCGACGCCGGTGGCTTTCATATCGACCCAAGCACAACCAGACGCGATGCAGTCCAATACCAGCAACGCGCCCACCTCATGCGCGGCATTCGCCATTGCCGTGATATAGTCATCCGGCAGGATAATTCCGGCCGAGGTTTCTACATGTGGGGCAAAGACAACGTCTGGTTTTGCATCCCTAATTGCCGCGACAACGTCATCAATCGGCGCAGGCGCAAATGGGGCACGAGTGTCATTGCCCGCTTGGCGGGCCTTCATAACGGTGGTTTGCGCTGTGAATTGTCCAGCATCAAAAATCTGGCTCCAGCGGTATGAAAACCAACCATTGCGAACGATTAAGGCATGGGCATCTGCACCAAACTGACGTGCGACTGCCTCCATCCCGTAAGTGCCGCCACCCGGAACCAGTGCAACATGGTCTGCATTATATACTTCTTTGAGCATGCCCGAAATATCGGTCATGACGCCTTGAAACGCCTTGGACATATGATTCAAAGAGCGGTCCGTGAAGACCACGGAAAATTCCATCAGACCGTCGGGGTCAACTGAAGTGTGTGCGCCATCCATGTGGTAATCCTCCTAGAGTTAAAAAAGGGCTAAGGGTACGTGGCGCCAAAAGCAAAGACTATCTTGGTATACAGTTGTCTAAATCGGTCCCGGCCTGCGTTCTTCACTTAGCAGGACATTCGCCTCGACGTTGCCCACCCCCGGCATTGTCATGATCCGGCGGCGTAGCACGCGTTCAAAATCGGCCAGATCGCGTGCGACAACGCGAAGTCGATAATCATAGAGGCCAAGAACGTGATCAACGGTTTGGACCTCCGGAATTGCGCCAATCGCGCGCTCAAAGTCCTCAAGGCTGACGCGGCCTTTTGTGGCCAGCTTCACACCCAGAAAGACCGTCACACCAAACCCGACCTTCTCAGCATCCAGCATGAGGCGACGCCCCGCAATGACGCCTGCATCTTGCAGCCGTTTGATACGGCGCCATGTGGCAGGTTGGCTTAGGCCCAGTTTTTGCCCCAAGCGCGCCGTCGACTGATCGGCATTCGCAGACAACGCACGCAAGATCGCGCGATCAAGGTCATCCAACGTCATATTGGCAGACTTTCATCTGATTTGACGGTCGCGACGGTCATCAGTGCTTCAATGTCCGCGATATGTGGCAAGGTCAGCACCTGTTCGCGGTAAATCCGTTGGTAGTCCGGTAAATCCCGCGCAATAAGCGAAAGCCGCACATCAACGCGACCCAAGAACGTCTGGATTTCAATCACCTCTGGCACCGCACGGGCCGCGGCAATGAAATCGTCAAACGCCCGCGAAATTGTCTTGTCCAATGTAATCCGCAAACTTACCGAAACCGAGTATCCTAGCGCTTTCCAATCAATCACAATATGACTTCCGCGCAGCACCCCGTCGCTGCGCAATCGATCCAAACGGCGGGTCAGACGCGCAGGTGTGACGCCTATCGCCTCGGCAAGTTCCGGGACGCCGCAGGCCGGGTCCTCTTGCAGTAATCGTAAAAAACGGCGATCAACATCATCAAGCATAGAAATATGAATAAATGAAGTAAATACGCATAGCAATCATCATCTTGCCCTCCAAACTCAATATACAACGCTCCCATACGGCATGTTTTCAGTTATACACACTTCAGAAAACACCAACCAAAGGACGACGATTATGCGCGTTTATTACGATCGCGATTGCGATGTGAACCTGATCAAAGACAAAAAAGTGGCCATCCTTGGCTATGGCTCCCAGGGCCACGCCCACGCGCTGAACCTGCGCGACAGCGGTGCAAAGAACCTTGTTGTGGCACTGCGCGAAGGATCGCCAAGCCAAGCAAAAGCCGAAGGCGAAGGCCTGACCGTGATGGGCATCGCCGAAGCTGCGGCTTGGTGTGACGTGATCATGTTCACAATGCCCGATGAGCTTCAGGCAGAAACATATAAAAAATACGTCCATGACAACATCAAGCCGGGTTCGGCAATTGCGTTCGCCCACGGCTTGAACGTGCACTTCGGCTTGATCGAGCCGAAAGAAGGCGTTGACGTCATCATGATGGCACCAAAGGGCCCCGGCCACACAGTGCGCGGCGAATACACCAAAGGCGGCGGTGTGCCTTGCCTTGTAGCGATTGACCGCGATGCATCCGGCAAAGCCATGGAAATCGGCCTGTCCTATTGTTCCGCCATCGGTGGCGGTCGTTCCGGCATCATCGAGACAAACTTCCGTCAGGAATGCGAAACTGACCTGTTTGGCGAGCAAGCTGTGCTTTGCGGCGGTATCGTTGAATTGATCCGCATGGGTTTCGAGACATTGGTCGAAGCTGGCTACGAGCCAGAGATGGCTTATTTCGAATGCCTGCACGAAACCAAGCTGATCGTTGACCTGATCTATGAAGGCGGCATCGCCAACATGAACTACTCTATCTCGAACACTGCTGAGTATGGCGAGTATGTTTCCGGCCCACGCATCCTGCCATACGACGAGACAAAGAAGCGTATGAAAGACGTGCTGTCCGACATTCAGTCCGGAAAATTCGTGCGTGACTTCATGCTTGAGAACGCTGTTTCACAGCCAACACTCAAAGCATCCCGTCGTGCCAACGACGAGCACCAGATCGAAATCGTCGGCGGCAAGCTACGCGATATGATGCCGTGGATTTCCGCAGGCAAAATGGTCGATAAAGCCAAGAACTAAAGTCTGGTAAGGTGGATCTTGATCCACCTTACTGATTGAAAGGCCCGGGCATTGTCCGGGCCTTTTTTGCGCAAAGGACCCTCATCATGACCACGCAGCCCACCGTCGCGAACTGGCTATCCATTGCCGTCCTCGGCCTCATCTGGGGCGCGACCTTTATGGTCGTGGCAATAGCTCTCGAAGGGTATGGGCCGCTCACCGTGGCATGCGCACGCACGACTTTGGGTGCTGCGGCATTGCTGATGCTGATGCGTATTCTCAAACGCCCCCTCCCCGTTTTTACACCCATCATGCGCCGCTATCTGATTGCGATCGGTTTGCTGAACACGGCCTTGCCATTCGCCCTACTTAGCTGGGGGCAGCAATATGTCCCCTCTGCATTTGCAGGGATCTCTATGGCCGCACTGCCACTGTTTGTGCTCCCGCTTGCGCATTTTTTCACCGATGAAAAAATGATTATACGCAACACCTTGGGCGTCATGATGGGCTTTACAGGGGCAATCGTTTTGATCGGCCCCGCCATTTTGCGTATCGGCACTGGGCTAGAGCCATTGGGTCAGCTTGCCTGCATCGCCGCGTCGATTTCTTATGCGATATCCAGTATCATGACCCGCCGCTGCCCGCCAATTGATCCGATTACGATGGCTGCACTTTTGCTTACAGTCGGGTCCATCGCATTGATCCCCGCCATGTTGTTTTTTGAAGGCATCCCGACGATCAGCGACCCACGCCCGACAATCGCGATTCTTGTACTTGGTTTCATTCCAACCGCACTTGCCGCATTAATCCGTGTCGCAACGATCCGCAGCGCTGGCGCAATCTTTATGACCTTAGTGAATTACCAAGTCCCGCTTTGGTCAATGGTCTTTGGCGTGCTGGTCCTGAACGAAGTCCTCCCACTGCGCTTTTTCGCAGCTCTAGGTTTGATCCTGATCGGACTTGTCATCAGCCAATGGGTAGGATTAAAAAAACTGCTTTTGCGTTAGGTCGCGGCTTCAACTTCGGCCACAATCGCATCGACGACCTGTCCCAAAAGCACGTCGTCCTCGCATTCCGCCATTACGCGGATCAGCGGCTCCGTGCCAGATTTGCGGATTAGCAAACGCCCTTTCCCAATCAACTTAGCCTCTGCATCAGCGATTGATTTCTGAACCAACGCCGCATTCAACGGGTCTTGCCCTGCCGCATAACGCACGTTCTTAAGCATCTGCGGCACCGTTTCAAAGACCGAAGTCAGCGCGCTGGCCGGTTGGTCGGTCTCGATCATCGCAGCCAAGAACTGCAGACCCGCCAACAGCCCGTCGCCGGTTGTGGCATAATCTGTCATCACAATATGACCCGATTGTTCGCCGCCTAAATTCCAGCCGTTTGCACGCATCGCCTCGACCACATAGCGGTCGCCCACGTTGGTCCTTTCAAGCCGCAAGCCGCGACCATCCAAATGACGTTCCAACCCCAAATTCGACATCACTGTGGCCACCAAAGTGCCGCCGTTCAACCGGTCTTGGTCCGCCCAACGTCCCGCCAAAAGCGCCATCAACTGATCGCCATCGGCAACCGCGCCGGTTTCGTCCAGGATCATCACACGGTCTGCATCACCATCAAGGCAAATGCCAAGATGCGCACCAACCTCCAAGATTTTGGCGGCGGCGGCGGCAGTGTTTGTCGATCCACACCCATCGTTGATATTGAAACCATCAGGGCTGACGCCAACCGGAATAACCGTCGCGCCCAATTCCCAAAGAACTTCTGGTGCAACCCGGTGCGCCGCGCCGTGCGCGCAGTCAATCACCACCTTAAGCCCATCAAGCCGCATCCCCGCCGGAAACGTCGACTTAATACGTTCGGCATAGCGAAAACGCCCATCATCAATCCGTTTGGCCCTACCGATATTATGCGCTTTGGCGGGCTCTATCTCGCTATCAATCAGAGCCTCGATTTCAGCTTCGGCTTCATCTGACAACTTGAAACCGTCGGGACCAAAAAACTTGATGCCATTGTCGTGGTGCGGATTATGGCTGGCGGAAATCATAATACCCAGATCAGCGCGCATAGACGTCGTCAACAAGCCTACCGCAGGTGTCGGCACGGGCCCCAAAAGAAGCACGTTCATGCCGGTACTGGTCAAGCCCGCCGTCAATGCGCTTTCGAACATATAGCCCGATAGCCGCGTGTCTTTGCCAATCACAACACGGTGGCCATTTGACCCGTCATTGCGAAAATATCGCCCTGCCGCCGCCCCGATCTTGAGCGCCATATCGGCGGTCATCGGATAGGTGTTGGCTTTGCCGCGCACACCGTCAGTGCCAAAAAGTTTCCGTGTCATGTGATCGCTGCTCCGCCAATTGCCCATTCCAGATCTAACGCCTGTTTGGTCGCAAAGATATCGTGAACCCGCAGGATTTGCACGCCCCGCCTTGCCGCAAATAGTGCGACCGCCACAGATCCACTGACGCGGTCATGCGCTGTCTGCCCACCGCCAATAACGCTGATAAATCGCTTGCGCGATGCACCTAGCAAAATGGGACAGCCAAGGCTGTGAAAAAGCGCTATGCCGCGCAACAAAATCAGGTTGTGTGCGACCGTTTTGCCAAACCCGATACCGGGATCAATCACGATTTGGTTGCGTGCAATTCCAGCGGCAACTGCGGCATCCACGCGCGCAGATAAAAAATCATACACATCCAACAAGACATCTTCGTATGCCGGATCATCTTGCATGTTCTCGGGCGAACCTTGCGCATGCATAACACAAACAGGCACGCCCGCCGTTGCGGCGACATCAGCAAGTGCAGGGTCAAAGGTGAAAGCCGCGACATCATTAATCATTGTAGCACCTGCAGATACTGCGGCCTGACCAACTGCAGATTTGCGCGTATCAATCGAGATCGGCACACCGCTTTGCGCGCGGATTGCCGCAATAACCGGTGCAGTGCGGTCGATCTCTGCAGCAATCGCTACTTCTGTGGCCCCCGGACGCGTGCTTTCGCCACCAATATCGATGATTTGCGCGCCTTCGGCCTGCATTACCAACGCGCGATCAAGAGCAGCCTGTGGCGCTTCAAACTGCCCGCCATCTGAAAAACTATCCGGGGTTACATTCAGAATTCCCATCAGGCGTGGGGCGCTCATATCGAGCCCGGCAATCGGCGGACGCTGACAGGTCAAATGATGCAAAACATCCGTTGGGATATCGCGTGCAGGTACGGTATTGATGCCGCCGCCACGTTCGTGCACGGCAATGCTATCAAACCAGCACAAGCCGCCCGCTAGCGCAAAGCTTTGTCGCGTCGGAACTTCGCCAAAGCGTGCAATGGGGCGATAGTAAAGGGTCATCCCAGATCAACCGAAGCAGCTGGAATTACGCGGATCGCAACGGCTGTCTTGGGCGCAGGTGCACCGATCACCAACAGCTCTTTCGCGGCAATATCTTGTGCAAACCAAGCGACCAGAGCAACGGCATCGCGTGGACTGGCCGAAGGACCATCGACTGCATCCAACACTATCTTTGATGGTGCCCAGATACAAATCTGATCATTCTTCATCGCCCAATCCAATTCTGTACGCGTTCCAACCACCATAAGGCGGTGATCGCGCGCGGCCAGTGTCCATGCGTTTTGTTCGATCGCTAACAGGTCAATGCGGCGCTGCGCCAATGCATTGCTCGCCTGTGGGGCGGCAACATCGGCGGGGCCCACGGAAATAATCAAAGGTGCGTCCATTGCGGCCAATTGACCGATCCAAGCGGTAAGATGCTGCGCCGAAAGCGCTTCGTTCGATAAATAGACGACGCGTGGGTGCGGGGCTTCGACGTGGTCTTGGCCAGCAAGGTTTACACCATCGCGGGACCGTACAATCTCTACTCCCAATGAAAACGGGCCGCGGTCCAGCTTTTCAATGCGCACAAAAACACGTTCTGCTTGGGGTTCCAGCAAAATACGCTCGGCGACGCGGGCAGCGAGTGTCTCAAGCAGGTTGATCCGCTCTGCCTCTAGCTCGACCCCGATCGCCTCGGTGACTTTGTCGTAGGACAATATCCGGTCAACGTCGTCATCAATCGGACCGCTCAGCGGTGAAACCTCGACCACAATATTGAAACGCACGCGCTGCAATGTGCCGCGCTCTTGCTGAAACGCACCGATTTCGACCTCTACGACATAGTCGCGTAAGGAAATCCGGTCACAAGGGGTTTGGCTGCTGGCCTCGGCCCTTTCGCTGGGATGGGCAAAGGCAAGGCGAATATCGTCAGTCATTAGGGTTTCCGGCACAAATTAATACTGTGTCCGAATATAGGTGACGGCCCATCGCGGCAAGCGTCAGCCGCGACGCGCGCACCATGTCATGCGACGTTAGTTAGACGCTGTACGCACAGGCTGGCGATAAAAGTGGTGCGAACCGATGGTCGCTGTGCGCGGGTAGCGCTGCGCCCAAGACGGGTTCACTGCTTTGGTATGGTAGTGCGTAGCACCGCCGGTCAGCGCGCGCGGCACGCCATCAACCAAAATACGTGCAACTTTGCCAACGCGTTCCCATGACTGCGGCTCTGCAATGACTTCGGCTTTGCCGTCACAGGTATATGTGAACTGACAACCGTACTTGCGGCCTGTGCCTTGGTTGATAACGTTGCAAAGCGTGTCTGGATAATTGTTGCTATCAACACGGTTCAAGATCACTTCGCCCACGGCAAACATGCCGCGAACAGTTTCACCGCGTGCTTCGAAATAAAGGGCCTCGGCAAGACATTCCCACTGGGCACCGCCATCTGCAGAGGGCTGATCAGCCAGAAAATCGCGGCTGTAAATCAGTTGCGCTTCTGCGGTAACATCGTCTTCGTTTCCGGCCGGCAGGCTGGTCAAAAGATCCAACTGGTATTCAGGAACCATAGACAAGGCGCTGCGCTCTTGTCCAATAATAGTGCTCAAGCGCGAAGCGAGCGTTTCATCCGCCGCGGCTGGCAGAGCCGTAAACGAAATGGTTGCCGCAGCAATTGCGGCCGTAATGGCTTTCATAATCGACATCATTTTCCCACCCAGGAAATACGCGGCGTTGCTCCGCGCTAGCGCCTCGCTCTCTAAAGGAAGGTGACGTTTACGTCTACCCCCTGCCCCTTGGGATTGGCAAAAGGGCAACAGATTAAATGCTGTTAGGTGCGTATTTAGTGCAAAAGCGCCATTTGTGGGCCGATTTAACACTACATTTAGCGTTGCACCAGCGTCATACCCGCTCTGCAAGGGCCAATTGTGCGGCCGTTAATCGCGCGCCTGGAACACGAAATGGTGAACACGACACATAATCAAAGTTGTGTTGGCGGCAAAATGCGATCGCGGCACGGCTTCCGCCATGCTCGCCACAGATCGACAAAACAACGTCAGGACGCCCTGCCCGACCACGTTCTGCACCGAGTGAAATCAGCTCTCCGACGCCCTCGATATCAAGAGTATGAAACGGATCTTCGGCATAAACACCTTGCTGCACATACGACGACATGAACCGCCCCGCGTCATCGCGCGACAGCCCATATGTCATCTGGGTCAAATCGTTGGTGCCAAAAGACAAGAACGCTGCATGTTCCGCAATGTCTTGGGCACGCAAGGCCGCTCGCGGGGTTTCGACCATCACACCGAGGCGATAATCAAAGTCCAGTCTGTTTTTCGTGCGCACGGAGTTCGCAATCGCATCCACGCGGCCCTTAACCAATTCAACCTCGCGCATCGCACTAACTAACGGAATCATGATATCGACCGATATCTTGATACCCTTTCGCCGTACCGCGACCATCGCTTCAAAAATAGCTTGAGCCTGCATATCGTAGATTTCAGGGATCGCGATACCTAGCCGCACACCGCGCATGCCCAGCATGGGGTTATATTCAGCCAAAGCTTCGACACGTTCGGTTACTTCTGACAATGGCAAAGCCACTTGTTCCGCCAAATCGCGCAAGCCTGCTTTGTCAGACGGCAGAAATTCGTGCAAAGGCGGGTCAAACAGACGGACACAGACGGTTTTACCCGCCATAATCTCGAACAGCGCTTGGAAATCTTCGCGCTGCATCGGCAACAAACGATCCAGAACAGCCCGGCGGTCATCGCTTTCTTCGGCAAAAATCATCTCGCGCATGACACCAAGGCGGTCACCTTCGAAGAACATATGTTCTGTGCGGCAAAGCCCGATCCCCTCTGCGGCAAAATTACTAGCAGTCTGCGCATCAGCGGGCGTGTCGGCATTGGCGCGCACGCCAATATCGCGGAAATCATCAGCCCATTCCAGCAGCGTCTGGAACGCGCCGTCCAATGCGGCCTCGAGCATGGCAGGTTCACCGACAAGTACTTGACCTGTCGTGCCATCAACTGTGATCACGTCACCTGCCGAAAAAACCCGCCCGTCAGGGGCTGTAATCTGGTTCGATTTGCGGTCGATAGACAGATCAGATGCACCCACGACGCAAGGCAAACCAAGGCCACGGCCAATAACAGCCGCGTGGCTTGTCACGCCACCGCGCATGGTCAAAACTGCATGAGCCGCGTGCATCCCGCGAATATCCTCTGGCGTGGTTTCGCGGCGCACAAGAATGCAGGCTTCACCACGGGCGGCACTCGCTTGGGCCTCATGGGCTGTCAAAACGATCCGCCCAGAAGCAGCACCAGGGCTTGCGGCGATACCGCGCACAATCACGTCGCGCGCAGCGGTTGGATCAACTTGTCGGTGGAGCAATTCTGACAAGGCCGCAGGTTCAATGCGCATGACGGCTTCTTCACGCGGGATCACCTGATCTTCGGCCAAAGCGACGGCAATCCGCACAGATGCACGCGCGGAACGCTGAACGCGTACCGCATCAAGAATTTGCAACTCGCCATCTTTGATGGTGAATTTGATATCCATTTCTTCGCGCAGGTTCTTGCGGCAAATATCGCCGTACTCCACGAGCTGCGCAAAAACTTCAGGCTGCAAGTCTTCAAGTGAAGGGCCGCGCGGATCGCGGGCCAGATAATGCGCACCTTCGGCATCAGGGCGCACATCACGCGTTTCGGTTTGCCATGCGCTGACATAACGTCCAACGATTGTTGGGGCCCCTGTGGCCACATCAACAAATCGCACAAAGCCCTGCCCGCATTCACCAGAATTGCGTCCAGCCGCCATCGCTTGGACAACCAAACCAAGACCCGCGTCGGCAGGTGCGCCCTTGGCTTGACGCAGCAAACGTGCGGTCGTGCCATCCCATGCACGCGCCATCGAGCGTAGAACTTCGGCCAATTGCACTGCAGGGTCTTGGGGGAACCGTTGTTCCGTTTCAAATTCGTACGTTTCCATCATCGACCGCAGGCTGGCGGTGTCGAATACGTCGGGCAGGTAAAACTCATCAGGGTCAAGTCGCGCCACATGCACCGCGTAGGACTGCACAAAGCGCAGGTAAACGCGGGTGGCAGCGGCTTCGCCAACATAGTTGATCAATTCGACATAGCGGGCATCATTCATGCCCACGTTCAGGATCGCACCGGGGCCACCCCAATCAGGATCTTGGCTGGACGGGCGGACGGACAAAAGCGGCGCATCGCCGAATGGGGCCAATAGCGCGTCCATATCCGGCAAATCACCCAACGCCGCAGCATGCACTGCGTCAAATGACAAAGCGACCGTGATCGGCACAGGCATATCCAAGCGCACAAGGCGTTGCAGGCATTTCGCACGCCCCCCGTGCACAGCAGCGCGCATTGCGGCAGTCGGAGTAATCAGGGTCAAAGGACTATAAGGCGTCTGTTGCTGCACTGCGGCACCGATCTATTATGTGGGTGCAGCATAGAAGACAAAAGGCGTTTATGTACACCCAAGTTTACAGTTTTGGACGCTAGCCTTCGATTTTGTTCAAATCCGCGACGCTCAGACAGATTTTACGGATGCGTGACAACAGGTTAAGGCGGTTGCGGCGCACGACTTGGCGCTCATCATTCACCTGTACTGTGTTGAAAAATGCATCAATCGGGCCGCGAAGTGCTGCCATAGCCGTCATTGCGGTGCTGAAATCTTCGTTAGCCATCGCAGGGGCAATTTTCGCATCTGCAGCATCAAGAGCTTCGAAAAGCGCCTTTTCGGACGGGTCCTCGGCGAATTTCAGGTCAGCGCCGTAGGAGTATTCAACCCCGTCTTTTTCTTCGGCTTGGGTCAGGATGTTGTTGGCGCGCTTGAACCCTTGCAGCAGGTTTTCACCGTCGTCAGTGGCAAGGGTCGCAGCGAGGGCTTCGGCGCGTTTGACCAGCAGCGTCAGATCGTCGTTGCCCGGCATCGCGATGCAAGCGTCGATAATGTCGTGACGGATGCCTTTGTCTTTGAGGAAGACTTTGAGGCGGTCGTGGAAGAAGGAGAGGAGGTCGGACGCCATTTGATCGGCAGTCTGCAATTTGGTTGCAATCTGCTCCCCAAGAACCTGAGCCTCGCCCTTCTTTCGACCGACCTCTGAACGAAGCTGGTCCGTCAAGTACTTCGCTTTTTCAGGCGTCAGTCTATTGGATGAAAGCTCTGACGCAATATCGGAAACATTTTCAAGTTGCGTCATCAACTCCTTTAACTGTTCTACCTCTTGGTCACTGTAGCCCAGGTGGTCGGCAATTAGCGCCATCAAGTGTGAATGAAAGGACTGAAGGCGATGATCACCACCTGTGATCAACCGAATAATCCCCAGCACTGCTCTGCGCAGCGCAAACGGGTCTTTACTCCCTGTTGGTTTCTCGTCAATCGCCCAGAACCCTGTCAGCGTGTCGATCTTATCGGCCAGCGCCACGGCCACGGACACAGGTGCGGTTGGCACGTCATCTGACGGGCCCAGTGGCGAGTAATGCTCTTCACAGGCCGCAGCGACTTCCGCAGGTAAACCCGCCTCGGTCGCGTAGTAACGCCCCATCAAGCCCTGCAGTTCTGGAAACTCATAGACCATTTCAGATGACAAATCAGCCTTGGCCACCCGTGCGGCTTGTTCAGCCAAATCAGGATCAGCACCCACGCTTGGCGCGATCTCGCGCGCCAAAGCCGCGATCCGTTCAATCCGGTCTTTTTGTGAACCCAATTTGTTATGGAACGTCACATTCGCAAGGCTGTCCAACCAAGGGTCCATCCCCGCTTTGGCCACCCGCAAATCGTTTTCCCAAAAGAACTTTGCATCCGCCAAACGCGCGGCCAGAACCTTTTGGTTGCCTGCCAGAATGGTCGCACCCTGATCGGCGGTTTCCATGTTGGCGACAGTCACGAAACGCTCGATCCGGTTGGTTTTGGGATTGCGCACAGAAAAGAACTTCTGATGCTCTTTCATGGATGTCTGCAGCACCTCTGGCGGCAGGCCCAAAAAGTCATCGCCAATGCGGCCCAGCAAGACCACAGGCCATTCGACCAGCCCTGCAACTTCGGCCAGCAAACCACGATCTTCGACCACTTCAAGGCCCAGCGCGAATGCTTGGGTGGTGGCGTCGCTCCAAATCGCTTCGGCCCGTTCATCGGCACGCAAGACCACCTTGGCGCGCTTTAGCTTCACCTCGTAGTCATCGAAAGATGTGACAGAAAATACATCTGGCGCAAGGAACCTGTGCCCGCGCGTCGTATTGCCTGATGTGATGCCATCGATGTCCAATGGCACAACCTCGGCCCCTGCTTCATCGATCAAGATGCACAGAATTGTATGGAGCGGACGCACCCATTTCAGCGTGCCGCTGCCCCAGCGCATTGACTTGGGCCACGGGAAATTGCGGATCGCATTTTCCAGCACTTCGGCGATGATATCTGCGGCTGGACGAGGCGGGTACTCCAGAGTTGCAAAAAGCACCCTTTTGCCCTTCAACTCTTGTGTTGTGACGAAGCTGGAGTCAAAATTGAGAACCTCGCCATTCTTCAACGCATCAATCTGTGAAGCATACCAGCTGTCAGTACCTTCTAGGCCTAACCCTCTAAGAAATCCTTGCACTGCTTTTGGGTTGGCATCTACGGGAGGTCCTTTCTTCTCTTCTTTAAAGACTGCACTTTCGGCACTTAGCCCATCAAGCGACAACGTCAGACGGCGCGGTGTGGAAAACGCGGCAGCCCCTGCGTAGGTCAAACCAGCCTCGACCAAACCGTCTGTGACCAGCTTGCGCAGATCATCCGCTGCACGGGTTTGCATACGCGCGGGGATTTCCTCGGAGAAGAGTTCAATCAGAAGATCAGGCATTACTGGGAACTTTCTGGAATAGGAGGGCAATCGTCAGGTGGGCGGTTGCCGTCAAAGACAACTTCGCCGCAGGCATTAATCTGGTGCCATGCAAAACCGCGACCATCAGGGTAGATCGCAACAATGCGGTCGATGCCGTATTCGACGTTTTCGATGCCCATAAAGGCGATGGCTTCGCTTTGCAGGTCCGCGCCAATTTGGGCGGCATCAAAGCAATCGAACCACCCGGGGGCGACCCGTGGTTCGGGCGCGTCGACGATCACATAGGTTTCCGTCAACATCGCTTGGCTAAGCGGTGTTTCAAAACATGCACGGTAGCGTAGCGGGCTGCTGATTGCGTCGATTGCATCAAAGCTATCAACGACAATAGGCTCGGCCTGCCCTGTTGATACAGACGTCAGCAGGACCGCATCCGCACTGAACGCGACCTCTTCGTAGTACGCATAGACCTGCTGGTAATAAAGCACGCCACCTGCCGCGGCACCCATAAGCAACATAATCACAATAATAACCCGCGCCATCAGGCTGCGGCCCCGCCTGCGGGCGTTTGCACGAAGGCATCAGCGCAGGCTTTGGCCAAGTTGCGCACACGACCGATATAGGCTTGGCGTTCGGTCACCGAGATAACACCGCGTGCATCCAGCAAGTTGAACACATGAGACGCCTTGATACATTGATCATAGGCCGGATGTGCCATGATGATTTTGCGTCCTGTTTTGGGGTCAACAGCGGGCGCGTCCAAAATACGCTGGCATTCGGCCTCTGCGTCGACAAAGTGCTGTAACAGCACGTCGGTATCCGCGATATCGAAATTCCAGCGCGAATATTCCTGTTCGGTTTGTTGGAACACATCCCCGTATTTCAAAGCAATCGGTGCGTCAGGGTCGTTGAACGGCATATCCATCACGTGATCGACACCAAGCACATACATCGCCAAACGCTCTAGGCCGTAAGTCAGTTCGCCTGCCACAGGTTTGCAGTCGTGTCCGCCGACCTGTTGGAAATAGGTAAACTGGCTGACTTCCATGCCGTCGCACCAGACTTCCCAGCCAAGGCCCCACGCGCCCAAAGTAGGGCTTTCCCAGTCGTCTTCGACAAAACGGATGTCATGCATGGTTGCATCAATTCCGATTGCCTTGAGAGACCCCAGATACAGGTCCTGCATTGCGGGTGGCGACGGTTTGATTAGGACTTGGTACTGATAATAATGCTGCAAGCGGTTCGGGTTCTCGCCATAGCGCCCGTCCGTAGGCCTGCGTGACGGCTGCACATAGGCTGCTGCCCAAGGCTTATCGCCCAGCGCGCGCAGAGTTGTCGCAGGGTGAAACGTACCCGCGCCGACTTCCATGTCGTAGGGCTGCAGAATGGCGCAGCCTTGGGCCGCCCAATAGGTCTGAAGCCGCAGAATGATCTCTTGGAAACTGCGTGGTTTATCGATCATCGGAACCCTCGTGTGCTGATGCGCCGTTCAATAGGGTGCTGTGCCCCAAGGGTCAATCAGACAACACAAATCACTGCGCGATATTGGACACGACGCGGATGACGGTTGGGCCTTTGCGCGCCAAAGCCGTGTGCAACGCGTCCGCAAAATCGCCAAGCGTTTGAGGCTGTGCGGACGCAGCGCCATAGGCTTCGGCCAGTTTGAGGAAATCAGGATTACGCTGGATCACCGCGTTTGGTGCAATTTGGGCAGCAACCATGCTGTCTTCGATCTCGCCCAGTTTGCCGTTGTCCCAGATGATGACCGGCAAGGTCAGCTCCAATTCGACCGCAACAGCGAGTTCTTGGACGGTATATTGGAAACCGTAGTCGCCAAGGATTGCCACAACCGGCTGATTCCCAACGCCAATTTTGCCACCGATAGCGGCAGGCAGTGCATATCCCAGCGTACCAAACCCGTAGGGGTGGTGCCAGTGGGCGGGGCGATCCATTGGGTAGATCTCTTTCGCGGCATAGGCGAATTGGGTCATGTCAGAAAAGATCATAGTGTTGGCCGGCAGTGCCGATTTCAATGCATCGACAACTGGCAAGATACCTGGGCGTTCTGCATCCAGTTCAGCACGCCAGCGTGCGCGTGTCTTGGCAACTTCTTGGGCGGTCCAAGTCGTTTCCTTGACGCCCTCAATCTGCATCAAGCTTTCGGTCAGATGCGCACTGGCATCGGCAAGAATGCGGATATCTGCGTGGTGGCGGTCTGACAGGCTTTCTTGATCAAGATCGATGCGGATCATTGGCGCGGTATGGCCAAGATCATCACGCCACAGATCAACTTCGGAAAGCCGCGTACCGACCGCGATAATGAGATCGGCAGAGGCGATAACATCGGCACTGCTTTGCCGTGGCAGCGACGCGCCATAGTGTAAGGGGCTATCATCAGGAATGATGCCGCGCCCTGCGTATGTCGTGAAAGACGCGGCATTCAGGCGCAAGAAATGCGGCAGCCAGCTTTCGACACCGCGCACGGCACCACCGCCAAAGATGAACAATGGGCGTTTTGCAGTTCTGATACGGTCGGTCAGTGTACTGCATTGCAAAGGTGCGGGTTCGGCACATGTGGGCCAATCAGCGGGGCACATAGGTGCTGCTGGGGCTTGTGCTTCTAACTGCGCAATGGGGACTTGGATGTGTTTAGGGGAAGGTACGCCAGCTGCCATTTGCATCAATGCCCGATCAATCAACTGATAGCTGGCATCAGCGGTGCGCGCGGTCGCGGACCAATCGCATACTGTGGCTGCTGCTCCTTCTTGATCTTTCATCTGGTGAAGCTGTCCGCGCTTTGCTTCAGTTTCATCCAGCACCGATGACAGGACCAGCATGGGCACGCTATCCGAATACGCCTGCCCCATCGGTGTCATGATATTGCACAGACCGGGGCCAGAAATCACATAGGCCACCCCCACTTTGCCCGTCGCACGGGCATAGCCGTCGGCCATAAAGCCCGCCCCTTGTTCGTGACGCGCAAGCACATGGGTGATCCCTGCTTCCTCGATTCCGCGGTACATCTCTTGGTTATGCACGCCGGGAATGCCGAAAATGGTATCGACACCGCGATCCTTTAGCATATGCGAAATTTGTGCACCAAGCGGACGCGTTGTCATGTCAGTTTCTCCAGAATTTGATCGATAGAATGGTCAGCACGACCATGATCTCAAGCCGGCCGACGAACATGGCAATCGCCAGAATCCACTTTGCCGTATCGTTGATGTTTGCGTAGTTTCCGGCCGGTCCAATCTCAAGCCCAAGCCCGGGACCAATGTTCGCCAATGCGGCCGCTGCACCAGAAATGGAAGTGATGAAATCAAGGCCCGTCATGCCCAGCAGCACCGCTGTGCCACCCAGCGACAAAATGAATGCCACCAAAAAGGCGATAACAGAATTCAGGACGTCCTCACTAATCGGACGCCCATCATAGCGCGGTGTAAACACGCCGTGTGGGGAATGGATTTGCCTGATCTGGCTTTTGATCGCTGCGAAAACAAGCTGATACCGGAACACTTTGACCGAACACGAAGTAGAACCCGCGCATCCACCAATCAGGCCGATCAAAAAGAACATTGTGACCGGAAACGTCCCCCAGGTCATGTAGTCGGCACTGGCGTATCCCGTGCCTGTCATGATCGAAGTGACATTGAAAAGCGCGGCACGAAACGAAACTTCGGTCATGACACCGCTACGTCCCCATAGCCACATGGTAATGAAGACAACACAAATGCTGATAATCAACAAAAAGACATGGACTTGGCGATCATGAAGCAAAGGCTTTGCCGTGCCTGCCAAAATCTGAACAAAGCGCACAAAGGGTAGTGCCGCCAGCACCATGAACACCACCGCCACATAGTGAACCCCTGCCCCGAAAGCTGCAAAAGAAATGTCATAGTTGGCCATGCCGCCAGTCGACACAGTCGTCATCGCATGCACAATGGCATCAAAGCCGTTCATGCCCATCGCTGAATAAGACAACATGCAAGCGACTGTCAGACTGATATAAATATATGAAATCTGCTTTGCGATTTCACCTGCGCGGGGCAGGATCTTTCCGCTTGTATCAAACCCTTCCGAGCGGAAGATCTGCATACCACCAACCCGCAATTCTGGCAAAAACACCATCGCGACGACAACGATACCCACGCCGCCCA
>NZ_JAFMHR010000160.1 GCF_017854415.1 Yoonia sp. | reverse complement strand
GATCGCTGTCATCGGCGCGGTAGTAGGTTTTGTAGGCTTGCGATGCCGCTTTGACTTGTTCAGGGGTGCCTGTCAGACCAATCATGTCTTCATGGAAATTATCAGTAAAGTCGCGCACGACTTCGACCGTGTCACGTTGCGGGTCGACTGAAATGAACACATTACCAAGGTCAATCCCTTGTTCTTCCAGTATATAAGCGGCTTGGGCGTTGCGCGCGCTATCAAGAGGGCAAACATCAGGGCAGAACGTGTAGCCAAAATAAACCAACGTGGGTTTGGTGATCACGTCCTTATCGGTGACGGTTTCGCCGGTTTCTGAAATCAGCGTGAACGGGCCACCAATGGCGCTGCCTGCGACGGCGGTTGCACCACAAGGATCAGGAACTGCGTTTGTCGATTGCCATACATAAAGTCCAAGCGCTGCAGCAACAGCAAGCGTTGTCGTTCCAAAGATCACGGCCTTCATCGGCGTCTCCTGTAGCGTTCATGGGTTTTGAAGAGCGGCTACATGATTTGCGGGATCGAGACAATCAGGATTGGGCACGGGCTGCTTCACGGTCCGAGATCACGTTTTGCGCCAGCTCTTGTGTGTAGCGTGCCAGATCATCCAACAAAGCATCGGCTTTTGCGGCGTCTTGTAATTCAATAGCATCCGCAATTGCACTGTGAAGACCGACGATCCGTTCACGTGATCGTGCGCTGAAGGTGATCATATTCATCAAAGGCTGCATCGCCTCCACGGCACCAGCTAGCTGATAGGACAACACAGGATTGCCCGCGGCATCAACCAAAGCGCGGTGGAACGCGACGTCGGATGCACAGAAGGCTTCATCCGTCAGGCCGGGTTGCGATTGGCGGTGTGCCTCGGCACGCATGGTTGCCAAATGATCAGCGGTGCGGCGTTGCGCAGACAGCGGCGCGCAGGCCCGTTCAAGCGCATATCGCGCTTCACAGGCGGTCGCGAAACTGACGTCATTCATCGATAATAGCAGCGTTGAGGTCGTGATTTGCTGACCGTACGCGTCTTCAAATTTCAGACGGTTCACAAACGCGCCACCGGTAGCACCGCGCTGCGTGCGGATCAGCGATTGCGCGCCCAATCTCTTGAGCGCCTCGCGCACTGTGGGGCGCGAAACCTCGAATTGTTCGGCCAGTTCCGCCTCTGATGGCAGGCGCTCGTCGACAAGCAAATCACCCGACATAATCGCGTCGCGGATCGCTTTTGCAATCTGGGCTGACAGGTCAGCAGGGTTCTTTGGATCAATTTTCATTTGTCAGACAATTAAACGTCTGACATATGATTGTGCAAGTGCTGAGTCGCAGCAGATACGCGTTTGGGAGGACGTTGATGTCGCAATTGATCCGATCTTCGCTTTGGCTTTCGTTCTTTGGGGCGATCCTGCTGGCTTGGTGGATGCTGTATATGATGGCAATTGACATGGATTTGGACCTACTGGGGCGGCCGGGTCCGATGGCTCAAGCGATGGCCGATATGAACCCGCGCATGCCGATGGATATGCCAATGGCGCGCTTTGGTCCGTTGTTTGCAATGTGGGCGGTGATGATGGCAGCGATGATGTTGCCGACGCTGGTGCCGACATTGACCACATACGAGCGCCTGATGATCAGCGCCGACGGCACGCGGGCAGGGTGGGCTGGTGTTTTGCTTGGCTATTTCATCGTTTGGGTTGGCTTTGCGGCTTTGATCGCTGGTGTGCAGTTGGCGCTGCTTTTTGGGGGCGTGATCAACATGCTGGGCGTGGCACCGCTTTGGATTTCTGCGATCTTGCTGATCGTCGTTGGCGCGTTCCAGTTCAGCCGCACCAAAGAAGTTTGCCACGGCGTTTGCCACGCACCGATGACTTATTTTTTAGGGCATTGGAAAACCGGTTTCGGTGGCGGTTTGCGGATGGGCCTTGGCTTGGGCGTATTTTGTGTGGGCTGTTGCTGGGGCTTTATGGCGCTAGGCTTCGTTGGCGGCGTGATGAGCCTTGCTTGGATGGGCCTTGCGACACTTTTGATGATATTTGAAAAACTGCCTGACGTCGGGCACCATGTAATCAAACCTACCGGCGTGATCCTGATCGCGGCGGGTATTGGGTTATTCTTCTTTTAGGAAAGGGACGACAGATGGCTGAAAAAACACGCGCACCTGCTGATCGGTTGCCAATATCACAGCGGATCGACCAGCGGATTGAAAGCAACCCGTTGCGCCGCAAAATGGAACCAACGGATTGGGCGATCAAAGGCGAATTGTTCTTGAACTGCTCTTGCACCGTGTTTTGCCCCTGCGTTGTCAGCCTTGGTGCGCACCCTCCGACAGAAGGGCACTGCCATGCTTGGATGGCGATTGCGATTGATGAAGGTCATTTCGAAGGCGAAGACCTGTCTGGTCTGAACGTCGGACTGCTTGTCGATATCCCTGGGCGTATGGCCGAAGGCAACTGGCGCGTCGCGGCTTATGTCGACGAGCGTTCCACCCAGAAAGCCTATAACGGTATTCTGAAAATCTTTAGCGGTGCCGCTGGCGGCACAACAGGATTGTTCACAATGCTGGTGTCCGAGATTATCGGCGCAGAGCGTGAAAAGGTCGAGATCGTACGCGATGGCACGAAGCGTGGCATCTACATCGGTCGCAAAATCCAAGGCGAGATTGAGATGATGAAGGGGGCCACGCCTGATCAGCCAGTTATGGTTAGCAATTCAAAATACTGGATGGGCCCTGATATTATCGCAGCCGCCGGAACACGCTCAAAGGTACGCGATTACGGCCGCGTTTGGGACTTTGGCGGCAAATCGGCAGAGATCTGCCCGATCGACTGGAAAGGCCCCAAGCCTTGATCACGCCGCTCTATTGTCAGACGATGGCGCGCTATAATGCGTGGCAGAACAATGGGGTGCGCGACATCGTTGCAAAAATGGACATCGCCGATCTGACAAAGGATCGCGGTGCCTTTTTTGGATCGATCATGGGTACGTTAAACCATTTGTTGTGGGGCGATATACGCTGGATGAGCCGTTTTGATGGCGGCGACAGCACTGATCTACCAATTGCAAAAAGCGATACGTTGACTGCGACCCCCGCAATTTGGGCGCAAGACCGTATCCAGATGGACGCGCGCATAACGCTTTGGGCGCAGAATGTTGACGCTGAAACGCTGAACGGTGACCTGCAATGGTTGCCCGTCGGTCAGGCGGGTGCAATGTCGACGCCAATGGGCCTTTGCGCGACACATCTTTTTAACCACCAAACGCATCATCGCGGACAAGTGCACGCGATGCTGACCGAGGCAGGCCAAACACCGCTTCCAACCGATCTTCCGTTTATGCCAGAGGATATATGATGGCTGTTATTGCACCTTCGCGCCGCATCCGGCGTACCCCCTTTACCGAAGGCGTCGAAGCCGCCGGTGTCAAAGGTTACACTGTCTATAATCATATGCTTTTGCCCACCGTGTTTCGCAGTGTGACCGAAGACTACCATCACCTGAAAAAGGCGGTACAGGTCTGGGATGTGGCCTGCGAACGGCAGATCGAATTGCGCGGCCCTGATGCGGCGCGTTTGATGCAAATGCTAACCCCACGCGACTTGCGTGGGATGCTGCCGGGGCAGTGCTATTACGTGCCGATCGTTGATGAAACGGGGGGTATGCTGAATGATCCCGTGGCGTTAAAGCTGACCGAGGATCGCTGGTGGATTTCGATTGCGGACAGTGATTTACTGTTTTGGGTCAAGGCGTTGGCTTATGGATACCGCTTGGATGTACTGGTGGACGAGCCGGATATTTCACCTCTTGCGGTCCAGGGTCCGCTGGCGGATGACCTGATGGCACATGTGTTTGGCGATGCGGTACGATCCATCAAGTTCTTCCGGTTCGGCTGGTTTGATTTCCAGGGCGTCAGCATGGCTGTAGCGCGTTCAGGTTATTCCAAGCAGGGCGGCTTCGAGATCTATGTGGATGGCACCAAGAACGGAATGCCGCTTTGGAATGCGTTGATGGAGGCTGGCAAGAGCTTGGATGTTTACGCAGGTTGTCCCAATCTGATCGAACGGATTGAGGGCGGATTGCTATCTTACGGCAATGATATGACCCGTGAGAATACGCCGCATGAATGTGGATTGGGTCGGTTCTGTTCCACCCAAACGGCAATTGGTTGTGTTGGTCGTGACGCGTTGTTGCGAGTTGCCAAAGAAGGTCCGACGCAGCAAGTGCGTGCCATATCGATCGAGGGTGATATCCCTGTTTGTGATGCTGTGTGGCCTCTTATGGCCAAAGGCAAACGCATCGGGCAGATCACCTCTGCTGCGAAATCGCCGGATTACGATACCAATGTTGCTATTGGTATGGTGCGCATGACCCACTGGGATGAAGGCACCGCACTAGAGGTGCATACGCAGGACGGTCCGCGCGCTGCGACTGTGCATGAGAATTTCTGGATTTAGTGAATGATGCCCCCGACCGGAGCCTCCGGCGGGAGTTTTGAAGGCAAGATGATGGTGGAAGGACCACCAAGGAGAATATGATGTTTAAAGCACTCGTCGTTGAGAAGAATGAAGAAGGTAAGACCAGCGCGTCAGTTCAGGAGTTGTCACTGGATCAGTTGCCAGCGGGTGATGTGACCGTCGCTGTCGAATATTCGACAGTCAACTATAAAGACGGCCTTTGCATTGGTCCTGGCGGCGGTTTGGTCCGTAATTATCCCCATGTTCCCGGTATCGATATGGCCGGCACCGTAGAGGCGTCAGATGATCCACGCTATAAGGCGGGTGATAAAGTTGTCCTGACCGGCTGGCGTGTGGGTGAGGCATATTGGGGCGGGTATTCGCAAAAGGCGCGCGTCAAAGCGGATTGGCTTGTGCCACTGCCAGATGGCTTGGACACGCGTCAAGCAATGGCTGTTGGAACCGCTGGTTTTACAGCGATGTTGGCTGTTATGGCGCTGGAAGACCACGGCATCAAGGATGGTCCTGTTTTGGTCACTGGTGCGGCTGGCGGTGTTGGTTCGGTTGCGACTGCGATCCTATCTGCGCTTGGCCACGAGGTTGCTGCGGTTACAGGTCGTCCCGAGACAGCCGATTATCTTAAATCTCTTGGCGCGACCCAGATTGTTGCGCGCGAAGAGATCAACGAGACAACAAAGCGCCCGCTTGAAGCAGAAGCATGGGGCGGCTGCGTTGATGCAGTCGGCGGCGATATGCTGGCGCGGGTTTTGGGCCAGATGAAATATGGCGCGTCTGTTGCGGCGGTTGGTCTGGCTGGTGGTGCGGGCTTGCCTGCCACAGTTATTCCGTTCTTGTTGCGCGGTGTGAACCTGTTGGGGATCGACAGTGTGATGCAGCCTTATGACAACCGCGTGCGCGCATGGCAGCGCATCGCAAAGGACCTGCCGATGGACAAGCTCGAGGCGATGGTTCAGCCAGCGACCCTGTCCGACCTACCAGACCTAGGGCGCGGTATTTTGAAGGGCCAAGTAAAGGGCCGTATCGTGGTAGATCTGAACGCCTAGCAGAAACCTGTCGCAAATAGACAATGTTGGCCGCCGGACATGAAAGTTCGGCGGCCATTTTTATTATAGAAAGTTGCCATTTTTGCTGCACTGCAGCAGGTCGCCCAATGTCGCAAACGCGACATGATTGGCGTTTAACTGCTTTGCAATCCGACAAAAACGTGTACCCTGAATGCATAAAAAATAGCCAACGGGGACATTAAAATGGCACTAAAACCACCACTAATGGATTTACCGATCAAGACCGCTGTCAGCGGTTTTTATCGGGGATTCACCAAAGACGTTACCATCACCGCTAAGATACTGGTCGGCGCATTGATTATCTGGGCGGTCGCCTTTCCAGATACGGCGGCTTCTGTTTTGGGGTCAATCAACGGATTTATTTTGGCGACATTTAGCTATTGGTATGTATATGCCATGGCGCTTTTCGTCATCCTTTGCTTAGGTTCAGGACTCATAACCAGAATATGACGGTTGCAGCGAGGGCGATCGCTGAC
>NZ_JAFMHR010000159.1 GCF_017854415.1 Yoonia sp. | reverse complement strand
GTACCCGTAAGGACGTGAAAAAAGCTTATGTTACCCTCGAAGAAGGTAACACGATTGATATATCTACTGGTCTCTGATCAGTCGCGATCGGTTTGAAAAAGGCCCTCGGTGCAAACCGGGGGCCTTTTTTGTTGCCATGACCAAACGCCCAATGCATGCATAATTGCAGCAGGAGGTTGCAATGGGCATGATCACGGAAATTGACGACTATTTCGCCAAAGGATGTGGGCGTTGCACGCGCTTTGATACCCCTGATTGTTCCACCGCTCTTTGGTCCAGTGGCCTGCATCAAGTGCGCGCGATCTGTTTGGATGTCGGGTTGGCCGAGACGGTTAAATGTGGTCATCCCTGCTATCTGCATGCCGGCCGCAATATTTCGATTATTGGTGCCTTTCGTGATACTTTCCGCCTGACGTTCTTCAATGCATCCTTAATGACAGACCCCGATGGTGTGCTGGAAAAACAAGGCCCCAATACACAAGCCGCTGGTGTGATGCGCTTTGATGCTGAAAATAGAGTTGCGAGGCAGGCCAGAACCATTCGCTCCTACCTGCAAGAGGCGATGGGTTATGCCGACGCTGGCCTTACGGCCCCGAAGGTCGTGCGCGACGTTGCGATCCCAGAAGAATTGACTGACGCGCTGGATGCTGACCCACAGTTGGCAGAGGCGTTTTACGCCCTGACACCTGACCGTCAGAAGAGCTATGCTTTCAACCTCAACACTGCCAAACATTCCGCGACGCGGATTGCGCGGATCGCAAAGTTCCGCGACAAGATTATCGTAGGCAAAGGTGCGCTCGAACGTTAACCCAAGGAGACTTTAGCATGACCAACAACCAACAGATCGCGGTGATCGGACTTGGGTCGATGGGGTACGGTATGGCCGCCTCTATTCTGGCGGCGGGGCATCGGACCCATGGGTTTGACATTAACCCGTCCCAAGTTGCGCGTTTTCAGGCCCAAGGCGGTGCTGCTGGCGATCTTGATACGATTGCCAATGAAATCGACGCCGTTGTCGTTGTTGTCCTGAACGCCGCCCAAACAGAAACCGTCCTGTTTGGCGATACTGGCGTTGTTCCCGCGATGAAGCACGGCAGTGTTGTGTTGGCTTGTGCCACTGTCCCGCCTGCATTTGCCCGCGACATGGCTGCGCGCTGTGCTGATTACGGTGTGCATTATTTGGACGCGCCCATTTCGGGCGGGTCGTTAAAGGCCGCTGCGGGACGGTTGTCGATCATGGCATCTGGCACCGCGCAAGCCTTTGCCGCCGCAGCCGCCGTATTGGATGCAACCGCCGAAAAGGTGTTCACCTTGGGCGATGCGGCGGGCGCTGGATCGGCGATGAAGGCTGTGAACCAACTGCTCGCAGGTGTGCATATCGCCGCGATGGCCGAGGCGATGACCTTTGGCTTGTCGCAAGGGGTGAGTGCGGAAAAGTTTGTCGAAGTGATCCCCGAATGTGCGGGCACCAGCTGGATGCTGGAAAACCGCGCGCCGCATATTGTGGTGGGGGATTATACCCCGCATAGCTCTGTTAATATCTGGCCAAAGGATCTTGGGATCGTACTGGATATCGCGCGCGGGGCGGGGTTTGACGCGCCCGTGACGCAAGCCGCGTTGGCGCAGTTTGTGGAGGCCGCGGCGATGGGGCTAGGGGCTGAAGACGACGCGGCGGTGGCAAAGGTCTATGCGGCGCGTTCAGGGGTGGCGCTGCCAAAAGGCGTCTAGCGCATGGCGCCAACCCAATGGCGGCGGCATGTTTCCGGGCAAGGATGCTCTGCAGCGCTGGTTTTGACTAAATAACCGCCAAACCACTTGCCCCCTAACCCCCTCCCTGCTACATCCGCGCAATCGCACAGCCTCGGATTCGTCCGGGGCTGCGCTTTTATTACGTCGGGCACCTACGGGGGCCTATAACTTCAGGGTCTCCACAAGAGGCCCGCCAAGCAAACGGAAGAAGCAAACATGGCATTAAAGTCGTATAAGCCGACGACGCCAGGCCAACGTGGGTTGGTGCTGATTGACCGTTCGGAGCTTTGGAAAGGACGTCCCGTCAAATCCCTTACACAGGGTCTGACGAAATCGGGCGGCCGGAACAACACCGGACGGATCACTATGCGTCGCATTGGTGGGGGTGCTAAGCGCCTTTACCGTATCGTCGATTTCAAGCGTAACAAGTTGGATATGCCAGCTGTTGTCGCACGGATCGAATATGACCCGAACCGGACTGCGTTTATCGCACTGATTCAGTACGAAGACGGCACACAGAATTACATCCTTGCACCACAGCGTCTTGCTATCGGTGACAAGGTGATCGCATCTGCCAAGGCTGACATTAAGCCCGGCAACGCAATGCCTTTCAGCGGCATGCCAATCGGTACGATCATTCACAACATCGAAATGAAGCCAGGCAAAGGCGGCCAGATCGCCCGTGCAGCCGGTACTTACGCCCAGTTTGTTGGTCGTGACGGTGGCTACGCGCAGGTTCGCCTGTCGTCCGGTGAATTGCGCCTGATCCGTCAGGAATGCATGGCCACTGTCGGTGCTGTGTCGAACTCTGACCACTCTAACCAGAACTTCGGTAAAGCTGGCCGCATGCGTCACAAGGGCATCCGTCCTTCTGTACGTGGTGTTGCTATGAACCCGATCGACCACCCGCACGGTGGTGGTGAAGGCCGGACATCTGGTGGTCGGACGCCTGTGACGCCTTGGGGTAAAGACACCAAGGGCAAGCGTACCCGTAACAAAAACAAAGCATCGCAGCGCCTTATCGTGCGTTCGCGTCATGCCAAGAAGAAGGGTCGCTAAGAATGGCTCGTTCCGTATGGAAAGGTCCCTTTGTGGATGCATACGTCTTGAAAAAGGCAGAAGCATCACGCGAAAGCGGCCGCAACGAAGTGATCAAGATCTGGTCACGTCGTTCAACAATCCTGCCTCAGTTCGTTGGTCTCACTTTTGGTGTGTACAACGGCAAAAAGCACATCCCTGTTAACGTCTCTGAAGACATGATTGGTCAGAAGTTTGGTGAGTATTCACCAACACGGACCTATTACGGTCACGCAGCTGACAAAAAAGCGAAGCGGAAATAAGCCATGAGCAAGGATAAGAATCCCCGCCGCGTGGCCGATAACGAAGCAATGGCAAAACTGCGCATGCTCCGTACGTCTCCGCAAAAGCTGAACCTCGTTGCTGGCCTGATCCGTGGCAAGAAAGTTGAGCAGGCTCTGACTGACCTGACTTTCTCGAAAAAGCGGATTTCGGACGACGTGAAGAAGTGTCTTCAGTCGGCGATCGCAAACGCAGAGAACAACCATAACCTTGACGTCGACGAATTGGTCGTAGCCGAGGCATATGTTGGCAAGAACTTGATCATGAAACGCGGTCGCCCACGGGCACGTGGTCGTTTCGGCAAGATCATCAAGCCGTTCGCTGAAATCACGATTCTGGTGCGTCAAGTTGAGGAGCAATCATAATGGGTAACAAAGTAAACCCGATCGGTATGCGTCTTCAGGTCAACCGCACCTGGGATAGCCGCTGGTATGCAAATACCAAAGACTACGGCGATCTGTTGTTGGAAGACCTCAAGATGAAGGCATTCATCAAGAAAGAATGCGTTCAATCTGGTGTTAGCCGCGTGATCATCGAGCGTCCGCACAAAAAGTGCCGCGTTACGATCCATGCAGCCCGTCCTGGTGTCATCATCGGCAAGAAAGGTGCAGACATCGAAGGTCTGCGCAGCAAACTTGCCGCGCTGACAGCGAGCGAACTGCACTTGAACATCGTTGAAGTCCGCAAGCCAGAACTTGACGCAGCCTTGGTTGCCGAAGGTATTGGTCAGCAGCTTGAGCGTCGTGTTTCTTTCCGTCGCGCTATGAAGCGCTCGGTTCAGAACGCAATGCGCATGGGCGCCCTGGGTATCCGGGTCAACCTTGCGGGTCGTCTGGGCGGTGCTGAAATTGCACGGACAGAATGGTACCGCGAAGGTCGTGTGCCGCTGCACACCCTGCGCGCCGACATCGACTATGCACTGTATGAGGCGAAGACGCCTTATGGGATCATCGGCATCAAGGTCTTCATCTACAAAGGTGAGATCATGGAGCACGACCCATCAGCGCACGACCGCAAACATGCTGAGCTGCAAGAGGGCGCTGTCCCTCGCGGCCCACGTCGCTAAGGAGTAGATGATATGCTGCAACCAAAGCGTACAAAACACCGCAAACTGCACAAAGGCCGTATCCGCGGCGAAGCTAAAGGCGGGTCTGACCTGAACTTTGGCACATACGGCTTGAAAGCGATCGAGCCTGAGCGGATTACTGCACGTCAGATCGAAGCTGCACGTCGTGCCATGACGCGTCACATGAAGCGTCAAGGCCGTGTCTGGATCCGGATTTTCCCGGACACCCCAGTCACATCCAAGCCCGTCGAAGTTCGTATGGGTAAGGGTAAAGGCTCGATTGATTTTTGGGCATGCAAGGTCAAACCAGGCCGCGTGATGTTCGAAATCGATGGCGTAACAGAAGTCGTCGCACGTGAGGCCTTGCGCCTTGCAGCGATGAAGCTGCCGATCAAAACACGTACCGTGGTGCGCGAAGACTGGTGATTTTTGCATAGCGAAATTCACCACGTGCGGTGTAGCGAATTTGCGTAGCAAACTCGCGGGCCGCACATGGTAGAGATAAAGAAGCCCCTGCTGATAACTCAGCAGGGGCCTTTTTTTATTCGGACGGTCCAACTAGGCACTCGTAGAACGAGATTAGTTCGTCGGTTCCCCCACGTGTAGGTATCGCTGAGATTCCTAGGAACATTGGTGCCTCAAGGGAGAAACGAATTTGCACGCCGAAGCTTTCAGAGTAAGCCAAAACTTTCGCTTCTTTGTTCGTCAACATTGCTATGACGTTCACATAGAGACCTACCGTAAAGCGGTCACATCTGTCTGAAATATCAATGCGCAAACGTTCACCGTCTACAACCAATTCGACCAGACCAAAGTTTGTGAGCTCTTCATATCTTCCTTGAGCCTCGATAACAGCGTGGAAAAAGAAACCACCACCTTTGACATAGCTAAGCATTACCTTGTGATGCCCATATAGTGAGTCGCGCTCTCCTCTGACATACATGGAGTTCTTGCCGGGATGGATTGACCATTTGGCATCAGTTTCGCCACCGGTAACAACGCCAATCTTGGTTAACTTTTCATGTTCAATGAAGTCTACGTTGTCGTTTGGCGTAGAGGAACTCAATTCGAGAAATTCGGTGTCGATACCCATATCAAAAACATAGCGAGAGATTTTGGCCGAGAGTTGTTGAGATAACTGTACCTTATTTGGAATCGGGTCTTTGAAAGAAAATTGATGAACCCCAAATCTGTCTTCTTTGCGGATGTATCGTAAACGTCCACCTAGAAACATGAGCGTCGCGGCACTGATGCACTTTCCTGAGGTGCGCTTGCGGCGAATTAGTGGGCTACTGTTGTGCTTAACGTCAATGACATTCATTCCAACGTGCGTGGAATACCAATGATCTCTAATTATCCGACCAAGACCAATAGCTGTTTCCACATGCCCACCACCAGAATTTATGTAGACAGGCGTTCGCATCGGAGGTGCGTGTTTTCCAATAAAAGCTTGAAATTTCTCAACATCTCCCAACTTAATTGGGCCAAAGGCGTTGATTGAAAAATGACCGCCAAAAAGCTTCTCGATCTCAGTTTGAGGCTCAGTAAATTCGAATTGCAAACTCTCTACCTACTCTACCGCAACTTGGTTCCATCGCGCTTTTCAAACTGTCTAGTAGGAAGTATTCACCCCCAAGAATAATTAAAACTCACCGATATCCGTTCTTCTTCGCTCATGTTCATTGGCACCTCGTGCCGCAGCCAGCTTTCCCATAGCAGCACATCGCCCACTTCGGGTTTAGCATAGAAGAACGTGCGCAATTCATCGCGGGCGTCTTTCGTTCGGGTAGGGGCGGCCATCATCATTGCCAGCCGCGGGTCTTCGAATTTGATCGCACTCG
>NZ_JAFMHR010000158.1 GCF_017854415.1 Yoonia sp. | reverse complement strand
CTGGCAAATATGCCGTATGAGCTGCCCGGCAAGTACAAAAGAAGGGATATGGCGGCGCCCACTGCTAAACAGAAAAGAATAGACAAAATGCCTCTGTAGTTTTTCGTTTGGGAAAAACAAAAAACGATAGAAATACTTATAAGAAATGCAAGCACACCCCCTCTTGACCCACTCCAAAACAACGTAGTTGAGGCTATTATGGCCAGTATTAGAAAGATTGTGCGAACTCTGCTCCCGTTGGGTAGAGTTGATACATAAGCAGCCAACAAGGAAAGAAAGATCGTAGAGGCCCAGCCAACGGCGCGGGGGTTTTCATAGCCATAGAGGATGCTATTAGCACCAAAACTTTCTGACAACTGCGCGAAACCATTGGTGTCAATGTTCACGAGCAGTAAAGGCAGCGCCACAAAAGCTGCTGAAAAGACAAAGAAGTAGAAAACTACTTTTGCGTCAAGAAATTTATCCCTTGCAGAAACATAAAATAGTATCCCAACAAGAACAGCACCCAGTAGAGATACCAGTCCAAAAATCGGATATAAAAGGTCGCTAGCTAAGTATATTGTGCTCAGAAAAGCGTAGAGAAAGAACGCGAACGTAGACCTAAAGAACAGTTTTTCATTACGCGACTTTAAAAGAGTTACCGCCACTGCAAGAAAAAGTATCGACGCCAGAACGAAGAAATATGCAGACATCGTGACTGTCCAACTTGCACCCCGACTTTCGACAGACATAAAATCGTAGAGTGGAGAAAAGAGCATGTTGATCGGGATGAATGCCAGAACAAATAAACACAGCGCCTTTAGTAATCTTTGTGGGTCAAAGCTTGTGGCGGTCTTCATGAGGCAGTCCTAAAAAGTTGGTAACCGCCTATTTCAGGCCGCAGTTTAAAGTTGCGCAATTCCGCCTTTGAACTCAACCCCCTACATGCCCTCGGGCACAGCAATCATCTGGCTGGGATCCGTTCATCTGGGATGGCACTACTTTGTCGACGGGCTGATTGCGCTGCTTGTGCTCGCGGTCATTTGGTACGCAGCGGGCCGGTATTTTGGCCTATACCAAAAGGTCTAGCTGATCCTTGCGACAACGTAATCCGCTAGATCAACCAGCATCTGCTTGAGCGCATGATCAGGCACCGCGTCCAAAGCTGTTTTAGCCTTTTTTGCCCAAGCCAATGCGTCTTGTCGCGTGCTTTCCATCGTCTGATGCTTCGCCAAAAGTGCAATCGCGTGCTCTAGATCACCGTTTTCTTGGCGGCCCTTCTTGATCGTCCGCACCCAGAACGCGTGCTCGTCCGCGTCGGCCGCGGCAACAGCACGAATGACTGGCAGTGTCAGCTTGCGCTCACGAAAATCATCGCCGACATTCTTGCCAATGGCCTTTGTGCCGCCGTAGTCCAGCAAGTCATCCACGATCTGGAACGAAATTCCCAGAGCATCGCCATAGTCGAAAAGCGCTTGTTTTGTAGCAGCATCTTGGCCGGCAATCTCTCCTCCGACTTCCATCGCGGCAGAGAATAGCGCAGCTGTTTTGCCGCGCACAACTTGCAAATAAATCGCCTCGGTTGTCGCCAAGTCGCTGGCAGCGGTCAATTGCAGCACTTCGCCTTCGGCAATTGTGGCCGAAGCGTTGGCCAGAATATCCAGAACGCGCAGCGATCCGGTTTCAACCATCAACTGAAAGGACCGCGCAAACAGGTAGTCACCCACCAAAACGCTGGACGTATTGTCCCAAAGCAGGTTCGCCGTCGGGCGCCCCCGCCGCTGACTGCTTTCATCGACAACATCATCATGCAGCAAAGTGGCGGTGTGAATAAACTCGACCGTGGCGGCCAGATGGACGTGGTATGGACCGTCATAGCCACACATCCGAGCCGCCGCCAAAGTCAGCATTGGGCGCAGGCGCTTGCCGCCTGCTTCAACCAGATGTGCTGTGACTTCAGGAATGCGCGGTGCATGCTCCGAGGCCATGCGTTCGCGGATTAACGTATTCACTGCCGCCAAATCGTCGGCCAAAGCAGCGGCTAATTGTTCGTGTGGTTTGGTGGCAGCGACATCAAGGCTCATTAACAGTTCCGTCAAGTGAATAGACAACGGCCATGCCGCGCCTTAGGTCTTAATTATGAAAGAGCTTCTGCGTACAAATGACCCTACGGTCCTTGCCTTTGCAACCGCCCTGTTGGACAGCGAGGGTATAGACTGGTTCGCCTTCGACGTAAATATGAGCGTCCTCGAAGGTAGCATAGGTATAATGCCGCGGCGCCTGATGGTTTTAGACCGCGATTTATTCATGGCAGAGGCCGTAATGCGCGACGGTGAGATTGACCTTGGACGCTTCTGACGACCTGACGTGTGACGATTTTCTGGGTGGCAAGCTACGCATCTGGCAGCCCCGTGTCGGTTATCGGGCGGGCGTCGATCCAGTCGTCTTGGCGGCATCGGTCCCTGCTAAACCCGGCGATGCGATATTGGAATTAGGATGTGGTGTTGGTGTTGCGTCGCTTTGCATCGCGGCACGGGTGCCTGATGTAGCGCTAACTGGTGTCGAAGTTCAGGCAAGCTATGCGGCGCTCGCGCAGCGCAATGCGACAGAAAGCGCGATTGCCTTCGACGTAATCACAGCCGACTTGCGCGACCTGCCCGCCGAGTTGCGCCAAAAACGATTTGCGCATGTCATCATGAACCCCCCCTATTTTGATCGGAGCGAGGGCACGTCCGCTTCGGATGCAGGGCGCGATATGGCTTTTGGCGGCGATACCCCCTTGTCCGATTGGATCACCATCGGTGCAAAACGTGTCGGACCGCGCGGCTATTTGACGCTCATTCAACGGATGGAGCGTTTGCCAGAAGTTCTATCCGCCCTTGAGGGGCGTCTTGGTGCGATTGTTGTCAGGCCCATCGCAGGACGCGCCGCGCGTGCGCCTGAACTTTTTGTGCTGCAAGCGCGCCAAGAAGGCCGCGCCGCATTTCGATTGGCGCCGTCACTCGTGATGCATGTTGGCGATTCTCATCAGGGTGATCGCGAAAGTTATACCACCGAAGTACGGCAGGCATTACGGAACGGCGAAGAATTGCCCATTTTGCGTTAAGATATTCGTAAATGTTCTGCGCGACGATCTGTCTATGTCGAATTGCTGCCTTGCAGCGTGACAGATCGCATCTGATGTGGTGCAATCAACTATCATCAACCTACAGGAGGAATATAATGAGCATGAATTCACACCTTGAGGCCCTGAAGAAGAAGCACGAGACCTTATCCGAACACGTCGAAGTTCTGCAGCGTAGCCCTGCGTCAGACGACATCGAAGTTGCAAAATTGAAAAAGCAAAAATTGATGCTAAAGGAAGAAATTAGCCGTTTAAGCGCACATTAACGGAACGGCACTGGCAGCGCATATTGTCGCGCTGTCAGGCCAAATCGCGGGCATCAACAAGACGCCGCCCTTCCACGAACCGCGTTGACGTCTTGATTTCATCGATCACCCACGCCTCGAAGGCTGCGATATGGGGACGTTTTTCGTTCCCTTTCGGGCAAATAAAGCGAAACTGCGCTTCGGATATTAAGCCAAGCTCAAATGGCGCGACCAGATGACCAGCCTCTAACGCGCGGGTCGCTAGCGAAACCCGCCCCAATACAACCCCCGCCCCCGCCATCGCAGCATCAAGCGCGTGATCGGCTTGCGAAAATCGTGGGCCATGGTCCGTGTCAATCGCGATGCCTTGGGCTCTTACCCATGCCGACCAATCAGTCGGAGCTTTGAAAAAGTTGACTGAATCGTCATGTATCAAAGTCGCGTGAGCTAGTTTTTCGGGTGTCGTGATGTCTTTTGCCATTTCTGGCGTCATCATCGGGGTCATCCATTCTTTGATCAGCGGGCGGGAATAGACGCCTTTGTCATGGCCCAGCCCAAACCGAATGGCGACATCCACCTCGTCCCGGTCGAAATCGATCAGGCGTAGTGTCGCCAAGAACCGGAGCTCGATCTCGTTGTGAGCTTTGGCAAATTCATACATGCGCGGAGCCAGCCATTTAGAGGTAAAGGCTGGGCCTGCTGTCACCGTGAGCACCCCACTATTGTTCAATCTTTTTGCAGATCGCCATGCCGAGGACAGCGTCTCAAAGGCGTCCCTTGCGCCTGGTGCAAGGCAGCGTCCCGCCTCGGTCAACTCTACCGCGCGGTTGAGACGGCGAAAGACAGGTTGCCCCAAATCTGCCTCTAATGCTTTGATTTGGTAAGATAATGCGGCTGGTGTGACGTTTAATTCTGCCGCAGCGCGCGCAAATGACATATGACGTGCTGCGGCTTCGAAAGCACGCAATGCGGTAAGTGGGGGCAATCTATCTGACATAGTTCAGTTTAATACAGCTTAACTGAAGCAATAGAAAGTCTCGTTTGTCGGCAGACCTGGAAAGACCCATATTAGGGACATCAAGACAAACAAAAATGACAAGTAAGGAACGACACAATGTACGAGACAACAACAAGCCCCCGTATCCGTGAAGGTATTGAGCGCGCGCACCACGAGCGTGCAGAAGCACTGCGCAATGCAATCCGCTGGTTCACGCGCCGTCGCTAAGGCATGGCGCCAACCCGCATAAAAAAAAAGGCCGCGCTGTCACAGCGCGGCCTTTTGTTTTTCGAATTGGTCTGGCTTAGACCATATACTGACCGCCATTCGCAGACAGCGTGGAGCCGGTAACAAAACCTGCATCATCGGACGCAAGGAACACGACCGCGCGGGCAATTTCCGATGCTTCGCCCAGACGACCAACAGGGATCTGTGGCAAGATGACTTCGTTCATTACTTTTTCAGGAATTGTGCTCATCATCTCTGTGTTGATGTAGCCGGGCGCTACGATGTTCACAGTGATGCCAGCGCGTGCACCTTCTTGGGCCAGCGACTTGGTAAAGCCGATGTCGCCCGCTTTGGTCGCAGCATAGTTTGCTTGTGCAAACTGACCCTTTTGCCCGTTGATCGAGCTGATAGTGACGATGCGGCCGAACTTGCGTTCACGCATGCCGCCCCAAACATTGTGAGTCATGTTGAACACGCCGTTCAAGTTGGTGTCGATGCATTCATGCCACTGCTGCGGTGTCATCTTATGGAACGGCGCATCACGCGTAATACCCGCGTTGTTAACCAAGATATCGACCGGGCCAAGGTCCGCTTCGATTTGCGCGATACCGGCCTGACATGCCTCGTAGTTGCCAACGTCCCACTTGTACGTCTTGATGCCTGTTTCAGCTGTGAAAGCTGCGGCTTTTTCATCGTTGCCGGCGTAAGTAGCGGCAACATTGCAACCTGCGTCTTTAAGAGCTTTAGAAATAGCCGCGCCAATTCCGCGCGATCCGCCTGTTACAAGTGCAACACGTGACATGAGTTTCTCCTCCAGAGAATTTAATTACGTAATCTTATTATCGTTGCGCCCCGCAGGGCGCAACATTGTTTCGCGATAAATTATGGGCGCTCAACACACATTGCAACACCCATGCCGCCACCGATGCAAAGAGTCGCGAGGCCTTTCTTAGCGCCCCGGCGCTTCATCTCGAAGAGCAAAGTGTTCAGCACGCGACAACCGGACGCACCGATTGGGTGACCAATCGCAATGGCGCCACCGTTGACGTTCACAATCGAAGGGTCCCAGCCCATGTCTTTGTTCACCGCACAGGCCTGTGCCGCGAACGCCTCGTTGGCTTCAACAAGGTCAAGATCGTCGACTGTCCAACCGGCTTTCGCCAGCGCCTTGCGCGATGCGTAAATCGGGCCAACACCCATGACAGACGGATCCAAGCCGGCTGTCGCATAGGACACGATGCGGGCCAATGGTTCGATCCCGCGCTTTTCGGCTTCGTCGGCCGACATCAGCAATGTCGCCGCTGCACCGTCGTTCAAACCAGATGCGTTTGCCGCAGTAACAGAACCGTCTTTCGTGAAAGCGGGGCGCAGTTTCTGCATCGCTTCCATCGTGGCGCCGTGACGAATGTATTCGTCTTTGTCGACGATAATATCGCCCTTGCGTGTTTTCACGGTGAAAGCTGCGATTTCATCATCAAAGCGGCCTGCTTTTTGGGCTG
>NZ_JAFMHR010000157.1 GCF_017854415.1 Yoonia sp. | reverse complement strand
GCAGGTCTGGCATGGCCGAGGTGATGCCAACATCAACCGCCATCACATCATAGGCAATCGGTGGACGGCCCGCGACGGCGATGGTTTTGGCCGCTATATCGATTCCTGTGGCATAGCCGTTGATGATCCGCGCACCAGCAAAGCGGGCCAGCTTGACCAGATCAATATCAAGTTCCGCCCGTGTATAATGTCCGGCGACAAACCCCGGCAGCATCCCCGAATATGGCGCGGTCGGTCCGGGGTTAATCACGGTTACCCGCACACCCGGCAGCGGGTTCATACCCCATTTGCGCAGCACCAGCGCATGGGTATGCCCACCGCCAATCAGCACAAGGTCGCGGGTAAGAGGAAGCGTATTCATGAGGCAGTTCTAACGGGCAATCCGCTATGGGGAAAGCCATTGTCCTTGCCAATGACGGTCACGTGAGAAACTGGCACGGCGGTGGTCTGCGCCTAGATGCACCGCGTCAATGTGAACAACAGTGCAGGTCAGCACCGCAAATGTCGCCGGGTCAGGCTGCTTGACGTAATCAAGCGCCGTTTTTATCGGCGCACCGGGTGGGGGGGTGACACCGTATGACTGCTGCGCATGATCGGGGATTTTGTGCCAAAGCGCGCTCACCGCGTCACCGGACTGGATTGTAACTTCGGTCTGCATACGGATTTGCAGGTTTTGATCTGCATCCCAAATGTGCAACGCCGCGCGCGGGCTTGCTTGCAGGCTTTTGATCTTGTCGGAATATAGATCGGTATGCGCCGTGATCGTGCCGGCCGTGGGATCAACCCCGCGCAACACAACGGTCCGCGCTTCTGGCCAGCCGCTTGGGCTAATTGTTGCAAATGTTGGCCTGCGTGCCGGATGGGCGGCGTCCGCCACGCCAAGCGCAAGCGTGTCCCACACCCGTTTCAGCGTGCCTTCGGTTGTCTCGAACCAGTCACTCATAGCCCGTCATCTCCAAATATCCGACGCCTGTGTGGGTTCCCGTGACTGTCACCGGGCCTTCCCAATAAGGGACCGATGTCGCCATCCACGCATCATTATTGATCGCCGATACCGTCACATCGACGCCTTTGCTTGGCAATGTCACGTTCCAGCGGATTGGCACGTCAGCATCGTTTGTGGCAAGTGGTATCGCGGTCAGAGCTCCGTCCGAAAAGGGCGTTGTCGTTCCATCCGCGTCGATCCAAGTGGCAGATGTAAAATGCGCCCCATCGGTTTGCTGCAAGCGAAAGCCCATCAATTTATCACCGTCATCAAAAGACAGCGAAAACCAATCCCATCCGGTTTGATTGTCCGCCAAAGGCTGCGAGGACCATTCGCGGTCCAACCACGCGTTTCCAGTGACTGCGACGTCACCCTCTGGCAGGCGCAATGTCCCTGCGATTTCAAATAACGGTTGCGAATAATAATAAGATGCTTGCCCTGCGGCAGATTTCACCGAATAGCCTTCCGCACCATGAAAGATAAGCGGGCCTTGCGCGGTCAGGTCCATGTCATAGGCAAACTCAGATCCGCTCGCCGTCATCCGCAGAGTGTTCCAATCGCCGCTTAGCGACCAGTCATCAATCCATGCGTCAAACGGGTCGGCCTTAACACCCGCCTGCCCGATCCCGCCGCGTGCCAAGCGTTCGCTGACGTAGTGATCGGTCGACGTTGTCACCGCAGCATGGCCCATCCAAAGTTGTGGCGCGGTCCAGCCATCGCCCGCCTCTGGCGCTAGCGCAGAGCGGAACAGCGTCCATTGCAGGCCGTAAGGCGTGCCATCTGCGGATTCGAGGTTGGCGGTCAGGTACCACCATTCGATGCGGTAGTCATTGTGGGCGCCGTGATCGGCAGGAAACGAAAACGTAGGGTTCGGTTGCGGTACCGAAAAACCGTCAGCTTGCGTGCCCAAACCTGCGAACCCTTGGGCCAGTGCAGACATCGGCAACCAGCATAGAAGGGTGAGGGCTTTAACGTTCATTGGAAAACACCTTGAGCAAATCCGCAGGCGGCGTGCGGGCCAACCTGCGCGCGGGCCACAGCGCGGCCAACCCGGCGGCCAGCAATGCAAATACCGCCAGACGCGCGTAATCGGCGGGGAATAAATACATCGGCAAACGCCAGCCGAAAGCAGCCACATTGACGACCGCCAGCAAGGCCCAAGCGAGCGCCAAGCCCAGCGGCAAAGCGACCAAAGCGGTCAACAACGCGAGCATGACTGCACGCAACAATTCCAAGCGCCCCAACTGGTTGCGCGTCATGCCCATGGCCCACGCGGGCGCAAGCTGCGGGACGCGCATGCTGGCCAAAGTCAGCAAGCTCATCAAGATCGCAAAACCTGCAACGGCAAGCGTTAGAACATTGAGCGCTGTGGTGACGGTGAACGTCCGCTCAAAGATAGCGAGCGAGATTGCTTTGATGCTGGCTTGATCGACGGTTTGGGTCGCAGGGATACCCGTCTGCGCCTCAAGATCAGCGACAAAGTCCGCCACGTCTGCGGGCGGCATGCGCACGCCAAAGTTTTGTGGCGAGATGTCTGGGTAGAGAGTGGTGAAGATCGCCTCGGACATCACGACTTGCCCTATGGGATTGCCGTAGTCGCCGTAGACGCCCGCGACGGCAAATGAGCTGTCTTGCAAGGTCACCGTGTCACCCACAACCAGTCCTGCGCGGCGCGAAAGCTGTTCGTTAATCAGCACAGTTTCACCTGCGAAAGTGGTGTCCCATGCCCCCTCAGCGTTCTGTAGAAAGACCCAGAAATCACGGTAGGTCGCGTGATCGCGTGCCCCGAACACTTCTGTCGGCTGACCTGCGACTTGCGTATCGGCACTTTGGATCGGCAGGATCGCGTCGGCGCGGCTAGCCGCGTAATCGAGCAAGGCCGCCGATTGCGCGGCGTCGCTAGTGCGCACATAGACTTCTGACGCGAGCCGTTGATCTAGGAAATCGGTAAAGGTGACCCGAAAGCTTGATACCATCGTCGACACGCCCACGTTTGCGGCCATCGCCAGCAACAAAGCCATCAAAGCGAGCGATAATCCTGGCAATTGCTGGCGCGTATCGGCCCAGAACCACTGTGCAGTGACAGATCGGGCGCTCCGGTTCATCGCGGCCAAAATACCGCTGAGGATGATCGGCAGAGCAAGTGCCGCACCGATCAACAGCGTCGCAAGCAATGCAAAACCGCCGATCAGCCCGTCAGCGGTGAACATCAAGATGGCGCTGACAACTAAAAGGGCAGCTGCGATCGCACCTTGTGTTTTCGCCCGTTGCCCTGCCGCCATGGCCAAAGCGCGCGGTTGGGCGGCGGCCAACAGTGGCATTTTCGTCATTTGATACAGTGCACCACTTGCCGCGATTGCTGTGCCGCCCAGCGCTATGGCAAGGCCTGACAGCCACCAAGACGGACGCAATTGCAGCGTGCCTGACACATCCGCCCCGTAAAGGCCGCGCAAGGTTGCCGCCACATCTGGCAACAGCAAAGCGGCGATCACGTAGCCCAGTGCCACCCCGATGATCCCCGCGATCAGCGCGAATATCATCAGTTCAGCAGCCATAAGAACAATCAAACGCCGCAGCGGTAGGCCCAGCGCGCGCATCGTGCGCACGACGGGTCTGCGTTGTTCAAACGCCAACCCAATCGCCCCGTTAACAATAAAAATTCCTACCGCAAAAGACAACAATCCGAATGCGGTCAGGTTCAAATGAAAACTGTCGGTCAGCCGCGCGATGTCGCTGCCACCTTGGGCGGGCTGCACCAACAGATCAGGGGCGATTTGGGCCAAGTCAGGGCGGCCAAGCGGTTGACTTGGAAGAACGATCAGGCTGTCAATTTGCCCCACTTTGCCCAGCAAACGCTGCGCCACGCCGATGTCGGTGATCGCGGCACCGAGCGCCGTCTCAGCAGCAATAATCACGTCAAGGTCCGGCAGTTGCGCCGCAGTTTCAGCATTCGCGAAAAGCTGGCCCTGACCCGTCAGAAAGCTGCCAATGTCTGCGCCCTGTGCCGGCGTAATCGGCCCGATGCCAGCGGGCGCTGTCAGTGGTTCTACCCCTACAATCCGCACGCCGTCCAAGCGCCCTTGCAGCACCGGACTGACCAACCAACCTGCACGGCGCAGTGTGATGTAAGTCTCTTGTGCCATCGGCTGCCCGTCACGGCGCACAAGACGGTCATACTGCCCTTCGCCCAAAGTAGCTGCGGCTGCGTCATAACTTGCCCGTGCCTCGGCGTTCACGGCCTGAACGCCTGACCACAAAGCCGTCGCGAGCGCCAAGCCCGCCAGCAATGTGAACAACTGCACAGGATTGCGCCACCAATGAGATAACAGCGCCTGAAGGGCTGCTTTGGTCATGCGACTTGGCCTGCGCGCAGGTGCAATCGCCGCGACATGCGCCCTGCGAGTGCAGCGGAATGTGTGACCATCAACAGCCCCGCGCCCGCCTCTGACACCAGTTCCAGCATCAGGTCCATGACGGTAGCTGCGGTTGTTTCGTCCAGATTACCGGTTGGCTCGTCGGCCAAAACCAAACGGGGTTTGGGGGCGAGGGTGCGCGCGATGGCGACCCTTTGTTGTTGCCCACCTGACAGCTGTTCGGGATATTTGTTCAGGTGCGGACCAAGGCCCATCCGGTCAGCCAACTCTGCGGCCCATTTGGGATCATACTGCTCTGACAGCCGTGCTTGGAAGGCGATATTATCAGCGACCTTCAGGCTTGGGATCAGGTTGAACTGTTGGAATACGACGCCCACGGTGCCACGGCGCAATGCGGCGCGACCGTTATCATCAAGGGCCGCAATATCTTGGCCTTGCAGCCAAATCTGTCCGCGATCAGACGCATCAAGACCACCGATCAGATGCAGCAGCGTGCTTTTGCCGCTACCGGATTCGCCCGTAAGCGCCAGTGTTTCACCAGCCGCCAGCGTCAGATCAACGCCGCGCAGCACCTCGAAAGGGCCATCTGCGGTTTGATAGGTCTTGTGAATGTCTTGCACGGAAAGCAGCATCTGCACCTCTTGTTTCATCGCAACCTAACGCACCAGCTGCCGAAGGAAACAGCCATGCCGTCACGTTTTGCTGGCCATCGCCTGTGTCTGCTGTAGCAATATGTCGAACCATCAAGAGAGGCTGACATGAAAGATATCGTAATTCTGGGCGGCGCACGTACCGCGATTGGGGCATTTGGCGGGTCATTGGCAGGGACGTCGCCGATTGAACTTGGCACGGTCGTGGCCAAAGCCGCGCTTGCGCGATCCGGCGTTGAAGGCGCACAGATTGGCACGGTGGCGAT
This sequence comes from Yoonia sp., assembly GCF_017854415.1. Lineage (GTDB taxonomy): Bacteria > Pseudomonadota > Alphaproteobacteria > Rhodobacterales > Rhodobacteraceae > Yoonia. Next base: position 807 of record NZ_JAFMHR010000157.1, on the reverse strand, counting down.
TGGCCATGTGATCAACACCGAACCAAAGGACATGTACGTCAGCAGGGTCGCTGCGATGAATGCGGGCATTCCTGACACGACCCCTGCGATGAATGTGAACCGCCTTTGTGGGTCCGGCGTGCAGGCGATAATCTCGGTTCTGCAGTCGCTCGCGATGGGCGATGCTGATTTCGGTCTGGCAGGCGGGTCCGAAAACATGAGCCGATCACCCTACATCATTTCCGATCAGCGCTGGGGTGCAAAGATGGGCGACATCCGCACCCAAGACATGATGCTGGGTGCGTTAAATTGTCCCTTCGGTACGGGCCACATGGGGGTCACCGCAGAGAATGTCGCGGCCGAGCATGGCATCAGCCGTGCAGACCAAGACGCCTTTGCCCTGCAAAGTCAGGAACGTGCTGCAGCGGCGATGCAAGCGGGATATTTTGACAGCCAGATCGTGCCGATCTCTGTAAAGCAACGCCGCGAGATGATGGATTTTGCCAAAGACGAGCACCCCAAAGCGACTACGCTTGAGGCGCTATCGGGTCTGCGCGCTGTTTTTCAAAAGGACGGAACAGTCACGGCTGGCAACGCATCTGGTCTGAATGATGGGGCGGCGGCGATGGTTTTAGCGACTGCTGAAGCCGCTGAAAAAGCCGGATTAACCCCTAAATTTCGCGTACTTGGCTATGCCCATGCCGGCGTGCGACCAGAGGTGATGGGCATTGGGCCCGTCCCTGCCGTGCGCAGTCTGTTTGAGAAAACAGGTTTGTCTGCGAGCGACTTTGACGTGATCGAAAGCAACGAAGCTTTTGCGTCGCAAGC
>NZ_JAFMHR010000156.1 GCF_017854415.1 Yoonia sp. | reverse complement strand
GGGACCGAAGTGGCCCGCCTGATCCGAGACGGAGCACGCATCATGGTCTGCGGCGGGCGCGGCATGGCGACCGGCGTCACGGATGCGCTGGCTGATATTCTGAAACCAATGGGACTGACGCCGCAGGCGTTGAGGGCAGAGGGCCGCTATGTCGAAGATGTCTACTGATCCAACTCGCTACGCGCTGCATGGGCCAACAATGGGCACGCGCTGGTCAGCGCAGTTCCATGCAGACCCAAGCTTTGATCCGGAGTCCGCGCGCGGGGCGCTACAGACTGCAGTGGATGAAGTGGACGCACAGATGTCCACGTGGAAACCCGACAGCGACCTGATGCGCCTGAATGCGGCACCTGTCGGCGTATGGCAGGCGGTCCCAGCGCGGTTGCTGGATGTCTTGGTGCTCGGGCGCGATGTCGGGCGGGCCTCTGGCGGAGCGTTTGACATGGGGCTTGGTGATGCGGTGGCGGCTTGGGGTTTCGGCGCGGATGAAGCCGACCCTACGCACATCAGGGCTGCGATGGCGCGTCGTCGAGTTGAGACTGCGCTCGAGATTGATGTTGCTGGCGCCCGTGTCCGCAAGACCGCCGATATTACACTGGATTTGAACGGTATCGCCAAGGGATATGGGGTTGACCGTCTGGCTGATAAGTTGGTTGCGCTCGGTATTCCGGCGGCTCTGGTCGGGATCGACGGTGAAATGCGCGCGGTGGGGTTGCGGCCTGATGGCTCGCCATGGACCATCGCCGTCGAAGCACCTGACCCTGCGCGCCGCGCGCCGTATTCGGTGCTTGCATTACAAGACGCCGCCGTCGCCACGTCGGGCGATTACCGCCATTGGGTCGAAGTGCAGGGCCGCCGGCTGTCGCATACCATGGACCCTTCACGAGGTGCGCCGCTCCTTGCGCCGCCCGCCTCGGTGACCGTGGTCGCGCAGACCTGTGCCGAAGCCGATGCATGGGCCACTGCGCTGATGGTTCTTGGGGTTGATGCAGGGGCGACGCTAGCCGAGCAACGTGGACTGGATGTGCTGTTTCTGGTGCGCGATGACCAGAACGGCTTTCACAGCAAAGCCGTTGGTCGCCTGTTTTCGGAACAGCCGTCAGAGGGCATTTCGGGACTTGATCGATAGGTTTCCAAATCAAACTGAACGAAAAGGTAAAGCATCATGAGCCGCTTGACACACTCGGAAACCCATATGGTGCATCGGATCGGCTGGCTGCGGGCCGCGGTCCTTGGTGCAAATGACGGCCTTGTCTCAACGGCGAGCCTCGTGGTCGGCGTGGCCGCTGCGGGGTCGGGACGCCCCGAGATTTTGATCGCTGGACTTGCGGGGCTTGTAGCTGGTGCCATGTCCATGGCGGCGGGTGAATATGTCTCGGTCAGTTCGCAAACCGATGCGGAGCAGGCAGATATCGCGCGCGAAACCAAGGAGTTAGCGGAAACTCCTGAGGAGGAACTCAACGAACTGACCAGTATTTATCTCACGCGCGGGCTCGATGAAGCGCTCGCACGCCAGGTCGCTGTTCAACTGACCAAGAAGGATGCATTGGGCGCGCATGTGCGCGATGAGCTTGGGATATCAGAGACAGTCGTAGCACATCCCATTCAAGCAGCCCTTGTTTCTGCGGCGACCTTCAGCTTTGGCGCGGTTGTGCCGCTGATCATGGCCGCGCTGTCGCCAACGGCACAGATCACTTCGGTCGTCGCTGTGACAACGCTTGTTGCGTTGGCCGTTCTGGGTGGGCTTGGCGCATCGGTTGGAGGAGCTGGGATCACCAAGGGGGCAGTACGCGTGACATTCTGGGGCGCGCTTGCCATGGCGGCGACTGCTGTTGTGGGTACGGTTTTCGGGGTTGCAGCTGGCTAAAAATTTTGTCCACATGGGGAAGAAACGCTATCGCTCAAAAGCTTTGGTGATTTCGGTTATACAAGGCAGCAAAAAACCCAAGGTAGTTGAGGTTTATCGAAGTACATCCGGTTCGATATCTTTTTTGATATCAATGTGGAGATTTTCGTCTGGAGGATGGTCTTGCTCAGCTTCACTCCTTGAAAACTATGACGAACCAGAACTCAGCCGCTATTCTAATTCTCAAATCTGTCCCTAACGTGCTGATGTCAGACACTCAGAAGTAACGTCCGCAATGAATGGTATTGCAGCCAAGCTTGCTGTTGCAGCGAGTTCAGCCTTTCTCTCACCTAGTTGAACCACGACTAGCCAAAAAGAACAGCCGCTTTCAGCAAGGCAACCAATGTCAACTCAAAGCTCGATCGAATACCATTATCTCGTCATTGTCGTACTGAGCGTGATTGTCCGTCCTATCAGTCGCCCCAATCTTCAGTGGATTTTACAACATCACTTACAACATTGGTCTTCGTGGAAGATCAAATAATTGTTTTATAATGTATAAATCGAAGTCATGACCCAATCCATCATCGGGGCGACAGAGAGTTTCGCCGCCGCGCCGGCTGTGTCGTTGGGCATTGATACTACTCCTCACCGTTCGCGATCGGGTTTTTGCGTCCAAGTGGCACACATACTGCACACGAAATACTGCAGTCCACCCCCAGCGAGTGCGGTTATGTCCGCAGCCAAAATCCGGCCCAGCAGCAGCGCTTGCCATCAACCTGTTACATCTGCTTGATTTGAGCCGCGAGAATAGCCGCCAATTATCAAGAAAAACCAGAAAGTCCTGTCACCACATCGTCAATGGCCCTAGCAGCACAGCATGCCCATAGTAAACTCAGCCACAACTCCGAGAGGATTACGATGTCAGCCAAATATTACGCCCCTACCGGGGGTCATCCCGGTCAAGACCAACTGCTGACAGATCGTGCCGTCTTTACGGATGCCTACGCCGTGATCCCGAAGGGTACGATGCGCGATATCGTCACCAGCTTTCTGCCATTCTGGAACGGCACACGGCTTTGGGTCCTATCGCGTCCCCTCAGTGGCTTTGCAGAGACATTTTCGCAGTACATCATGGAAGTGGCCCCCGGTGGCGGCTCTGACCGTCCAGAACTGGACCCTGCGGCACAAGGCGTTCTATTTATTGTCGAGGGCACAGCGACGCTGACCGTTGATGGCAAAACACATCAGATGATACCGGGTGGCTACGCCTATTTGCCGCCTTCATCCGATTGGGCCCTGCACAACAAGGGCACAGAGATGCTGCGCTTTCACTGGATACGCAAAGCGTACGAGGAGGTCGACGGGCTGGCTTTGCCGGATGTCATCGTGACCAATGACAATGACGTGGCCCCTACTGTAATGCCCGGCACTGACGGCAAATGGGCCACGACCCGCTTTGTTGACCCGACCGATATGCGCCACGATATGCACGTTACCGTGGTCACGTTTGAGCCGGGTGCGGTTATTCCGTTCTTGGAAACTCATGTCATGGAACACGGGCTTTATGTTCTTGAAGGCAAGGCTGCATATCGGCTGAACAAAGACTGGGTCGAGGTTGAAGCAGGCGATTACATGTGGCTGCGCGCGTTTTGTCCGCAGGCCTGTTATGCGGGCGGCCCAGGCAAGTTCCGGTATCTTTTGTACAAGGACGTGAACCGGCATATGGCACTGCGTCCAGCGAGTACGCTGTCGCATTCACTTAGGTAACGTCGACACCAGTCGTTTGATTGCCCCCGTTCCATTCATTTTGGAGCGGGGTTTTTTATTGCCAAACACATCGCGCCGCCATGCATAGTTTGCGACCAGACAAAACAAAGACGGCGCAACCTGAGTTGCGCCTTTCTTGTCATGTCTTACGATGTCGGGATTGTTGCGTGCCAAAGGCACAGCCTTGGCGTAAAGCCCCGCCACAGATGCGGCGGGGCTTTCTATCTTAAGCTTACTCGTGTGGAAGCTTGCCTTTGCCGTTACCGGACATGCCACCGGATACTTCTTCGGTCGCTTCGCCTGGCAGTTCTTCTGGCAGGATCAGGTTCAACACGATCGCAATCAGCGCAGCAGGCAAGATGCCCGAAGTCGCAAGAACTTTCCATGTGCTTGGCAGGTGCTGCAAGGCGCCCGGCTCTAGCTGCAGACCAAGACCCAGCGACAAAGCAATTGCAAAGATCACCATGTTGCGACGGTTCCAGTCCACATCAGACAGCATCGACATACCCGCAGCCACGACCATGCCGAACATCACGATCACACCACCACCTAGTACTTCGATTGGGATGGTCGAGATGATTGCGCCCACTTTCGGGATCAGGCCAGCAGCGATCAGGAACAATGCACCGATGGTAACAACGTGGCGGCTCATCAGACCTGTCATTGCAATTAAACCAACGTTTTGGCTGAACGATGTGTTTGGCAGTGCGCCAAACACACCAGAAACCGCGGTACCCAGACCATCCGCAAAAGTCGCACCTTGGATCTCTTTGTCAGTTGCTTCGCGACCAGCGCCACCTTTGGTGATACCAGATACGTCGCCTACAGTTTCAACCGCAGACACAAAGCCCATCAGACAGAAGCCGATGATTGCAGCAACGCTGAATTCCAGACCAAAATGCAGTGGGTTCGGCAGCGAGAAGGACGCAGCGCGACCGACGTTGCCAAAGCTAACCATGCCCATCATTGCAGCGACGGCATAGCCAACAAGCAATCCGATCACGACCGCAGAGATCGCAACCATACCGCGCGCATAGAACTTCAGCGCCAGCGTCACAACGATCACGATGCCCGCGACAGTCCAGTTTTGCAGGCTACCGTATTCTTCGGTGCCAATCGCGGGGACGCCGCCAGCCGCATACTGAATGCCAACTTTGACCAAAGCCAAGCCGATCATGGTCACAACTAAGCCTGTCACAAGTGGTGGTAAGGCAAAGCGGATTTTACCGATGAACAGGCCAAGGAATGCGTGGAACAAACCACCGACCAAGACACCGCCCATCACCACGGCGAGCGCTTCTTCCCCCTTGCCCGCAACCAGCGGGATCATGATTGGAATGAACGCAAATGATGTACCCTGCACGATTGGCAACTTGGCACCGACGGGGCCTATACCGATTGTCTGGATCAATGTGGCAATGCCTGCAAAGAACATCGACATCTGGATCATGTAAGTCATCGCTGGAAAGCCCAGCGCGCCTTGGTCTGATCCGAAACCGATGCCAGCAGCACCGCAGATGATGATCGCGGGCGTCACGTTTGAGACGAACATCGCCAAAACGTGCTGAAGCCCCAGTGGGACCGCCTTATAGACCGGTGGCATGTAGTTAGGATCGCGCATTTGTTCTGGCGTCCCGATGGATGTATCTGACATTGTTGGTTTTCCTCCCCTTAATGTTCTTGGTGCTGGGCTTTCACCAACTGCTCCACTCACCTTTCGATGATGTAGCTTTTATCGAACCAGTGCTCTTGCAGGTTTGCACCTGTCCCGATGCGGTCGATGACAGCAAACAGCCCTGGTTTGGATAAGGGGGTCAGCACACCGTGCCATGTCCCCCGATGAAAATTGATGGCTTGGCCGGGTGCGGTGATGAATGCTTGGGGGTTCGTCGGTACGCCCGCCTCATCACTTGCCACAACAACCAAGAACGGGTCCAAAGACATCGGCACAAACGCCTGACTGCCGTCGGGGTGCCGCTCGACCATCTCTAACGTCAAAGGCAGTGTTTCCACCTCGCCCTGAAAAATGCTGATCCCTGCCGCGCCATCTGAAAAATCCAGTTGCGCCATGTCGTGGAACCGCCCGCATTTGCCTTGATTGATCAACTTGTCCGGCGCACCTGATGCATCCATGACGTCACCGAATGGCACGAACGCGGCGGCGGTCAATAGCTGCATTTTGATGCGATTGCTCATGCGCTGAACTTCTCAAGAAGGCGCAGTTCTGCGATGCGTTCGACCTGACGGCAAGCCTCGGTGAATTCAGTGTCGCGGTCATTGCTGATGCGGCGCTGAAAGGCTGCCATGATCGACGCTTTGGTGTTGTCGCGCACGGCAATGATAAAAGGAAAACCAAATTTCGATGTGTATTCTGTGTTCATCGCGGTCAAACTTGCGCGCTCTTCATCCGTCAGGGAATCCAACCCAACAGAGGCTTGCTCTGCTGTGGACTCAGCAGTCAAACGCTTGGCTTCGGCCAATTTGCCCGCCAGATCAGGGTGGGCCGTCAATACGCCAAGACGTT
>NZ_JAFMHR010000155.1 GCF_017854415.1 Yoonia sp. | reverse complement strand
GGTTCAATATCGGCGCGGGTCAGCGGCAGTAATTCACTGCCGCTCGCATCCATCCGGCCCGGCACAGTATAGCGCATCTGACGCGGCAATAGTGGCTCGGGCAGGGTGAGGTTCAGGTCGTATTGTTCAAAGCGCGATTCCGTGCGCATTTCGATCACATCACGGAAACCGCTGGTGGTGATCAGAGCAGTCTTTGCACCGCGCCGTTCGATCAGCGCGTTGGTAGCCAACGTCGTGCCGTGGATAATCTGATCGATCTGAGCGGCGTCAATCCCGGCTTTAGCGCAAACCTGCTGCATGCCATCGATGATCGCATTTTCCGGGGCGACATACGTCGTCAGAACCTTGGTTGAAAACGATTGAACCCCGATTTCAAGGACGACGTCGGTAAACGTTCCTCCGATATCGACGCCTAAGCGCACTGAATGTTTGGTCATGGACGTCCCTCAAATTCGATATTGCCAAAATTGAGGGATCAAAACCGGAAACACAAACTGTTTGTCCGAAAGTGAATGGCAATTCGTTTGCCGCAGCTGCAAACCCTCGGCAGACGTCTAAGGTCAAAGGGCAAAATGGGTCATTCGCAAGGCTGTAAGACATTCTAACAAAAAGCAGGATGCGGTCCGTCGCAATAGCAGGTCACACCTTCACGCCGTGGCCGACCAAGCGGTGCGCCGGCATTGTAAACGGCCATCTAAAAATTTCACTATCATCCAAGTCATCTGGCAAGCATAGTCTTTGCTAAGATCGTACGATTTCAGGCAATCGGTGGCGAAAGCGAACCGGTTTATAAGGTATAACCGAGATAGATTTTGTTAGGGACGATCGGGTAATTTGCATGATCACAGACGGCGCGCCAAACTCGACAGCATTGATCAATGACTGGTATGTTCTGCAAATCAAACCAAATGGTCTGAAAATCGCTGAAACCAATCTGGCCAGACAGGGCTACGAAACGCTGATGCCAATGCGTGAAGTCACGCAGCCGTCAAGGCACGGTTTGCAAAGGTCAAAACGACCGTTGTTCCCGGGGTACCTGTTTTGCGCATTGGCTGATGGTCAGATCAATTGGCGTGCTGTGGCGAACACACGCGGTGTGGCGCGGGTGGTGACAGGGACGGGAGGCCAACCAGCGCAACTACCTTCCCAAGTCGCGCACGACCTGCTTCTTGCGACGGCTCAGAGTGGAATGTTGATGGCGATACCACGTTACCAACCTGGCGACCCTGTCAATGTAATCAACGGACCATTTGCAGGATGGCTGGCCAAAGTCGTGGCGGCAGATGATGAAGGTCGCATACAATTATTGGTTGATCTTATGGGGCGTAAAACACAGGTTAATATCGCCGGTGAAGATGTTGAAAGACGGCAAGGATGACGAAACAAGCGCAAAGCGGCCCTCGCTCTTTCGTGCCCCTATTTCAGGTGGGCCTGTGTTTCAAACGGCGCAGTACGCGACATGCTTTGGGAATAGACATAGTGAACCGCATTGAATGCTGGTACAAGCTGTCCGTGTGCCCAGCAAATTTCATGCGACATATTGGCTAGCGAAATGCAATTTGATCCAGACCGTTTTTTGCAGCCGTACCATGCGCTTCTTGTGCTTATTTCGTTCACGGCTTGTATTGTGATCATCGCGCTCGCAAAATTTGTCCCACGACTGCGTGGGCGCGAAAATGATACGACTGCGGTGCAGTCAATGCATGTAAACCCAACCCCGCGTGTCGGTGGGCTTGCCATTTTTGGCGGCTTGGCGTGCAGCGTTGTGTTCTTTCCTGTTCAGGTCACGCAGGGCTATGTGGGCTTTGCGCTGGCGATGTCGATGCTTTTCCTCGTTGGCCTAAGAGAAGATCTAGGTTTCGACGTCTCGCCCAGACTGCGATTATTGGTGCTTGTTGGCGCCAGTTTGGTCGTTGTTGTCGTGGTTGGAGAATGGCTACCGCGGATCGGGGTTTTCTTTCTTGATCCTTGGTTGTCGTATTGGGTCCTTGGCGTTCCGGTCACCTTGCTTATATCGGCTGGGGTTGCGAACGGCTTTAATCTGATCGACGGGGTCAATGGGCTTGCGGCAATGACGGCTACGACGGCGGCTGTTGCGCTTGCGGTGATTACGCAGCAGTCAGGCTACACGCCTATGGCAAACGTTAGTATGATGCTTGCTGCGGTTATCTTTGGTTTTTTCTTGGTAAACTTCCCGTTTGGGCTCATCTTTTTAGGTGATGCCGGTGCCTACACGATCGGATTTGTGCTGGCTTGGTTTGGTATTGCTGTGATCGTGAATGCGCCGGCAGTTTCGCCTTGGGCCATTTTGTTGACGGTGTTTTGGCCTTTGGCTGATACTTTGCTTGCCATTTACCGCAGGACCCGCCGTAACACAGGGGCGATGTTACCGGACCGCTTGCATGTGCATCAGTTGGCCATGCGCGGGCTTGAGATTTGTTTTCTAGGGCGAAAGAGACGCAACATTTCGAATTCGCTAACGACGGTCGTCTTGGCGCCTTTTGTGATCGCTCCGCAGATCGTCGCGGTCCTGTTATGGGATGATAACCGCAATGCGTTTTACGCGGTTGTTGTCTTCTTGGTGCTGTTCTTTGTAACTTATGCTGGGGCCCTTTCAGTTGTTCGAAACTATCGGCTAAAAGCCGTGTTGGGCGCGCATAACTGATAGCTCCACTTCTTTGATCATACCTATCGTTCAAAGGCTTTCGGCGGGAACGACGAACGCATGATGCCTTCATGATCAGGGATATGAATTGAGGCATGACGGCGGTTGTGACATCCAAGCGAGATGTGGAATCGCGTTGGTTCACCGGCAAAAAAACAGTTCTCTTGTGGTGGACTGAAATGCTCGGCTGCATCACAGACGTGGGCTTCGCGTACCACAAGAAGAGCCAGACCAAGGGTCTAAATCACTGACCGCCCCGGGCGCGTGCGGCGTCTCGAATTCATGGTTCTCGGCGGGCGTCTTGATTGTTGACAACCCCGACGCTGCATCAAGCGGCGCAGATCCTGCCACCTGCCCCTGAATGCGTGATGGCAAAGTACACTTCTTTGCCCCTAGAAAGCGACGAAAGACGGGTGCCTGCATCGCCAAAAGGCAAAGCCGGATTGACCATATGCTCTATAGCGCCTTAACCCCTCAAACTTTCAATATTTGCAAGATACCATTGATAGGTCTCGGTGATCCCAGCCTCAAGTCCGATCCTCGCACGCCAACCCATATTTGCTAGGCGGCTAACGTCCATTAGCTTGCGAAGAGACCCGTCAGGCTTTGATAGGTCGGTTGTGATTATCCCATTGAAGCCCGTTATCCGCGCTACAAGATGCGCAAGTTCAAGGATCGAAATATCAACACCTGTTCCAACATTGATATGGCTCAGCATTGGCTTTGTATTTGCATCATAGTCTCGTTTCGGTAAATCGAGCACAAAGAGCGCGCCCGCCGCCATGTCATCTACATGCAAAAACTCTCGCCGAGGCGAACCAGTGCCCCAAATGGCGACTTCTTCCAACCGTTCCTGCGCGGCTTCATGAAAGCGACGAATAAGTGCAGGCAGGACGTGACTGTTTTCGGGGTGAAAGTTATCTCCAGGGCCATACAAGTTTGTCGGCATCACGCTGCGATAATCGACACCATGCTGTCTGTTGTAACTTTCACAAAGCTTGATGCCTGCAATCTTGGCCACAGCATAGGGTTCGTTTGTTGGCTCAAGTGTACCCGTTAGCAGTACATCCTCCCGCATCGGCTGTGGGGCGTGGCGCGGATAGATACAAGATGAACCAAGTTGCAGTAGTCGCTTCACGCCAGCAGCGAATGCCTCATGAATAACATTGCATTCGATCATCAGGTTTTCGTAAATGAAATTCGCGGGGTACGTATTGTTCGCGTGAATTCCGCCCACCTTGGCGGCCGCGAGGATGACCACATCAGGCCTTTCAGCTTGCATGAATTCCCGCACATCGCTCTGATTGGTCAGGTCTAGTTCTGCATGTGTGCGGGTGACAGTTTTTGTCTCGCCGCGCGCCTTGAGCTGCCGCAATATAGCGCTGCCAACCATGCCGCGATGCCCCGCCACATAGATTTTTTGCATCTGCAACCCTTAGCCTGCGCATGACACGGGCAGATCCATTCCGTGTTCCTTTAAAAGGGCATGGCGACGCGCGGCTATCAGGTCCGATGTCACCATTTCCGCGCACATCTCCTGGGCCGTGATTTGTGGCTCCCAACCAAGCTGTCGCTTTGCTTTGGACGGATCACCCAAAAGCGTTTCAACCTCAGCGGGGCGGAAATACCTTGGATCAATGCGCATCACGACATCGCCGACTTTGAGGGCAGGGGCCTTGTCACCGCTGATTGATGCGACAGTGGCGACTTCCGCGATACCTTCGCCAGTGAATTCCAACGTGAGACCAAGTTCTTCAGCTGACCACGTGATGAACTCGCGCACTGAATACTGTTTGCCTGTTGCGATCACGTAATCCTCTGGCGTGTCCTGCTGCAACATCATCCACTGCATCCGAACGTAGTCTTTTGCGTGGCCCCAGTCGCGCATGCTGTCGATATTACCCATGTAAAGACACGGCTCGAGGCCTTGCGCGATATGCGCCAGCCCCCGCGTAATCTTGCGGGTTACAAACGTCTCGCCGCGCCGCGGGCTTTCGTGGTTAAAAAGGATGCCATTACAAGCGTAAAGACCGTAAGCCTCACGGTAGTTCACAGTCATCCAGTAGGAATAAAGCTTTGCGACGGCGTATGGCGAACGGGGGTAGAAAGGCGTGGTTTCCTTCTGGGGTGTTTCTCGTACAAGACCAAAAAGCTCAGATGTCGAAGCCTGATAGAAGCGGGTTTTCTTTTTCAATCCCAAAAACCGAAGGGCCTCTAGCAGCCGCAAAGTACCCATTCCGTCGACGTCCGCAGTATACTCCGGAGCCTCAAAGCTGACGGCGACATGGCTTTGGGCGCCGAGATTATAGACCTCGTCCGGCCGCACCTGAGAAAGGATCCGCGTTAGGTTCGATGTATCCGTCAAATCACCATAGTGAAGCGTGAACTGCGCGTTATTGACATGCGGGTCCTCGTAAATGTGGTCGATTCGCTGCGTATTGAAAGACGAGGCCCGACGCTTGATGCCGTGAACTTCATACCCTTTTTCAAGCAGAAATTCGGCGAGGTAGGAACCGTCTTGGCCGGTGATACCGGTTATCAGTGCAGTTTTATTCATGATCTGCGTCCTACTCTTGTGAACTGACATGTGAATGAAAATTCAACCTAAGGTAGTATATAGTCAGTTTTATTCAATCTTAACAAGTCAAACGTCCGGTCGAGTCATTTGATGATTGAATTTGCACAGCCATGATCGACTGATATGTAGGGCAGATATCTGACTATTGCCGAAGCGTAGCTTGGTTAAACAATCATCACAGACTTCCTAGGATTGCTTCGGGAAGCTGGGTCGTCAGTGTTTCAGGCCTGGTCGAACAGATCATGATGCGAGGGGTTCCATGCCTCTCATGTCGGCGCACGCCGGGCGCTGGTTTCATTCTGCTTCAATAGATGCCGGGGCAAAATCTTAAGTAGGTCTTCAGATCCCGGGATCTGACGGCTCGTTTCTCGCGTGAAACTGCATGCCTGTACTTTAGGAATAAGCTCACTGTTCATGACTAACCGCCTTAGGGTCATGCATAGGATTCCCAGAAGGTGCGTTATCGGGCGTTTGAACGTGGGGGAGTTTGTTTCGGGAAAAATGCATCTCCCTTTCTTGCTCAATTCGCTTCCTGTTCGGTCACCGTCCGCTGCTGCTTGCTTTTCCGCATTGGCGCGAGCGATCCCCCTTTTTTAGAAATCTCCCGGATGGCTTGTGCCAAGCTGTCTTCCTCAAAGCCTGTTGCGCGTTGCAGATGTTCGAAATTCTGCGACAGGATGTGCAGAAGGCGTGAGGGATCGCTTTTGCGGATGCGTGTTTTGCGCACCGTGATCCCACCACGCTCCTCGACGGTCTGCTCATATTCCACGAACGGGTCGTGTTGCGCGCGTGCCGTGATATCGATGCGCGGGGATCCGGTTACGATATCATATGTTAGCATCGGCGCATTGGCCTCGAAGATCTGGGTTTGAAGATAGCGCAGAATGCTGGAGGCGGAGGATGCAGGCGCGTCAACA
>NZ_JAFMHR010000154.1 GCF_017854415.1 Yoonia sp. | reverse complement strand
TCCTTATCTCCTTCATAGCAAACATTGCTCGAAAGAGGCCGGAACTAAACCGTGGTAAGACCAGATCGCCGGTACATTCCGCAGTGGTCTTTTGACACCGACCAGCACGATTGCACAGGGCACAGCACCACATACTGTCGGCTTTACGTCGGGCCCGAACGGTACGGACTTTGTACAAGAAGAATCTGGTTGGATGACCCTGATCCCGACGATCTACAACGCCGACACGCTGGGCATCCGCCCCGATCTGATCGGCTGTCCGATCAACAACTGGTCCGAGCTTTTGAACCCTGAGTTTAAGGGTAAAGCATCGATACTCGACATCTCGTCTATCGGGATCATGGACATGGCGATGGTAGTGGAATCCATGGGCGAATACACTTACCCCGACAAAGGCAACATGACGAAAGCAGAGATCGATCTGACGCTTGGCATTTTCACCGAGGCTAAGAAAAACGGCCAGTTCCGCGCGTTCTGGAAGTCCTTTGATGAAAGCGTCAACCTGATGGCGTCGGGCGAAGTTGTGATCCAGTCCATGTGGTCCCCTGCTATCACAGCCGTCAAATCGCAAGGTGTTCCATGCGTCTACCAGCCTTTGGAAGAAGGCTACCGCTCGTGGGGCGGCGGTTTGGGCATCTCTGCTGCACTGTCTGGTCTGGAGCTTGAAGCTGCCTATGAATACATCAACTGGTACCTCTCCGGCTGGGTTGGTGGCTATCTGATGCGTCAGGGCTATTACTCTGCAGTGCCCGAAACGTCGAAAGAGTTCATGTCCGCAGACGAATGGGGCTTTTGGTATGAAGGCAAAGCCGCGGCGGGCGACATCCTGTCACCAACCGGTGCGAAACTTGCAGGCGCAGGCGAAGTCCGCGATGGTGGAGCCTTCCTTGATCGTATGGGATCTGTTGTTTGCTGGAACTCTGTCATGGATGAGAACCAATACATGGTCCGCAAGTGGAACGAATTTATCGCCGCTTAAGAACGACAAACGGGTGCGCCATGCGGCGCACCCACCCCATCCAATACAAAGAATACTTATGAAAAAGCTGTTAGAAAATCGAAATGTAACCGGCTGGCTGATGGTGTCTCCCCTTGCGGCTGTACTGCTGGTTTTTCTCGTGATGCCGATTGTCCTAATCGTAATCGTCAGCTTTTGGCGTGCGACCGAATTTTCCATCATTCCGGCCTTTGAATGGGACAATTACGCGTTCCTGTTTGGGTCACCCGTCACCTACACCGTCTTTCTCAACACGTTCAAATATGCGTTCATTACATGGGCCTTTACCTTGGTAATCGGGTTCACCGTTGCCTATTATCTTGCATTCCACATTCGTAGCCTGACATGGCAAATCGCACTTTTCCTCCTGTGCACAATTCCGTTCTGGACCTCCAACATCATCCGCATGATCAGCTGGATCCCATTTCTCGGGCGCAACGGCATCGCCAATTCCACGCTGATGTCCTGGGGCGTCATAGACGAACCGGTCGAGTGGCTGCTGTTCTCAGATTTCGCCGTCATCCTCGCCTTTGTGCACCTCTACACGCTGTTCATGGTCGTCCCGATCTTCAACACGATGATGCGGATCGACAAATCCTTGATCGAGGCTGCGCGGGATGCAGGCGCAAACGGTGCGCAAATTTTGTGGAACGTCATTATCCCGTTGACCAAGCCTGGCATTATGATCGGCACCATTTTCGTGGTCACACTCGTGATGGGCGATTTCATCACAGTGCGCTTCATGTCGGGCAGCCAATCCGCGAACGTCGGTCGTTTGATCTCAAACGACATCGCCTTGCTGCAATACCCAAGCGCGTCGGCCACGGCGATTGTGTTGCTGGCAACCGTGCTGATCACCATCGGCATCCTTTTGCGCTTTGTCGACATTCGGAAGGAACTTTAATGGAACCGCGCCCAAGATCGTTCTACGTCCTCTCCGCGTTCTTCGTGCTGTTTGTGCTGTTCCTTTACGGTCCGACCCTAACGATTGGCATACTGTCGTTCCAAGGTGAGGGGGGTGGGCTGACATTCCCGATGCGCGGCGTGTCGATGTATTGGTTTTATGACCTGTTCGAACAACAGGCCGTCGGCGACATCTAGGGCAGCTTTCGTCGTTCAATCGTGTTGGGCCTGATGGTCATGGTTACAACGGTGGTCGTCTCGGTTATGGGCGGCTTAGCCTTCCGCAAGAAATTCGCAGGCTCAGGCATTCTGTTTTACCTGATAATCACGGCGCTGGTGATCCCGTCGATCCTTGTGTCCCTGGGCGTGGGCCTGCTGTTCTCGCAAAGTGGGCTCAACGTGCATTGGTCGACCTCCGGTTTTGGCGCACAACTGACATGGACGCTGCCATTCGGCCTGCTGATCATGTTTGCCGTCTTCAATCGTTTCGACAAAAGCTTCGAAGAAGCCGCCCGCGATCTGGGTGCCACACCTTGGCAGACCATCCGCTATGTCGTGTTGCCGATCATTGCACCCTCACTGATTGGCGTGGCGTTGTTCGGCTTTACGCTCAGCTATGACGAATTCGCGCGCACTTTGTTGACGGCAGGCAGCTACAATACCTTGCCTCTAGAAATTTACGGGATGACGACCAATGTTACGTCGCCTGTGCTGTATGCGCTTGGCACGCTGACGACGCTGTTCTCGCTATTGATCATCGGAGTGTTCCTCGCACTCGCACTCCTTAGCAATCGGCGCAAAGCGCGCGCAGGCAGCGACGCGGGAAAGGCCGTCTGATGATCGTCTTGATCAACCCAAACAGCACTGAGGCTATGACCCAAGCGATGGTGGAAACAGCATCGAAAGCGGGCGTCGCACTGGAAGGCTGGACATCCCTCGAAGGGCCCGCCGCAATCCAGGGATCTGAGGACGGCGCAGCCTGCATCCCACCCTTATTGGCGCTTGTTCGCAAAGCATGTGATGCAGGCGCGAAGACTATTATCATCGGCTGCTTTGACGATACGGGGCTGGTCGCAGCCCGCGAAATAGCCACCTGTCCCGTCATTGGCATCGGCCAAGCGGCCTATCACATGGCGGTTCTGGCAGGTGGACGTTTTTCAGTTGTGACTACTTTGGCCGTTTCTGTGCCTATTCTGGAAGACAACATCCACGCTTCCGGCTTCACATCAAAACTGGCTCGCGTCCGCGCCTGTGGTGTCCCGGTTTTAGATCTGGAAGCAAACCCCGCCGGAACAGCTCCTGCCGTGGTCGGGGAAATCAAACGTGCCATCGTAGAAGACAAGGTTAGTATAGTTGTTCTTGGGTGCGCTGGCATGGTCCATATTCCGGCGTATTTTGGTGAAACTGAAGCTGTAAGGCTAATTGACGGCGTCACATCTGCCGCGCAGCTCGCATTTCTTTTGGCTAAGTAAAGTTCAGAACCGAACTAAAGATTGGCATTTTAGACTATCAGTGAACGCCTGCTATGCTTCCGGAAGCCGCCATTTAAGCGGGCTGCAGCATTGGTCACAATGGGCTCTGATCAGCCGTTAGCTGCGCAGATCACCAATGGCTGGTCTAGGAATATCCGCCTTTCGCTGCGCCCCGCATGAACTCACACAACGCGGACACAGTGAGCTTTCGCTGCTTTTGCGCAATTGTCCGCTTTTAGAAGCGCCTGTTGTGAGGTGGAACATTCTCCGGAGTAACAACCTGAATATGAGATATGGTTGTATCAAGCGGAGCGGGCATGAGCTTGTGATGATGCAAGAAGGCTTGGAACACGTTTTGTAGATCAACGCGAAGATCATGGTGCAGTACAAAGCTGAGTCGTCCATCTTCGATTAACCGTCTGTTATCGTTGTCCAGATCGTGGGCCACATAAACATCAGGCAGCGACCCGTTCTGTTCGAGGGCATTCAAAATCGCCGTGTTGCCGCCGCCCATCGAATATACGGCACGTATTTGGTCCAGACCTGCGACAATATTTTGCATGATGCGCGATGTTTCATAATTCACGCCGCTGCCACCACTTGCTTCTATGATGTACAGGAATGGACACAGCCGGGTCAGGGTCGCCTTGAACGCCACTTCTCGCTCTTCCTCCCCCAAAAACCGATCATTACTTCTTGAGGTCAGAACTGTTCCCGCACTGTCGCCGACCGTTTTCGCAATCAAATAGGCCGCCGTGCGACCTGCGCTTGGATTATCAAGGCCGACATAGGCAAGGCGCTTTGTGGTGGTCAGGTCGGTGACCAACGTGACCACTGGAATGCCTGACGCGATCAATTGATCCACCGCTGCCCGTATCGTCGGTAGATCGCGCGCCTTGATGCACACGCCGTGGCTACCACGTTTGGCGATGCGCGACAAAGCTGCGGCGACATCGTCTTCGCCCATAATTTCTTGCGTTTGGAACCTTGGACGGCACACGGCACTCCCGATCCGAGGCAAAACCTGTTCCGCAGCTTGCTGGACTTCACGGCTAAAGCGCGTTGGTGCCTCGATAACAAAATCGAAAAACAGACGTCGCCCACGGGCGGTCAATTGCGCCTCTTGTCCTTCAAGTTCCAAAATAGCGGCGGCAACACGTGCCTTGGTTTGCGGGCTGACATTCGCGCGATTGTTTATCACGCGGTCAACTGTCGCAGTGCTGAGCCCCGACTGTCTGGCAACTTCTTTAATTGGAAACCGATGTGTCATTTGATGTGTTTCTGATGTTTTTTGGGAAACCAATCAAGGTTTCATTACCGCACAGTGAGGGCAACACAGGGAGACATTCAATGAGCCGCCATATCGACACTGATGCAGGATATTTTGATAGCGCAGCATGTGATCTTGACGCATTCACCGCGCTTATCGGTCAAACTACAAACCCATCAACCATTCCGAACGCAGCCGACATTCAAAAGAATATCCCAGTTTATGACATGCAAAGGTTGCGCCCATCGCTTGAGGACAAAGAGCAACGCCGGATGATTATGGCCGAATGGGCCCGTGTCCTTCAGGCGGGCGCGGGTGTTCTTGTTCTGCGCGGGGCTTACGCCGACACTGTCGTCCTGGACGAGGCCACCGCGATATACGAACAAATCATTGCCTCCGAAAAACTGGCAAGCGGCGACGGAGGTGACCATTTCGCAGCGTCAGGCTCCAACGACAGGATTTGGAATTCCTTACAGAAACTCTGCGAAGAGGCTCCGGAGGTGTTTTTGCGATACTTCGCCAACACATCCATCGCTGCAGCCTGTGAGGCATGGCTTGGTCCGAATTATCAGATGACAGCTCAGATCAATCTGGTTCATCCAGGCGGTGCGGCACAGCAAGCCCACAGAGACTATCACCTCGGCTTTCAAACCGCTGAAATTATTGCGGAATATCCCGCACATGTGCATGACCTTTCGCCTGCACTGACGCTGCAAGGTGCCGTCGCACATTGTGACATGCCGATTGAAAGCGGCCCAACAAAGCTTTTGCCATTCTCGCAACTTTACCGTGCAGGTTATGCCGCGTGGCGACAGGACGATTTTAGCGCGCTGTTTGAAGAGCGATGCATTCAATTGCCGCTGGCCAAAGGGGATGCCCTATTTTTCAACCCAGCACTCTTTCATGCGGCAGGCGCAAATACGAGCAGTAATATTCACCGCATGGCCAATTTGTTGCAAGTGTCGTCTGCGTTCGGGCGTGCCATGGAAACCGTAGACCGTGAGAAGATGTGCAAACTGCTGTATCCCCATGCGTTGGCCGCACACCATAACAGGACATTAGGCGTTTCAAACCTAAGGGCTGCAATTGCCGCATCGGCAGAAGGGTATTCATTCCCGACCAATTTGGACCGAGATCCCCCAAAAGGGGGGCTTGCACCTGAAACGCAACAAGCGCTGTTTGCGCGTGCCCTTGCTGAGGATTTTGATCTTCAGAAATTTGGAGCGATTCTGGATGAGATGCGCATCAAGCAATTGGCATAGCTTCATACGATCTACGCAAGAATGTCTCACGATTTCGCTAGGCCAGACTTGCAAAGCGGCCATTCGCTGCTCTACAGAAAGCAGTTAAAGAGGGCTCGTTGCGGCCATCGGATGCACCGCAGCATCGGCCGGCCATACGTCGATTTGCCTGAAACGAACGGCCCATTGCAGTCATTGACCGAGTATCAAGATGCTGCAGTGCAGCTTTCCCAAAACGGACTTTGACAACAGGGCGCTGCATTTGGGGAAGTCGATGGCCACTCCGCGGATGAAGCAGTCAAT